>NZ_JBVJYM010000018.1:0-150210 GCF_055600495.1 Streptomyces sp. NPDC038213
ACGAGGGGTCCTGCGCCTGGAGCATGGTCCCCATCGCCCCGTCGGCCACCACCACACGCGAGGCCAGCGCCTCGCGCAGGGCATCGGCCCGGGTCTGGGTGTCTGCGGGCGGGTTCGGCAACGAGGCCATGGAGTACTCCCTGGGATGCGACGGCTGTCGGCTTTGCGCCACTGTGTCGAGGCGCACGTCGTCAGGGTAACCGTGCAGGTGCCGGGCGGGGGAAGGCGTCCCACGCACCGGACGGCCACCTTGGCAACTCGGGATCCGGTGCCGGTCCGGGGGTGGCTGGATCGACGCCGTCTTGACAGACTTTGCCGGACCGCACATGAGGTCGGCATGGACCGATAGTGTTCGTCATTGTCGAACCACGTCCGGTACGCCGTCACCAGAGCAGGCGGCGCCGGCAAGCACAGGAGGCTGCGCGATGGCACGGAACATCCAGTCGCTCGAAAGGGCTGCTGCGATGCTGCGTCTGCTCGCCGGGGGTGAGCGCCGGCTGGGCCTGTCCGACATCGCCTCCTCGCTGGGCCTGGCCAAGGGCACGGCCCACGGGATCCTCCGCACCCTCCAGGCGGAGGGCTTCGTGGAGCAGGACGCGGCCTCGGGCCGCTACCAGCTGGGCGCCGAGCTGCTGCGGCTGGGCAACAGCTACCTGGACGTGCACGAGCTGCGGGCCCGCGCCCTGGTGTGGACGGACGACCTGGCCCGGGCCAGCGGCGAGAGCGTGTACGTGGGGGTCCTGCACCAGCAGGGCGTGCTGATCATGCACCACGTGTTCCGGCCGGACGACAGCCGGCAGGTGCTGGAGGTGGGGGCCATGCAGCCGCTGCACTCCACGGCGCTGGGCAAGGTGCTGTCCGCCTTCGACCCGGTGGCGCACAGCGAGGCGGTGGAGGCGGAGCGCAAGGCCTTCACCCCGGCCACGGTGACGGACCTGGCCGGTTTCGAGGGGGTCCTCGACCTGACCCGGGCCCGCGGCTGGGCCGCGGACGTGGAGGAGACCTGGGAGGGGCTGGCCTCGGTGGCCGCCCCGATCCACGACCGGCGGCGGATGCCGGTGGGCGCGGTCGCGGTGGCGGGCGCGGTGGAGCGGGTGTGCGGGCCGGCCGGGGAGGTGCGCCCGGAGCTGGTGGCGTCCGTGCGGGACTGTGCGCGGGCGGTGTCCCGGGACCTGGGGGCGGGCCGCTTCTGAGGGCTCGTACGGGCCCTGGTGCGGGGGTGTGGCGTCGCGGACGTCACACCCCTTTTTTCGCGCCCTGCGGGGGGCGCGACGAGGGTCCCGGCGGGCCCGCGTGGCGTGATCCTGTCCGTCTTCCGTCCGGTTTGCACCCTATTACCCAGTGGTAACGATCCGACATTCGGCCCCTTCGAACTCTTGACGCCGTCTTCACCCGGGCGGAAAACTGCCGTTCATCGGTCGGCATTGTCGAACACCTACCGGCAATACGCGTTAGGGTGTGGCAGAGCCAAGGGCCGATATCGCACTCACCGAGTGCGCGGACCGCCGGACGGGACCCGGCCGTCCGCTCACCCCCTGGACGTAGGACAAAGGAGTCGCGGGTGTCCACCTCCGACATCTTCATCGGCGAGACCATCGGTACCGCCCTGCTCACCCTGCTCGGCGGAGGCGTCTGCGCGGCGCTGACCCTCAAGAGCTCCAAGGCCCGCGGCGCGGGCTGGCTCGCCATCACCTTCGGGTGGGGCTTCGCCGTGCTGATCGCCGCGTACGTGTCCGCCCCGCTCTCCGGGGCCCACCTGAACCCGGCCGTCACCGTCGGCATCGCGGTCAAGGACGGCGACTGGGGGAACACCGGGGTCTACTTCGCCGGCCAGCTCCTCGGCGCCATGATCGGCGCCGTCCTGATGTGGATCACGTACTACGGGCAGTTCCGGGCGCACCTGACGGACCCGGAGCTGAAGCCCGACCTCACGCAGCCCGCGGGCCCGGTGCTCGGGATCTTCTCCACGGGCCCCGAGATCCGCAACACGGTGCAGAACCTGGCCACCGAGATCATCGGCACCGCGGTGCTCGTGCTCGCGATCCTCACCCAGGGCCTCCAGGACGGCGGCAAGGGCCTGGGCGTCATCGGCGTCCTGATCACCTCCTTCGTGGTCGTCGGCATCGGCCTCTCGCTGGGCGGCCCGACCGGCTACGCGATCAACCCGGTCCGCGACCTCGGTCCGCGCATCGTCCACGCCCTGCTGCCCCTGCCGAACAAGGGCGGCTCCGACTGGGGCTACTCCTGGATCCCGGTGGTGGGCCCGCTCGCGGGTGCCCTGCTCGCCGGCGGTCTGTACAACCTCGCGTTCGCCTGATTCAGATTCGCTGACTGACTCTCCAGACTCGCACCTACCGACTTGCCAGGAGCAGACTCCATGACCACCAGCACCGGGCCCTTCATCGCCGCGATCGACCAGGGCACCACCTCCTCGCGCTGCATCGTCTTCGACCGCGACGGCCGCATCGTCTCCGTGGACCAGAAGGAGCACGAGCAGATCTTCCCGAAGCCGGGCTGGGTCGAGCACGACGCGACCGAGATCTGGGCGAACGTCCAGGAGGTCGTCGCCGGGGCCATCGCGAAGGCCGAGATCACCGCCGCCGACGTCAAGGCGGTCGGCATCACCAACCAGCGCGAGACCACGGTCCTGTGGGACAAGAACACCGGCGAGCCGGTGCACAACGCGCTCGTGTGGCAGGACACCCGTACCGACGGGCTGTGCAAGGAGCTCGGCCGCAACGTCGGCCAGGACCGCTTCCGCCGCGAGACCGGCCTGCCGCTGGCGAGCTACTTCTCCGGCCCGAAGGTCCGCTGGCTGCTCGACAACGTCGAGGGCCTGCGCGAGCGCGCCGAGGCCGGGGACATCCTCTTCGGCACCATGGACACCTGGGTCATCTGGAACCTCACCGGTGGTGTCAACGGCGGCCGCCACGTCACCGACGTCACCAACGCCTCCCGCACCATGCTCATGAACCTCCACGAGCTGGCCTGGGACGAGCGCATCCTGCAGTCGATGGAGATCCCGGCGGCGGTGCTGCCCGAGATCCGCTCCTCCGCCGAGGTCTACGGCGCGGTCGCGGACGGGGTCCTCGCGGGCGTCCCGGTCGCCTCGGCGCTGGGCGACCAGCAGGCCGCCCTGTTCGGCCAGACCTGTTTCGCCGAGGGCGAGGCCAAGTCCACGTACGGCACCGGCACGTTCATGCTGATGAACACCGGCGACAAGATCATCAACTCGTACAGCGGCCTGCTCACTACGGTCGGCTACCAGATCGGCGACGCCAAGCCGGTCTACGCCCTCGAGGGCTCGATCGCCGTCACCGGCTCGCTCGTCCAGTGGATGCGCGACCAGATGGGCCTGATCAAGTCCGCGGCCGAGATCGAGACCCTGGCCTCCTCGGTCGAGGACAACGGCGGCGCGTACTTCGTCCCCGCCTTCTCCGGCCTGTTCGCCCCGTACTGGCGCTCCGACGCCCGCGGTGTGATCGCCGGCCTCACCCGCTACGTCACCAAGGCGCACATCGCCCGTGCCGTGCTGGAGGCCACCGCCTGGCAGACCCGCGAGATCACCGACGCCATGACCAAGGACTCCGGCGTCGAACTGGCGGCCCTCAAGGTCGACGGTGGTATGACCTCCAACAACCTGCTGATGCAGACCCTCTCGGACTTCCTGGACGCCCCCGTGGTGCGCCCGATGGTCGCCGAGACCACCTGCCTCGGCGCCGCCTACGCCGCCGGCCTGGCCGTCGGCTTCTGGCCCGACACGGACGCGCTGCGCGCGAACTGGCGCCGGGCCGCCGAGTGGACCCCGCGGATGCCCGCCGACCAGCGGGACCGCGAGTACAAGAACTGGCTCAAGGCCGTCGAGCGGACCATGGGCTGGATCGACGACGAGGACGTCAGCTGACCCCGGCCGGCTGATGCACACGTCGATCACTGACAGCTGACGAGGAGCTAACAATGAGCAGCCTGCAGAGCGTGCCCGCCCTGGGCACGCACCCGACCGCCGGTTCCACGGCGAGCCGCGCCGAGACCAGGGAGCAGCTGGCGAAGGCCACCTACGACCTGCTGGTGATCGGCGGCGGAATCCTGGGCACCTCGGTGGCCTGGCACGCCGCGCAGTCGGGCCTGCGGGTCGCCATGGTGGACGCCGGCGACTTCGCCGGCGCCACCTCCTCGGCCTCCTCCAAGCTGGTCCACGGCGGTCTGCGCTACCTGCAGACCGGCGCGGTCAAGCTGGTCGCCGAGAACCACCACGAGCGGCGGGTGCTGGCCAAGGACGTGGCCCCGCACCTGGTCAACCCGCTCACGTTCTACCTGCCGGTCTACAAGGGCGGTCCGGTGGGTGCGGCCAAGCTGGGCGCGGGCGTCTTCGCCTACTCCGCCCTCTCGGCCTTCGGCGACGGCATGGGCAAGGTCATATCCCCGGCCCGTGCCGCCGCCGACAACCCCGGTCTGAAGACGGACGACCTGAAGGCCGTCGCGGTCTACTACGACCACCAGATGAACGACTCCCGCGTGGCCGTCATGACGGTCCGCGCGGCCGTCGAGGCGGGCGCCGTGGTCCTCAACCACGCCGAGGTGACGGGCCTGCGCACCACGCAGGGCCGGGTCTCGGGCGCCGAGCTGCGCGACCGCCTGGACGGCAGCGAGTTCGGGGTCAGCGCGCGGGTCGTGCTCAACGCCACCGGCCCGTGGGTGGACCACCTGCGGCGCATGGAGGACAAGCACGTGGCCCCGTCGATCCGGCTCTCCAAGGGCGCGCACATCGTGATGAAGCGCAAGTCCCCCTGGAAGGCCGCCATGGCCACCCCGATCGACAAGTACCGCATCACCTTCGCGCTGCCGTGGGAGGACCAGCTGCTGCTGGGCACCACGGACACGCAGTACGAGGGCGACCCGGCGGACGTGCGGGCCACCGAGGCCGACATCCAGCAGATCCTGGACGAGGCGGCGTTCTCCATCAAGGACACCGACCTGGACCGCTCCCTGATGACGTACGCCTTCGCGGGCCTGCGGGTGCTGCCCGGCGGCCCCGGGGACGTGGCCAAGGCCAAGCGCGAGACGGTCGTCACCGAGGGCCGCGGCGGGATGCTGTCGGTCGCGGGCGGCAAGTGGACGACCTACCGGCACATCGGCCGGGTCGTCATGGACAAGCTGGCCAAGCTGCCCGGCAGCCCGCTCACCGAGGACATGGAGCCGGTCAAGTCCCTGGTCCGCCGGGTGCCTCTGCCCGGTGTCGCCAACCCGAACGCCGTGGCGCACCGCCTGCTGGTGGACCGCGAGCCCGGTACGCGCATGGACCCGCTGACCGCCCGGCACCTGGCGACCCACTACGGTTCGCTGGCCTTCGACATCGCGCGGCTCGTCAACGAGGACCCGGCGCTGGGCGAGCGCATCCACGAGGACGGCCCGGAGATCTGGGCGCAGGTCGCCTACGCCCGCGACCACGAGTGGGCGCAGACCGCGGACGACGTGCTGCGCCGCCGTACGACGGTGACGATCCGCGGCCTGGACACGGACGCGGTCCGGTCGCGCGTCGAGGAGATGCTGGGCCGCAAGGCCTGAGAAGTGCCCGTCGCGGGTACGGCTTCCACCACGGGGCCGTGCAGGCGGTGAAGGGGCGGTCCCGTGCGGGGCCGCCCCTTCGCGCTGCGCGTAGAGGGCATTTTCCGCACGCTGTGGCGGTGGTGGATCCAAGCCGTAGGCTGGCCCCGGTAAAGGCAAGGGAACTTCGGAAGGAGACCTGGGTGATCGAGCTTGAGGGCGTGCCCGAGCTGATCGACCCGGTCATGGTGGCCGCGTTCGAGGGCTGGAACGACGCGGGTGACGCGGCCTCCGGCGCGGTCGCGCACCTGGACCGGGAGTGGAAGGGCGAGGTCTTCGCGGCTCTGGACGCCGAGGACTACTACGACTTCCAGGTCAACCGCCCCACGGTGTGGCTGGACGGCGGCGTGCGGAAGATCACCTGGCCCACCACGCGGCTGTCCGTGGTCCGCATCGGCGGTGCCAAGCCGCGCGACCTCGTGCTGGTCCGCGGGATCGAACCGTCCATGCGGTGGCGGTCGTTCTGCAACGAGATCCTCGGGTTCGCGCACGAGCTCGGGGTGGAGATGGTCGTCATCCTGGGAGCGCTCCTCGGCGACACCCCGCACACGCGGCCGGTGCCGGTCAGCGGGGTGACCTCGGACCCGGACCTGGCCCGGACCCTGGACCTGGAGGAGACCCGGTACGAGGGGCCCACGGGGATCGTGGGCATCCTCCAGGAGGCCTGCACGCACGCCGGGGTGCCGGCCGTGTCCCTGTGGGCGGCGGTGCCGCACTACGTGTCACAGCCGCCGAACCCGAAGGCGACCCTGGCGCTGCTGAACCGCCTGGAGGACCTGATCGACCTGCGGATCCCGCTGGGCGAGCTCCCGGAGGACGCGCGCGCCTGGCAGCTGGGCGTGGACCAACTGGCCGCCGAGGACAGCGAGGTGGCGGAGTACGTCCAGACGCTGGAGGAGGCCCGGGACACCGCGGACCTGCCGGAGGCCTCGGGCGAGGCCATCGCGAGGGAGTTCGAGCGGTACCTGCGGCGCCGGGACGGCGGTCCGGGGCTGGCCACGGACGGCGGGGACGGCACGTACCTGCGCGACACCTCGGGCGGGCGGCCGCGGCCGCCGCGGCTGGGCCGGCCGGGCGGCAGCGCCCCGGAGGGCCAGGAGCCGCCGGGCGGCGGCGAGGAGCGCGGCGGCGGCAGCGCCGCCGGCGAGGAGGAGGGCCCCGAGGGCTGAGCGGGGCCGCGCGCCCCTGCGGCGCGGTACGCGGAAGGGGCCGGCACCGGGTGCCGGCCCCTTCGCGCTGCCCGGACGCGGTCGGTCCGCGTCCGGGCGGGGACTGCTACAGGGCGACGCCGAGGAGGGCGTCGACGGTACGGGAGACCAGTCCGGGCGCGGACTCGTCCGTACCGCCCCCGGACTCCTGGAGCGCGGCCCAGCGGTCGACCGCGGCCAGGGCGGCGGGCGCGTCGAGGTCGTCGGCGAGGGCGGCGCGCACCTCCTCGACGAGGGCGTCCGCGGAGGGCCCGTCGGGCCGGGAGACGGCCGCGCGCCAGTGGGCGAGCCGCCGGACGGCGGTCTCCAGGACCTCGTCGGTCCACTCCCAGTCGGCCCGGTAGTGGTGGGACAGCAGGGCGAGGCGGATGGCGGCGGGGTCGGTCCCGGCGCGGCGCAGGGCGGAGACGAAGACCAGGTTGCCCTTGGACTTCGACATCTTCTCGCCGTGCAGGGCGACCATGCCGGCGTGGACGTACGCCTTGGCCATGGGGAACTCGCCGGTCAGCACCTGGGCGTGGGAGGCGCCCATCTCGTGGTGCGGGAAGGCCAGGTCGGATCCGCCCCCCTGGATGTCGAAGCCCATGCCCAGGTGGTCCAGGGCGATGGCCACGCACTCGATGTGCCAGCCGGGGCGGCCGCGGCCCAGGGAGCCCCCGTCCCAGCTGGGCTCGCCCTCGCGGGCGGCCATCCACAGCATCGGGTCGAGGGGGTTCTTCTTGCCGGGGCGGTCCGGGTCGCCGCCGCGCTCGGCGGACAGCAGGCGCATCGCCTCGGCGTCCAGGCCGGAGACCTTGCCGAAGTTCGGGTCGGATCCGATGGAGAAGTAGACGTCGCCTTCGAGCTCGTAGGCGGCGCCCGCGTCGCGGAGCCTCTCGACGAGCGGCACGATGCCGGGTATGGCCTCGACGGCGCCGATGTAGTGCTGCGGGGGGAGCATCCGCAGGGCGGTCATGTCCTCGCGGAACAGGGCGGTCTCGCGCTCGGCGAGCTCGGTCCAGTCGTGTCCGTCGCGCAGGGCCCGCTCCAGCAGCGGGTCGTCGACGTCGGTCACGTTCTGGACGTAGTGAACCTGACGCTTGGTGTCGAGCCACACGCGTTGCACGAGGTCGAACGCGTTGTAGGTCGCCGCGTGACCGATGTGGGTCGCGTCGTACGGGGTGATCCCGCAGACGTAGAGGCGGGCGACGGGACCCGGGGCGAGGGTGATCGTCCCCCGGGTCGCGGTGTCGTGGATCCGGAGGTCGCGGCCCTTGCCGGGCAGGGCGGGAACCTCAGAAGCGGGCCAGGCATGCATGTCATGAGCCTAACCGGACGGATGTTCCGGAATCGAACCGGACCGGCACTGATGACCGGAACTGCTCTCTTGCGGTCGTCCTGCGGGTGTGCAGGGGGCCCGGGCGGGGCCCCGGTGCACGTCAGACGGGGGGCCAGGGGATCGCGGGCCACTGTCCGGAGGGCTGCGGATGGCGGCCCGTGCGCAGCAGCTGAGCCACCCGGTCGCGTACGGCGGCCAGCTCGGCCGGGGTGATCAGTTCGGCCAGGCGGGTGGCGAGGGGGGTGCCTTCGGCCAGGGCGGCGGCGAGGGCGGTCAGGGTGGCGGCGGCCTCGGCGGTGAGGGGTTCGCCGGCCCAGCCCCACAGGAGGGTGCGCAGCTTGTCGTCGGTGTGGAAGGTGACCCCGTGGTCGATGCCGTAGAGGCGGCCGCCGGGAGCAGTGAGGAGGTGGCCGCCCTTGCGGTCGCCGTTGTTGATCACGGCGTCGAGGACGGCGAGGCGGCGCAGCCGGGGGTCGTCGGCGTGGACGAGGAGGGCGGTGCGGCCCTCGCCGACCTCGGCGAAGCCGATCGCGCGCCAGCCCTCCCCGGCCTCCTCGCCGTCGACGAGGGCGAGGAGCCCGGCGGCGGGGCCGGGCAGCACGGTGGCGGGGCCGGGCAGCACGGTGGCGGGGCCGGGCAGCACGGTGGCGGGGCCGGCTTCCGGCTCGGCCGCGGGCTCTGCTGCGGGCTCGATCCACTGCTGGACCATGCCCTCGCCGTACGGGCCCTCGCGGAGCACGGTGGGCGGGATGAGGTCCCAGCCGCCGGCGCGGGAGAGCTCGTACGCGGCGACCTCGCGGCGGGCGAGGTTGCCGTCGGGGAAGTCCCACAGCGGGCGCTCCCCCGCGACGGGCTTGTAGACGCAGTCGGTGCTGCGGCCGTCGAGCTCGGCGGTGCAGAAGAGCACGGCGTTCGAGGCCTCGCGGATCCGGCCGCGGACGGTCAGCCCGCCGCGGCGCAGCAGCTCCTCGATCTCCTGGATCTCGGCAGCACCCGCGGCACCCACGGCACCCGCCGCCCCGGCGACTGCTCCGGCGGCGGCTCCCGTCCCTGATTCAGCGTCCACGGTCATGCTCCGCGGCGGTAGCCGTTCTGGCGGGGGCACACGTGCCCCTCGGGGTCCAGCGGGAGGCTGCACAGGGGGCAGGGCGGCCGGCCCGCGTTGACCACGTCGAGGGCGCGCTTGGCGAAGGCGCGGGCCTGGGAGCCCGTGAGGCGGACCCGGAGCATCGGCGGGCCGTTCTCCTCGTCCTGGAGCAGCCGCTCCTCGGCCTCGGCGAGGTCCTCCTCGGACTCGGCGTCCAGCTCGACCAGGGCCTGCGCCTCGACGATCATGCGCTGCTGCTCGCCGTCCCAGGCCAGGGCCATCGTGCCCACCCGGAACTCCTCGTCCACGGGGACGTCGAGGGGGGCGGTGTCCGCGGCCTCGGGGGTGGCGAAGGCCGGTACGGGGGCGTTGCCCCCGGTGCGCCTGACCACCTCGTCGAGCAGTTCGTCCATCCGCTCGGCGAGCGCGGCCACCTGGGTCTTCTCCAGCGAGACGCTGGTGACGCGGGTGCCCGAGGAGGCCTGGAGGAAGAACGTCCGGCGCCCGGGCAGGCCGACCGTACCGGCTACGAAGCGGTCCGGCGGGTCGTAGAGGAACACCTGACGGGACACGTCCAGTCTCCAGGGTGGTTTCGGCTGCGGGCGGGCGGGTCGGGGGAAGTACGGCGCGGCTCCGGCTGCGGGGCGGGCCGGTGTCGGGCGCCTCCAACCCTACTGCGCCGTTGGATCACCCGGCGCCCGCAGCGCCCCCTACGACCGCGTTGCCGCCATTGTCCGGGGCGGTGCCGGCCGGGGCTCCGCCGCGGGGTGCCAGGGAGGCGAGGTCGCCGGTGTCCCCGAGGCGCAACAGGAAGGGCCTCAGGCGGGTGTAGCGCACGGCGGTGACCGAGCAGGGTTCGACGGACACGCGCTGGAAGAGGTCCAGGTGCATGCCGAGGGCGTCGGCGACGAGGGACTTGATGATGTCGCCGTGGGAGCACATCACGTAGACCGCGTCGGGGCCGTGCTCCTCCTCGATGCGGGCGTTCCAGTCCCGGACGGCCTCCACCGCGCGCTGCTGCATGGCGCGCAGGGACTCGCCGCCGGGGAAGGCGGCCGCCGAGGGGTGTTGCTGGACCACCTCCATGAGGGGCTCCCCGGCCAGTTCGGAGAGCTTGCGGCCGGACCAGTCCCCGTAGTGGCACTCGCCGATCCGCTCGTCGGTGTGCAGGGGCAGCTCCGGGCGGGCGGCCAGGAGCGGGGCGAGGGTCTGCGCGCAGCGCTCCAGCGGGCTGGAGACGGCGGCGGCCAGCGGCAGCCCGGCGAGCCGCCCGGGCAGGGCCGCGGCCTGCGCCGCGCCGTGGTCGTCGAGGGAGACGCCGGGGGTCCATCCGGCGAGCAGCCCTGCGGTGTTGGCGGTGGACCGCCCGTGCCGTACGAGGATCAGCGTGGCCATGGGGACCAGCGTAGGCGGTGGCGCGCGGATGCGGCGGGGCTGTGGACGGAGGACAATGCGCGGCGTGATTGTGGACTGCGCGATGTACCGCAACGGCGCCCGGGTTCCGGGGCCCGCGGACTTCTCGGACGCCCTGGCACAGGCCCGGGCCGAGGGGGACGCGTTCCTGTGGATCGGCATGCACGAGCCGACGGAGAAGGAGTTCGAGCTCGTCAGCAGCGAGTTCGGGCTGCACCCGCTGGCCGTGGAGGACGCGCTGGCCGCGCACCAGCGGCCCAAACTGGAGGTGTACGACGACTCGTTGTTCGTGGTCCTCAAGCCGGTGGTCTACGACGAGTCCACGGACACGGTGGCGGCCGGGGAGCTGATGGTCTTCGTCGGCGACGCCTTCGTGGTGACCGTGCGGCACGGGGACGGGGCCCCGCTGGGGGCGGTCCGGCGGCGGCTGGAGCAGGACCCCTCCGCGCAGGGGGTGCTGCGGCAGGGCCCGACGGCGGTGCTGTACGCGGTGAGCGACGCGGTGGTGGACCAGTACATCGTCGTGGCGGGCGAACTGCAGTCGGACCTGGAGGAGCTGGAGGCCGAGGTGTTCGCCCCGGGCTCCCCCGGTTCGCCGGGTGCGCGGAACACGGCCGCGCGGATCTACGGGTTCAAGCGGCAGGTGCTGGAGTTCCGGCGGGCGAGCAATCCGCTGGTGCTGCCGATGGCCCGGCTGGCGGGGGCGGGCGTGCCCTTCGTCCACGACGGTGCGCGCCCCTTCTTCCGGGACGTGGCCGACCACCTGGCGAAGGCCAACGAGTACGTGGAGGGGCTGGACCGGCTGCTGTCGGACGCCCTGTCCGCGCACCTGGCGCAGACGGGCGTGCGGCAGAACGACGACATGCGCAAGATCTCGGCGTTCGCGGCCATGGCGGCGGTGCCGACGATGGTCGCCGGGGTCTACGGCATGAACTTCGAGGACATGCCGGAGCTGCGGCAGTGGTGGGGCTACCCGGCGGCGCTGCTGGTGATGGCCGGCGCGGTGCTGGGCCTGTACCGGATGTTCCGGCGGCGCGGCTGGCTCTGAGGGCCGGGGACGGCCGTGCAGCGGTACGGGAGCCGCGGCGGTACGGGCTCCCGTAGGCCCGCCCGCACCGCTGCGGCCCCCGCCGCCCGGCGGTCAGGCGAACCCGGGTGCCGCCGCGACCGGCCCGCCGAGCGCATTGCGCCGCTCCGGCATGGTCAGGCCGACCGCCTTGTGCCAGCCGGCGAACCGCTCGTACGCGTAGGCGCCGCGGATGCCCGCGCGCAGGGTCGCGGCCTTCGCCGCGGGCCACTTGAGGATCCGCCCCATGTGCTCCATGACGGCGAGGCTGACGTCCCGGTAGACGGCGATCTCCGTCAGGGCGCTCTCGCGCAGCACCCGCTGGATGGTCCGGCCGTGGCCCTGGCGGGCGAGGCGCAGCAGCTCCTCGTGGCAGTACGCGAGGTGGTTGTCCTCGTCGTGGCTGATCATGCGGATGGCCCTGCCGAGCTCGGGGTCGTCGCCGAAGTGCTTGACGAGCATGACCATCTGGTCGGCGGCCCGCTGCTCGGTGACGCGGCTGTGCGCGAGGTAGACGACGATGTCCTCCTCGGTGAGCGGCTGCTCCCCGCGCAGTCTGGCGTGGGCGAGGCCGATGCCGCTGCCCTCCAGCAGCATCGTGTAGTCGGTCTCGGGCGGCACCGGTACGGGAGTCAGCCCGCGTTTCTTCAGCAGCGCCTGGAAGATCCGGCCGTGCTTGTCCTCGTCGGCCCCGTGCCGGGTGATCTTCGGGGCCATGTCCGCCATGGCCGGCGGCACGAGGGCCGCGATCCGGGCGTTCTCCCAGCCTCCCTGGGACTCGCCGCTCGCGGCGATGGAGCAGAAGAGCCGGAAGGAGTCGTCGTCCTCGACGATCTCCTGGAACAGGCTTCGGGCCGAGAGCATCAATGCCACCTCCTACGGTCCCCCTCAGTCCCCCTCAGTCGAGTGAAGGTCCGATCGGGGAGGCGGGCAAACGGTGCCCGGCGGCGCTGCGCCGAACGAAGGACGTTTCGAACAGCGCCCGGGCCGCACGCCGGTGCCCCGCGGCGCGTAACCCCGCGGGGCCGGGAGGCGTTGTTGGCTGTGACGGCCGTGGCGGGGAAGACCCCCGAGCCCCCACCACGGCCGCGGACCCGCAGCGGACCCCCGTGCAGTGCACGGGGGTCCGCTCATGCCAGGCCGGCCGCCTCCAGGGCCTCCACGCCGGCCCGCAGGGCCGCCAGCCGCTCTTCGAGGGTGAACCCGGCCGGGGCGAGCGTCAGAGTGGTGACCCCGGCCTCCGCGTAGGCCTTCATCCCGTCGGCGATCCGCTCCACCGGGCCGAGCAGGGTGGTGGAGTCGATCAGCTGGTGCGGGACCGCCGCGGCCGCGCCCGCCTTGTCCCCGGACAGGTACTTGTCCTGGATCTCGGCGGCCTCCTTCTCGTACCCCATGCGCTGGGCGAGCTGGTTGTAGAAGTTCTGCTTGCGGCTGCCCATGCCGCCCACGTAGAGCGCGGTGTACGGGCGGAAGGTGTCCGCGAGCGCGGCCACGTCGTCGCCGAGGGCGAGGGGGACGGTGGGGCAGACGTCGAAGCCCTCCATCGTCTTCCCGGCCTTCTCGCGGCCCGCACGGATGTGCCGCAGGGCGGTCTCCTCCAGGTGTGCGGCGGCCGGGAAGATCAACAGGGCGCCGTCGGCGATCTCGCCGGTCTGCTCCAGGTTCTTCGGCCCGATCGCGGCGATGTAGAGCGGGATGTACGGGCGCTCGGGGTGGACGGTCAGCTTGATCGGCTTGCCCGGGCCGCCGGGGAGCGGCAGCGTCCAGTGCTCGCCCTCGTACGAGAGCCGCTCGCGGCTCATGGCCTTGCGGACGATCTCCACGTACTCGCGGGTGCGGGCGAGGGGCTTGTCGAACTTGACCCCGTACCAGCCCTCGGAGACCTGCGGGCCCGAGACCCCGAGGCCGAGGCGGAAGCGGCCGCCGGACAGGGAGTCGAGGGTGGCCGCGGTCATCGCCGTCATGGCCGGCTGGCGGGCCGGGATCTGCATGATGGCCGAGCCGATGTCGATCCGCTCGGTCTGCGCGGCGACCCAGGACAGCACGGTCGGGGCGTCGGAGCCGTAGGCCTCGGCGGCCCAGCAGACCTCGTAGCCGATCCGGTCGGCCTCCCGGGCGACGGCCAGGTTGTCCGCGTCCATGCCCGCGCCCCAGTAGCCGAGATTGATGCCGAGCCGCATAGGTCGCTCCCCTTGACGGTTTACCGATCAGTAACACAGGACTGCGGGGACTCTAGCGCGCCCCGGCCCGCTCCGGCAGGGCCCCAGTAGTCTCAGCGGTCATGGAGCAGAGGCATCTCGGCCGCACGGGCCTGCGCGTGTCCCGGATCGGACTCGGCACCCTCACCTGGGGCCAGAGCCCGGGGGGTACGGGCGCCGGCGAGGCCGCCGAGCAGCTGAAGGCCTTCTGGGAGGCCGGCGGGACCCTCGTCGACACCGCGGACGTGTACGCGGGCGGGGAGGCGGAGTACCTGCTCGGGCAGCTGCTGGACGGGCTGGTGCCGCGGCGCGACCTGGTGATCTCGACCAAGGCGGGCGGCGTGCGCGACGCGGAGCGGCGCTGCGACGCCTCGCGCGGGCACCTGCTGGCCGCGCTGGACGACTCCCTGGCCCGGCTCGGCACCGACCACGTGGACCTGTGGCAGGTGCACGCCTTCGATCCGCACACCCCGCTGGAGGAGACGCTCCAGGCCCTGGACCTCGCGGTGAGCAGCGGCCGGGCCCGGTACGCGGGGGTGGCCGGGTTCAGCGGCTGGCAGCTGGCGAAGGCGGCGACCTGGCAGCTCGCCGCAGCCGGGGTGCGGACCCGGCTGGCCGGTACGCAGATGGAGTACTCGCTGCTCCAGCGGGGCGTGGAGCGGGAGGTACTGCCGGCCGCGCGGGACCTCGGGGTGGGGCTGCTGCCCTCCTCGCCGCTGGGCCGGGGGGTGCTGACGGGCAAGTACCGCGAGGGGGTGCCGGCCGGGTCGCGGGGGGATTCGGAGGTGCTGGCCGGGTTCGTGGCCCCGTACCTCGACGAGCCGGCGGGCCGGATCGTCGAGGCCGTGGTGACGGCCGCGCAAGGGCTCGCCGTCACCCCGCTCCAGGTGGCCCTGGCGTGGGTGCGGGACCGGCCGGGGGTGGCCGCGCCGGTCGTCGGCGCGCGGACCGCGGCCCAGCTCGCCGAGGTGCTGTCAGTGGAGGCCCTTAGTCTTCCCGAGGAGATCTGCCGGGCGCTGGACGATGTGTCGGCACCGGTGCACCGCTACCCGGACCAGGACTGGAGCACGTTGTGAGCACGGAACACGCCGACCGCGGCGAGGGCGTCGAGGACGCCGGTCGGGACACGGCGGCGTCCGGGGCCGCACCGACGGCCCCGGAGACCGTCGCGCAGGACCCGGATACCGCTGCGGAGTCCGGCACGGACGCGGGTACGGGAGCGGACTCGGGTACGGACGCGGACACGGACTCAGCCGCGGACGTCGGTACGGACGCGGCTACGGACGCGGGCGCCGGTACGGACGCGGACGGCGGTACGGAGCAGGTGACGGACCCGGGTGCCGAGACGGATGCGGCTGCCGTCGGGGCGCCGGACGCGGGCCTTGCGGAGGGCTCCGGCGGGGAGTCCGCCGAGGCGGTCCCGGAGGAGGGCTCGGAGGGCGGCTCGGAGGCGCCCTCCGGGGCGGAGGACGGGACCGGTGCGGCGACTGCGGCTGCGGCTGCGGGCGACGGAGCCGCGCCCGTGCGGAGCGAAGCCGAGGCCGAGCTGGCCGCGCAGAAGGTGGAGCGGGAGCGGATCGCCCGGCGCAAGGCCGAGCGCGAGGCCCCGATCGACGCGGGCGCGAAGCTGAGCGGTAAGGCCGCCGATCTGCTGGCCGCCGTACGGGCCGTGGAGAGCGGGCGCACGCCCGAGCCGTCCACCCCGGCCCGCCGCCCCGGCGGTTCCGGCGCCGGACCGTCCGGTCCCGCTTCCGGCTCCGGTCCCGCTTCCGGCTCCGGTCCCGCTTCCGGGTCCGGGTCCGGGTCTACGAGTTTCGACGGGCGGCAGGAACCGGCCCCGCGGCGGCCCGCGTCCGCGGTGCCCGCCCCGGCGCGCCCGGCCGTCTCGCTGCCCCACGCTCCCGCGCAGGCCTCGCCCGAGCTGGTCGCGGCCCTGCGGGCCGTACTGGCCGCGGGCGGGGCGCCGGAGGCGCTGGCCGGTGCGGCCGCCGCCCGGCTGGGCGAGGGCGCGGCCGAGGAGCTGCGCCGGGACCCGTGGCGGCTGCTCGAGGTGCCCGGGGTGCGCCCGGCGCAGGCCGACGGGTTCGCGCGCGCCCTGCTGGGCCCGGAGTGCGGCCCCGGCGACGAGCGCCGCGGCACGGCGCTGGTGGGCTGGCTGCTGGCGCAGGCCGCCCTCAAGGGCCACACCGCGCTGGAGGCGCCCGTGCTGACGGCCGCGCTCGCCCCCTACGGCGTGCCGGACGCGGACGCGGCGCTGGAGGCGGCGGTCGCGGCGGGGACGGCGCTGGTCTTCCAGGAGCCGCTGGACGGCCCGCCCACGGCGGCGGGCTCCCCGGCCGACGGCAGCGGGGACGGTGAGGACGAGGCGGACGGCGCCCGGGGGCCGGTGCGGATCCTGATCGGGCTGGAGGACCACGCCCTGGCGGAGGAGAGCCTCGCGGACGGCCTGGCCCGGCTGCTGAGCACCTTCGGCAAGGAGGGCGCGGGCGCCGACGACTCCGGTGCGGACTGGGAGGAGGCCGCCGCGGCGGCCCCCGGCCCGTCCGCCGCCGCGCTGATCCGCACCGCGGCGGGGCACGGCCTGGTCGCGCACACCGGCGGCGAGGCCGCCCGCGCCGAACCCCTCGCGCTGGTCGCGGCGGCGCACGCGCGGGGGCTGCGCTCCTTCGTGGCGGCGCACGCCCCCGACGGCCGGGACCGGGCCGCGGCCCTCGTGCCGGCCGGTTCGGCGGTGACCGTGGCCGGGCTCCTCTCCGGGGCGGAGGGCCCCGGCCGGGACGCCGAGGGGGCCTTCGCGCTGGACCTGCTGGTGGTGCTGGACGCCCCGCAGCTCGACGTGGAGAGCGCCGCGGCGCTGGTGGAATCGGTGCCCGACGGGGCCCGGCTGGTGCTCAGCGGCGATCCCGGCGTGCTCGGATCGGCCGGTCCGGGCCGGGTGTTCGCCGATGTGCTGGCCTCCCGCGCCTGCCCGCAGCTCGCCTCGCGCACCCCGGACCCGGGCCCGCTGGGCGAGCTGGTCTCGGGGATCGGGATCGGGGAGCTGGAGCGGGTCGAGGCGCCCGGCAAGGAGGTCGTGATCGTCCCGGTCCGCGAGCCCGCCGAGGCCGTGCACCGGACGGTGCAGCTGGTCGCCGACTCGGTGCCGCGGGCCTTCGGGATCGAGCCCCGGCACACCCAGGTGCTCACCCCGGGGCACGGCGGCCCGGCCGGAACCCGCGCGCTGAACTCCGCCCTCAAGGAGCGGCTCAACCCCGGCCCCGGCCGGTTCGGCGGCTTCGATCCCGGGGACCGGATCGTGTACGTGCCCTCCCCCGGCCGGGCGCTGCCGGGCCTGGTGGTGTCCGCCGACGCGGCGGGGCTGCACCTGGACTGCGCGGGCGAGCGGGTCGTCGTGCCCAAGGAGCGCGTGGAGTCGGCCGTGCGGCACGGCTGGGCCGTGACGGCCCACCAGGCCGTGGGCGGGCGCTGGCCCGCCGTGGTGGCCGTACTGCCCGGGGACGCGGCGGACGCGCTGTCGCGGGACTGGGTGTACACGGCCTTCGGGCGCGCCGAGCGGCACCTGTCGGTGGTGCACGGCGTCGACCAGGCGCTGCCGCGGGCGGTGGCGGAGGTTGCGGCCCGGCCCCGGACCACGCGGCTCGCGGCCCTGCTGCGCGCGCTGGCGGCCGAAGCGGAGCCCCAGTCCCCGTGAGCTCCGCCGGACCCGCGGCGGGGCCGGGAAGAACGGCCTGAACGCACCGGTGCCCGGCGCCCCCCTGGAGGGGCGACCGGGCACCGGTGTGCTGCGGCTCGGAAGCGGATGCGGTGGTTCAGCAGTGGGGGCAGGGGTCGGCGGCGGCCGCCGCCGCGGGGGTCAGGGGCGCCGGAAGTGCCGTCCCGGGCCCGCGCCCTGCTCCTCCTCGAAGTCCGCCTCCCCCTCCTCGTCGAAGGCGGAGCTGAAGTCGAAGCGGTGCAGCACGTGCTCCGGGCCGGTGTGGTCGAAGGGGGTGCTGAGCCACTCCCCGGGCTCGGGGACCTCCTCCCCGACCGCGATCCAGAGGGTGGAATCGCCCTCCTCCAGCCCGAAGTCCTTGTGCCGGGAGGCGATTTCGTCGGGTTCGTACTCTCCGAAGAGCACGCCGAGCGCCCCCGCGGTCCCGGCCGCGTCCTCGGGGTCGAGATCGCGGTCCGCGGCGGAGACCCGCTCGGCCTGGGCGATCAGGCGCTGCGGTTCCTCCACCACGTAGTCGCGCCGGATCAGCACGCTGAAGATGCTGGGTTCGGCGGGGCCGGCGTAGGGCAGGGAGTCCTCGGTGGCGGGAATCTCGAAGGGCGTGACCTCGTCGTAGCGGTCGTAGAGGAGTTCGTCGTACTCCTCGGCTGCCGCGGCCAGTTGGTTGAAGGCGGCGTACACGGCCGGATCGTCGTCTCCGGTCCGGCGCTCGACCGCCGCCAGGTGACGGTCGAGCGCGGTCTTGACCGCCTCGGCGGCGGCGCGTACCTCGGCAACGGTGGGCTGAGCGGCATCAGACATAGTGCAGACGCTATCCGTACCGGGTCGGTGCGCGCACAATAGATGCGATGCCGGAATACGAATTCGTCGACGTGTACGTCCCCCGCGGGGTCAGCCGCAAGGAGGCCACCCGCCTGCTCACCGACCATGCCGAGTACGGACATTGGGAGCTGGACCGGCTGTCACTGTTCAAGGACGGCAGCCGGAGGGTCCGCCTCCGCCGCAAGATCATCCGCCAGATCAGGGCCACCTGGTGAGGAGCCGGGTCCCGCGCGGGCCGCGCGGGACCCGGACCGCTCAGGCGGCGGCGCGGAAGCGCCGGTAGAGCACGGCCCCGGCCAGCAGCATGCCGCCGCCCATCGGCAGGACCACGCCGAGGGCGCCGTCGGCGCCGGTGCGCGCGAGGGAACCGCCGGCTCCGTTGGCGCGGACGTCCCCGCCGGAGCTCCCGGACGATCCCGAGGTGCCGGACGTCCCGGACGTCCCCGAACCGTCGTCACCCCCCGGCCCACCCGGCTTGCCCGGCTGCCCCGGGGTGCCGGGCTTCCCCGGGGTGCCGGGCTTCCCCGGGGTGCCGGGCTCCCCGGGCTTCCCGGGCTCTCCGGGCTTACCCGGTTCACCGGGCTTCCCAGGTTCACCGGGCTTGCCCGGCTTGCCCGGCTTGCCGGGTTCACCGGGCTTCCCCGGCTTGCCGTGCCCGCCGTTGGCGCACTCGTTGCCGAGGGCCGGGTTCAGCAGGCCGATGACCGAGACGGTGTTCCCGCAGGCGTTGACCGGTACGTGCACCGGCGCCTGGACGGTGTTGCCGGAGCCGACGCCCGGCGAGTTCTTCGTGCCCCCCTCTGCCTGTGCGCCGCCGCGGCCGTACCCCCGGCCGGCGTTCGCGCACTCGTTCCCGGCGGCCGGGTTCAGCAGGCCGACGACCGAGACGGTGTTCCCGCAGGCGTTGACCGGTACGTGCACCGGCGCCTGGACGGTGTTGCCGGAGAGCACTCCCGGCGAATCCGACGCACCTCCCGCCGCCCCGGCGTCGGCCTGCGCGTATCCCCCTCCGAGAGCGAGGACACCCCCTGCGGCCGCCACGGTGATCAGCGTCTTCCTGGTGACCTGTCGCATGTGCTCGTAAACCCCCTGGTGCATTGCTTCGTGCGTACACCGGCGCACGGGCTCCCCCGCTCGTACGCCGAAGAGCCCCGGATCCCCGGAGCGCGCGGGCTGCGCGCTCCGGGACCGGGGACTCAAGCCCTCGTGAGGGCGAGGTTCGGCGTCAGCGTCAGTCGTTGACGCAGGTGTTGCCGAAGGCCGGGTTCAGCAGACCGATCACGTTGATCGTGTTGCCGCACACGTTCACGGGAACGTGGACCGGGACCTGGACGACGTTGCCGGACAGCACGCCGGGGGAGCCGACAGCGGCACCCTGCGCGGCGGAGTCGGCGACGGCCAGCCCCGCGCCCGCGAGAACCAGGCCACCGGTGGCAGCCGCGACAGCGGCAACCTTCTTGATCATCATTCCTCCTAGTAGGCAATGCGGTCCCAGCCGCGGACCGCAACACCTGTAACGAGGAGGTGCCACCGGGGCTACGAGCGTATGAGCGCATTCACTCTTCTCAGTGGCGTCCGCACACCCAGGCGAATGGCAGGCGGTGTCCCCGGAGGGCCTTCAGCAGTTGTCGATGAACTTGTCCAGAACGCGCACGCCGAACTTGAGCCCGTCCACCGGCACCCGCTCGTCGACCCCGTGGAACATGCCCGCGAAGTCGAGCTCCGGCGGCAGCTGGAGCGGAGCGAAGCCGAAGCAGCGGATCCCGAGGTCGTCGAAGGACTTGGCGTCCGTACCGCCCGAGAGCATGTACGGGACCGCGCGCGCGATCGGGTCCTCGGCCTTGAGCGCCGTCTGCATCGCGTCGACCAGCCGGCCGTCGAAGTCCGTCTCCAGCGCCTTGTCCGCGTGCACGTCCTCGCGCTTCACGCGGGGGCCGAGCAGCCGGTCGAGGTCGGCCAGGAACTCCTGCTCGTAGCCGGGCAGGAAGCGGCCGTCCACGTGCGCGGTGGCCTGGCCGGGGATCACGTTGACCTTGTAGCCGGCGCCGAGCATGGTCGGGGCGGCCGAGTTGCGCAGGGTGGCGCCGACCATCTTGGCGATGCCGCCGAGCTTGGCCAGGGTGGCGTCCATGTCCTCGGGGTCCAGCTCGGTGCCCAGGGCGTCCGAGAGCTCGTCCAGGAAGGAGCGGACGGTCTTGGTGACCCGCACCGGCCAGGTGTGGCGGCCGAGGCGGCCCACGGCCTCGCAGAGCTCCGTGATGGCGTTGTCGTTGTTGGTCATCGAGCCGTGGCCCGCGGTGCCCTCGACGGTCAGGCGCATCCAGTGCATGCCCTTCTGGGCGGTCTCCACCAGGTAGAGGCGGAGGTTCTCGTTCACCGTGAAGGAGAAGCCGCCGACCTCGCCGATGGCCTCCGTGACCCCGTCGAACAGCCCGCGGTGCTTGTCGACCAGGTGGCGGGCCCCGTAGAGGCCGCCCGCCTCCTCGTCGGCCAGGAAGGCCAGGACGATGTCGCGCGGGGGCTTGCGGCCGGTGCGCAGCCGGTCGCGGACCACCGCGAGGGTCATCGCGTCCATGTCCTTCATGTCGACCGCGCCGCGGCCCCACACGCAGCCGTCGGCGACCTCGCCGGAGAAGGGGTGGTGCGTCCAGTCCTCCGCGTTGGCCGGGACCACGTCCGTGTGCCCGTGGATCAGCAGTGCCGGCCGGGAGGGGTCCTCGCCCTCGATCCGGGCCACCGTGGAGGCCCGGCCCTTGTGGGATTCGATGATCTGCGGTTCCAGGCCGACCTCGGCGAGCTTCTCGGCGACGTACTCGGCCGCCTTGCGCTCGCCGGGGCCGGAGTGGTCCCCGTAGTTGCTCGTGTCGATGCGGATGAGGTCCCGGCAGAGGTCGACGACCTCGTCCTCGCCGGACCTGCCGCTGCCCGCGCCCGTGATGCTCACGCTGATTCCTCCCACTGTCGTCGGCGGTTGCCGAGGCTCCTCCCCCATCCTCGCTCCGGGGACTCCTGTGCCCAAGGCATATCCGAGCCGGTCAGGGGGTGTGATCGGAGCACGCGGAAACCCTGGTAGTGTTCTCTTCGTCGGGGCGGCCCGGAAGGGACGCGAGACAGACACCTAGTCCGGGTGGCGGAATGGCAGACGCGCTAGCTTGAGGTGCTAGTGCCCTTTATCGGGCGTGGGGGTTCAAGTCCCCCCTCGGACACAGATCGGGAACCCCGGCTTCGGCCGGGGTTCCTTTTCGTTGTGCCCGCGGCAGGTAGCGGCGGAGCGGTGAAGGCGAAGGCCCGCGGGCCGGGAGGGGACTCCCGGGCCGCGGGCCTTCGCCGTGCGGTGCCTGCGGGCGGGTCAGGCCCGGTCCTCCGTGCCCGCCGCGATCCGGGCCACCCGGCCGCGGACCAGGAACCAGCCGCCGACCAGGGCCGCGGCGATCAGGGGCAGGAACATGACGGTGGTCCGGCCGACCCCGCCGTCGCACCACATCAGCACCAGCACGGTGGCCAGGAAGCAGAGGGTCACGATCTGCGTGTACGGGGCCCAGGGCAGCCGGTAGCCGGGGCGGGTGACCCGGCCGTCCTGCGCCCGGCGCCAGAAGAGCAGGGAGCAGACCATGACCATGGCCCAGGTGCCGAGGATCCCGATGGAGGCGAGGTTGAGGACGATCTCGAAGGCCTCGCCGGGCATCCAGTAGTTGAGGCCGACTCCGGCGACGCCGAAGGCGGCGGTGAAGAGCACGCCTCCGTAGGGGACCCTGCCCTTGTTCATGCGGGCGGTGAACCGGGGTGCGGAGCCCGCCGTGGCCATGGAGCGCAGGATGCGGCCGGTGGAGTAGAGGCCGGAGTTCAGGCTGGAGAGGGCGGCGGTGAGGACGACCAGGTTCATGATCCCGGCGGTGCCGGGGATGCCGAGCTTGTCGAAGACGGTGACGAAGGGGCTCTGGTCGGCCGAGTAGGCCGTGTACGGGAGCAGCAGGGCGAGGAGCACCACGGAGCCGACGTAGAAGACGCCCACGCGCCACATGATCGAGTTGATCGCCTTGGGCATGATCTTCTCGGGGTTCTCGGTCTCGCCCGCGGCGACCCCGCACAGCTCCACGGAGGCGTAGGCGAAGACCACTCCCTGGATGACCAGGAGCATGGGCAGGACGCCGGCGGGGAAGAGGCCGCCGTTGTCGGTGATGGAGGACAGGCCCGGGGTGTGGCCGTCGACGGGGTGGCGGGTCGCGACCAGGTAGATGCCGACGAGGAGGAAGGCGACGAGGGCGCCGACCTTGACGATGGAGAACCAGAACTCCATCTCGCCGAAGTAGCGGACCGAGATCAGGTTCGCGGCGAGGACCACGGAGAGGGCGATCAGGGCCAGGATCCACTGGGGCACGTCGCTGAACATGGCCCAGAAGTGGGCGTAGGTCGCGGCGGCGGTGATGTCGGCCACGGTGGTCGTGGACCAGTTGAGGAAGTACAGCCAGCCGGCCGTGTAGGCGCCCTTCTCGCCCATGAACTCGCGGGCGTAGCTGACGAAGGCGCCGGAGGAGGGGCGGTAGAGGACGAGCTCGCCGAGGGCCCGGACGACGAAGAAGGCGAAGACCCCGCAGACCGCGTACGCGAGGGCGAGGGAGGGTCCGGCGCCGGCCAGGCGGCCGCCCGCGCCGAGGAAGAGGCCGGTGCCTATCGCCCCGCCGATGGCGATCATGTTGATGTGGCGGGACTTGAGGTCCTTGCTGTAGCCCTCGTCACCGGCGTCGACGTGCGGGGACGCCTGGGCGGGGGCCGGGGTCCGGCCGGCCTCGGTCAGGGTGCGGTCACTCATGCGGTGCTTCGCCTTCGGGTGTGGGACAGGCACGTCCGGACGGGCGTGGATTTCGGCCCCAAGGAGACCATGAGGGTACGGATCATCCAAAACGGGCTGTTCGGATGCTGTTCGGGTGCTGTGCACCTCCTGTATGCCAAAAGCCCCGGCTCCCCCGATAAGGGGTGCCGGGGCCGGTGGAGCGGGGTGCGGGTCAGCGGAGTCCGGAGGCCGTGCCCGCGGTCTCGGCGCCGTGCGCGCCGTCTGCGGTGTCCGCGGCGGCATCTGCGGCCTGGTCGAGGCGGAAGGCCTCGTTCCCGAGTCCGATGCGGGCGTGCGCCTCGGGGCGGGTGCGGCGCAGGACGGCGCCGAGGACCAGGCCGGTCGCGGCGGCCGCGGCGATGATGCCGGGCAGCACCCAGCTGAGGGCGGACCCGGGACCCGCGCCGACGAGCACGTCGAAGTCCTTGACCGTGTAGACGGCGATGCCGAGGAGGGCGAGGCCCGCGAGGCCGGCGGCGAGGAGCCGCCAGATCTGGGCGGCGGCCGCGCCCCGGCGGACGAAGAAGGCGATGACGGCGAAGGAGGCGGTGGCCATGAGCAGGATCACGCCGAGGGCGCCGACGTTGCCCATCCAGGTGAAGAGCTGGAGGACGGGGGTGGTGGGGTCGCCGACGGGCTTGTCGTCGGTGAGGGCGAAGGCGGCGACGACCGCGGCGGCGACGACCGTCTGCAGCAGGGAGCCGGTGGCGGGGGCTCCGCTGCCGGGGTTGGTGCGGCCGAAGGCGGCGGGCAGCAGTCCCTCGCGGCCCATGGCGAAGGCGTAGCGGGCGACGACGTTGTGGAAGCTGAGCATGGCGGCGAACATGCCGGTCACGAACAGGATGTGCAGGACGTCGGTGAAGGTGGAGCCGAGGCGGCTCTCGGTGAGCTCGAAGAGGAGGCCGGGGCCGGCCTTGGCGGCGCTGTCGACGATGGCGCCGGGGCCGGTGGCCACGGTCAGCGCCCAGGAGCTGAAGGCGAAGAAGAGGGCGGCGAAGCCCACGGCGAGGAACATGACGCGGGAGACCACGATGTGCGGGCGGCTGGTCTCCTCGGCGTAGACGGGCGACTGCTCGAAGCCGACGAAGGCGGCGATGCAGAAGCACAGGGCGGTGCCGAGGCCGGCGCCGGTGAGGGTCTCGGGGTTGAAGGCCTGGAGGGAGAGGCCCTCGCTGCCGGGCTGGGAGACGGCCGCGACGTCGAAGACGACGACGAGCACGCACTCGATGAGGAGGAGGACGCCGAGCACCCGGGCGTTCAGGTCGATCTTGAGCCAGCCGAGGGCGCCGGTGAGGGCGACGGCGGCCAGGGCGGGTATCCACCAGGCGACCTCTGTGTCGAGGTAGACCTTGAAGAGGGTGGAGACCTCGAAGCCGAGGATGCCGTACACGCCGACCTGCATGGCGCTGTAGGCGACGAGGGCGACGAGGGAGGCGCCGGCTCCGGCGGTGGGGCCGAGTCCGCGGGCGATGTAGGCGTAGAAGGCGCCGGCGTTGTGGACGTGGCGGCTCATCTCGGCGTACCCGACGCTGAAGAGCGCGAGGACCACGGCGAGGATCACGAAGAGGAGCGGCTGTCCGACCACGCCCATGACGGCGAAGGTGGTGGGCATGACCCCCGCGACCACCATCAGGGGGGCGTTGGCGGCGAGTACGGACAGGAGCAGGCCCGCGGTGCCGAGGCGGCCGGCGCGCAGGGCCCGGTCCTCGCCTTTGTACGTGCGGATCTCGGCCGTACCGCTGAGCGTGGTGGAACTGCCCGACGTCATGGCGGGTGGTCCTTTCGGGGAGGGTCCGGCGGCGGCCGGGCGGTCAGGCGGAGCCGAGCGCGGCGGTGCGCGCGGCGAGGAAGGCCTTGTGCGGGTCCCGGTCCGGATAGGACCAGGGGGCGGGGGTGGCGTGCCTTCCGATGCGGTGGAAGAGCGCGGCGGCCTCGGCGGGGCGGCCCTCGCAGAGTTTCGCGTGGGCGAGGAAGTTGAGGTCGATGCGGTTGCGCGGGTGGTCCTCGCGCTCCCATTCGAGCCACCAGTCGAAGGCGGAGCGCAGCACCTGGCGGGCGCGCCGGCCGGACCAGTGGTCGCCGGGGCCGGGGGCGCGGCCCGCGGCGGCGAGGACGCGGTAGCGCTCGGCGTGGGCGATGACGGGGAGTACGGCGAGCGGGGAGTCGGCCGGGGCCTCCTCGGCGGCCCAGGCGGCGAAGTCGTAGACCTCGTGGAGCGGGTCGTGGCCGGAGGCGGGGGCGCCTTCGGCGAGGCGGGCGACCATGAGGTGGTGGGCGTGGTGGTGGTCCTGGTGCCGGGCGCGGACCTGGTCGAAGTGGCGGCCGAACTCCTCGTCGCTGCCGAGTCCGCCGGACAGGAGCAGCAGGCCGAGCCAGGGGGTGGGGTCGGCGGGCAGCCGGGCGGCGGCGCTGCGGCAGGCCTCCTCGGCCTCTTCCGGCTTGGCCTTGCGGCGCAGGGCGGCGAAGACGGTGGCGCAGGCGAGGAGGGTGGCGGCGTCGGCGCTGTCGGGTTCGGCGAGGAGCCACTCGCGGGTCCATGCGGTGGCGGCGGGGGCCTGGGCGAGGACGGTGATGCGGTGGCCGCGGCGGTCCCAGTCGTCTGCGGTGGCGGCGAGCAGGGTGCGGGCGCTGGCCCACCGGCCCTGGGTGAACTGGGATCGCACGTCGATCAGTTCGGTGTCGCAGAGCGCCGGGTCGAAGAACTGGGCGTCCTTCTTGCGGGAGCGGCCGAGAGGCGGCGGAGGCGGGGACATCCGCGGGACTTCCCTCCAGGGCGCGGTTCGTGGGGCCGGTGGCGTCCGGGGGCGGGGCCGGCGCCGGACGGCATCCGAATGATCACGCACAGCAAAGCGGTAGGGATTGCTCCGAGTCAAGGTCTGGTCCACAGGGTGGCGCGTTTGCAACTGGTGCGAAATGGCGACCAGTTGGGGCACTCCGGCCGGTCGGGGCCGGGATCGGGCCACGGCGGGCGGGCGGTAAATGGGATGCGGGCGGTGCGGGGGTGGCGGTTACGGTGGCGGGATGAGCTCCCACGACTCCCTGCCGCCGTTCCTGCTGGGCTTCCCCGGCCCCCTGCGCGACCAGCTGGTGGCCGCCACCCTGAGCGGGGCGAAGACCAGCACGACGGGGCTGCTCGCCGAGTACGAGGCGGAGGGGGAGCCGCTCCCCCGGCCCGGGGACCGCTCGGTGGTGCTGGACTCGGACGGGCGGCCGGTGGCCGTGGTGGAGGTGACGGGGGTGGAGGTGCTGCGCCTCGGCGAGGTCGGATTGCAGCACGCCCTGGACGAGGGCGAAGGTTACGCGTCAGTGGCCGAATGGCGTACGGGGCACGAGGAGTTCTGGCACAGCGCGCAGATGCGGGAGGCCCTCGGTGACCCGGGGTTCACGGTCGGCGACGACACGATGGTCGTCGCCGAGCGCTACCGGGTCGTCGAGCGGCTGGATCCGGCGCCGGTTGCGTAGGCCGGTCCCCTGCGCCGGTCCCGTACGCGGGTCCCGTACGCCGTCGCCGTACGCCGGTCCCGTACGCCGTCAGGCGGTGGCGCGGGCCGCCGCCCGCCCCGCGGCGCGCCCCGAGAAGAGGCACCCGCCGAGGAAGGTGCCCTCCAGGGCGCGGTAGCCGTGCACGCCGCCGCCGCCGAACCCGGCCGCCTCCCCCGCCGCGTACAGCCCCGGCAGCGGGGCGCCGTCCCCGCCCATGACGCGGGAGTCGAGGTCGGTCTCCAGTCCGCCCAGGGACTTGCGGGTGAGGATGTTGAGGCGGACGGCGATCAGGGGGCCGGCGGCGGGGTCGAGGATGCGGTGCGGGGCGGCGGTGCGGATCAGCCGGTCGCCGAGGTACCGGCGGGCCCCGTGGATCGCGGTGACCTGGAGGTCCTTGGTGAAGGGGTTGACGACCTCGCGGTCGCGGGCGGTGATCTCGCGGCGCAGCTCCGCCTCGTCGATCAGGTCCTCCTTGGTGATCGCGTTCATGCCGCGGACCAGGGCGCCGAGGTCGCGCTCGACGACGAAGTCCGCGCCCTTGTCCATGAAGGCCCGGACGGGCCCGGGGACGGCCTGGCGGGCGCGGGTGAGGACGTCGCGCACGGACTTGCCGGTCAGGTCCGGGTTCTGCTCGGAGCCGGAGAGGGCGAACTCCTTGCCGATGATCCGCTGGTTGAGCACGAACCAGGTGTGCCCGTGGCCGGAGCGGGCGATGTGCTCCAGGGTGCCGAGGGTGTCGAACCCGGGGAAGAGCGGTACGGGCAGCCGCTTGCCGGTGGCGTCGAACCACAGGGACGAGGGGCCGGGCAGGATGCGGATGCCGTGGCGGGCCCAGACGGGGTTCCAGTTCTCGATGCCCTCGGTGTAGTGCCACATGCGGTCGCGGTTGATGTGCCGGGCGCCCGCGGCCTCGGCGATGCCGAGCATCAGGCCGTCGACGTGGGCGGGGACTCCGGAGAGCAGCCGGGCGGGCGGGCTGCCGAGCCGGGCGGGCCACTGCTTGCGGACGAGCTCGTGGTTGCCGCCGATGCCCCCGGAGGTGACGATCACGGCCTGGGCCCGCAGTTCGAAGGTGCCGGCGGTCTCCCGGCTGGAGGCGGCTCCGCGTACCGCGTCGGAGGGGACGAGGACCTCGCCGGTGACGGTGTCCAGGTCGCCCGCGCTGCGGGACAGCCCGGTGACCCGGTGCCGGAACCGCAGGTCGACGAGGCCGCGGTCCGCACCCGCGCGCACCCGGCGCGCGAAGGGCTCGACGAGCCCGGGGCCGGTGCCCCAGGTGATGTGGAAGCGGGGCACGGAGTTGCCGTGGCCGCCCGCGTCGTAGCCGCCGCGCTCGGCCCAGCCGACCACGGGGAAGAACCGCACCCCCTGGGCGTGCAGCCAGGGCCGCTTCTCGCCGGCGGCGAAGTCCACGTACGCCTCGGCCCAGCGGCGCGGCCAGGAGTCCTCGGGGCGGTCGAAGCCGGCGGTGCCGGACCAGTCCTGGAGGGCCAGCTCGCGGCTGTCCTTGATGCGCATCCGGCGCTGTTCGGGCGAGTCCACGAAGAAGAGCCCGCCGAAGGACCAGTGGGCCTGGCCCCCGAGGGACTGCTCGGGCTCCTGGTCGAGCAGGATGACCCTGCGGCCCGCGTCCACGAGCTCGGCGGTGGCCGCGAGCCCCGCGAGCCCGGCCCCGATCACGATCACGTCTGCGTCGTACGCCATGCGTTCCCGTCCTCCGTCGCTGGTGGCACCGATCCTGGCTACGCGGCGGTAACCAGTCAACAGTCGAGCGGAGGAGATCCCGATGGAGTCAGAGGTCCCGGCGGAGTCCGGAGCGCCGTGGAGTGCGGCCGACGAGGTGCTGGACGTGGTGGACCGCGGGGACCGGGTGACCGGGCGGGCGACGCGCGGCGAGGTGTACGCCCGGGGGCTGCTGCACCGGTGCGTGTTCGTGCTGGCCAGGGACGGGGAGGGGCGGGTCTTCGTACACCGGCGGACCGCCTCCAAGCTGGTGTTCCCCTCCCGGTACGACATGTTCGTGGGCGGGGTGGTCGGGGCCGGGGAGGAGTGCTCCGCTGCCGCGCTGCGGGAGGCCTCGGAGGAGCTGGGGGTGTCCGGGCTGCCGCAGCCCGAGCCCCTGTTCACGTTCCTGTACGAGGGCGAGGGCGGGTCCTGGTGGTCGTACGTGTACGAGGTGCGCTGCACCCTGCCGGTCTCCCCGCAGGTCTCGGAGGTGGCCTGGTACGCGTTCGTGGACGGGGCGGAGCTGGAGCGGCGGCTGGCGGAGTGGGACTGGGTGCCCGACGGGCTGGAGGCCTACCGGCGGCTGCGGGAGTGGCGGGCACAGGCCTAGGCCGGCCCTTCGGCGAGGCCCCTGAGCAGCCGTTTCGGCCGGTGCGGCTTACATTGCACTGGTGATCGAGTTCGTGAAGGACGTTCGGCTGTGGTTCGCGCCGCAGGAGCTGCGCGGGGAGGGCGAGACGCCCGACTACCGCTTCAGCCTGGCCAACGAGCGTACGTTCCTGGCCTGGGTGCGCACGGCGCTGGCGCTGGTGGGCGGCGGGTTCGCGGTGGACCAGTTCCTGCCGGACCTGCGGTGGGGCGTGCGGGTCGGGATGGCGCTGGTGCTCCTGGCGGTCGGGGCGCTGTGCGCGCTGCGGGCGGTCAACCACTGGGTGCGCTGCGAGCGGGCCATGCGGCGCGGGGAGGACCTGCCGGTCTCGCGGTTTCCCGCGGTGCTGGCGATCGGGGTCGGGCTGGTGGCCGTGGCGATGGTGCTGGTGGTGCTGTTCGGGTGGACCGAGGGGTGAGCGGGGGCGGGGCGGCCGGGCGCGACCCCGGGCTCCAGCCGGAGCGCACGCGGCTGGCGTGGCGGCGTACGACGCTGACCGCCACCGTGGTCGCCGTCCTGGCCCTCAAGCAGGCGGCGCGCGGCGGCGGGACGCTCCGGGAGGTCGCGGGCACGGCGCTGGCGGCCGCGCTGTGGGCGGGCTTCCTGTGGGTGGCCCACGGCCGGATCCGGCAGCTCGCGGCGGGCCGGCCGCCGGGACTGGAGCCGCGCGCGGCGGCGGTCCCGGTCACGCTGGTCACCGTGGCGCTGGCGCTCCTGGCGGCCCTGCTGATCGTCTGAGGCGGCGGCAGGCGGCCGTACGGCGCATGACGGGGCGCAGGGGCGCGGGGGGGGGCGCGATGAGCGTGATGAGGCGATGATCCGGAGAACCCGTGCCGTCCCGGCACAACAGGCAATACCGGGGCAGTACGGACTAGCCTCGCTCCATGACGACCCTGCACCAGGAACACTCCGCGCACGAGCACACCCACGGCGAGGCCTGCGGGCACGCGCAGGTGCCGCACGGCGACCACGTCGACTACGCGCACGACGGGCACCTGCACCGGGAGCACGGCGGCCACTGGGACGAGTGCGAGCCCGCCGGCCACGCCGCGCACGCGGACCACGGCCACACCCACGGCGAGGGCTGCGGACACCCGGCGGTCACCCACGGCGACCACCTGGACTACCTGCACGACGGGCACCGGCACGCGGCCCACGACGGCCACTGGGACGACCACTGACCCCTGGTCGAGGCGCAGGACTCCCCCCGGGGTCCTGCCCCGCCGGGCGGCCGGTTCCGGCTGCCCCCTCTGGACGGCATACCGACTGGTCGGCATGATGGGCGGCGAACCTGCCCGCCGCACCCGACCCGGTGCGCGGGCCCGCCGACTGCCGTCCGGAGGTGCGCCATGACGTCCGCGAACCCCGCCCCGCGGGGCCTGGACCCGGGGCGGCTGCGCGCCCGGCTCGACGCGGACCTGCCGGGCCTGGCCGCCGGTCCGCTCTCGGCCCGCCTGATCGAGGGGGGCCGCTCCAACCTGACGTACGAGGTGGGCGACGGCCGCTCGCGCTGGGTGGTGCGGCGGCCGCCGCTGGGGCACGTCCTGGCCACCGCGCACGACATGGCCCGCGAGTACCGGGTGATCGAGGCCCTGTACGGGACCCCGGTGCCGGTGCCGCGGCCGCTGCTGCTGTGCGAGGACGCGGAGGTGCTGGGCGCGCCGTTCTACGTGATGGAGTACGTGGAGGGGGTGCCGTACCGCACGGCCGCGCAGCTCGCGGGGATCGGCCCGGAGCGCACCCGGGCGGCGGTGCTGGGCCTGGTCGACACCCTGGTCGCACTGCACCGGGTGGACCCGCAGGCGGCCGGGCTCGGCGGCTTCGGGCGGCCGGACGGATTCCTGGAGCGCCAGCTGCGGCGCTGGGGCACGCAGCTGGCGGCCTCCCGCGGGCGGGAGCTGCCCGGGATCACGGAGCTGCACGGGGAGCTGGCCCGCACCCTGCCGGACTCCCCCGCCGCCGCGGTGGTGCACGGGGACTTCCGCCTCGACAACGTGCTCCTGGGACCCGACGACACCGTACGGGCCGTACTGGACTGGGAGATGTCCACGCTCGGCGATCCGCTGACCGACCTCGGCCTGCTGGCGATGTACAGCACGGACCTGGGCCTGGCGGACTCGCCGGTGAGCACCGCCAGCGGGGCGCCGGGGCATCCGGACCCGGCCGAGCTGGTGGAGCGGTACGCCGCCCGGTCGGGCCGGGACGTCTCGGGGATCGGCTGGTACACGGCCTTCGCCTGGTTCAAGCTCGCCGTGATCCTGGAGGGCATCCACTACCGCTACACCACCGGCGGGACCGTGGGCGCGGGCTTCGACCGGATCGGCGAGCTGGTCCCGGTGTTCATCGAGCACGGACTCACCACCCTGGGCGCGCACCGCGCACGCTGACCGAAAGGCCGTACCCCATCATGGACTTCGCCCACGACGCGCGGACCGAGGAGCTGCGGGAGCGGCTGCTCGCCTTCATGGACGCGCACGTGTACCCCGCCGAGGCGGTCGCCCACGGGCAGCGGGCGGCGCTCGCCTCCCCCTGGGACACCCCGCCGGTGGTGGAGGAGCTCAAGGAGCGGGCCCGCCGGGAAGGGCTGTGGAACCTCTTCCTCCCGGACCCGGAGCTCGGCGCCGGGCTCACCAACCTCCAGTACGCCCCGCTGGCGGAGATCACCGGCCGCAGCCCGCAGCTGGCCCCCACCGCCCTGAACTGCGCGGCCCCGGACACCGGGAACATGGAGCTGCTGGCGCAGTTCGGCAGCCCCGCGCAGCGCAAGCAGTGGCTGGAGCCGCTGCTGGCCGGCGAGATCCGGTCGGCCTTCGCGATGACGGAGCCCGCGGTGGCCTCCTCGGACGCGGGGAACATCGAGACGCGGATCGAGCGGGACGGCGGAGACTGGGTCGTCACCGGCCGCAAGTGGTTCATCTCCGGGGCCATGAACCCGCTGTGCCGGGTCTTCGTGGTGATGGGCATGACCGACCCGCGGGCCGCCGATCCGCGCCGCCGGCAGTCGATGGTGCTGGTCCCCCGGGACGCGCCGGGGGTGGAGGTCCGGCGGGCCATGAGCGTGTACGGGTACGAGGACCACTCCCACGGCGGCCACGCCGAGGTCGTGTTCGACCGGGTGCGCGTACCGGCGGACTCCCTGGTCGGGGCGGAGGGCGGGGGTTTCGACATCGCCCAGGCCCGGCTGGGACCCGGCCGGATCCACCACTGCATGCGGCTGATCGGCATGGCGGAGCGGGCGATCGAGCTGATGTGCCGCCGGGCCCTGGAGCGCACGGCCTTCGGGAGGCCGCTGGCCGACCAGGGGGTGGTGCGGAACTGGATCGCCGATGCGCGGGTGACGGTGGAGCAGCTGCGGCTGCTGGTGCTCAAGACGGCCTGGCTGATGGACACCGTCGGCAACCGCGGGGCGCACACCGAGATCCAGGCCATCAAGATCGCGACCCCGCGGGCCGTGGTCGACGTACTGGACCGGGCGGTTCAGCTGCACGGAGCCGCGGGGGTCAGCCAGGACACCCCGCTCGCGGAGCTGTGGGCGGCGGCCCGGACCCTGCGGCTGGCGGACGGCCCGGACGAGGTGCACCAGCGGTCGCTGGCACGGCGGGAGCTGGGGAAGTACCGGGGCTGACGGGGGGCCGGGCCGGCTGCGGCGGGTCGGGACCGGGTCAGGGGCGCAGGGACCGCAGGAGCAGGTCGGCGAGGTGGTCGGCGACCTGCTGCGGGCTCAGCTCCCCGTCCGGGCGGTACCAGGCCGACAGGTGGTGGACGGACCCGAAGTGGTAGTCGACGACCAGGTCGGCGGGGGTGGCGGTGGCGAACGCCCCGCTGCGCTGGCCCTCCTCGATCAGGGCCCGGAACCGCTCGTGGTAGCGCCGGCGCTCCGCCCTGACCTGCTTGTACTTCTCGGGGCTGAGCTGGTGCATCGAGCGGAAGAAGATCAGGGCGTCGTCCAGGTTCTCGATGGTGGTCACCACCACGTCGGCGGCCGCGGCCCGCAGCCGCTCCTCGACCGGGGCCCCGGAGCCGGCGATGGCGTCGAGCCGCTCCTGCTGGAGGCGCAGCATGCGCGCGTACACCTCGTGCAGGAGGTCGTCCTTGGAGCCGAAGTAGTGGTACAGGGCGCCCTTGGTGACCCCGGCCGCCTCGACGATCTCCTGTACGGACGTGCGGTCGTAGCCGCGCTCGGCGAACAGCCGGGTGGCGACGGCCATCAGCCGCTGCTGGACCGGGGTCTCCGCGGGGTTGTCGGTTCCTGCCATGGGCGCAGCGCCTCCTGGGTTCGTGGCCGGTGCCGGTCCGGGGATGTGGCCGGCGGCGGCCGGGTCAGCCGCGTTCGCGCAGATCCCTGCGGAGGATCTTCCCACTCGTCGTCTTGGGGAGCACCGGCAGGACCTCCACCTCGCGCGGGTACTTGTACGCGGCCAGCTGCGCGGCGCAGTGCGCGGACAGCTCCCCGGGCCGGACCCGGGCCCCGGGACGCAGGCTCACGTACGCCTTGACGGTCTCCCCGCGGTAGGGGTCGGGGACCCCGACGACGGCGGCCTCGCGGACGGCGGGGTGGGCGTAGAGCACGTCCTCGACCTCGCGCGGCCAGACCTTGAACCCGGAGGCGATGATCACGTCCTTCTTGCGGTCCACGACGTACAGCCAGCCCTGCGGGTCCATGAACCCGACGTCCCCGGTGCGCAGTTCGCCGCCGGGGAAGGCGGCGGCGGTGGCCCCGGGCAGGCCCCAGTAGCCGGTGGCCAGCTGGGGGCCGCGTACGACGATCTCGCCGTACGCCCCGAACGGCACCTCGTACCCCTCGTCGTCCACGATCCGCACCACGGTGTCGGCTCCGGGCACGCCCACGGACAGGGTCCCGGAGGCGGGGTCGACGGGGGCTTCTCGGTGCGGGGGCACGGAGGCGCAGGGGGCGGTGCACTCGGTGAGCCCGTAGCCGTTGCGCAGGTGGATGCCGAGGGTGTCGCGCAGCCGGGCGACCAGGGCGGGGGGCAGCGGGGCGCCGCCGGAGGACAGGATCCGGAAGGACGCGAAGCGGTCGCGGTCCGCGGCGGGGTGGGCGGCCAGGGCCGTGAAGGCGGTGGCGGGGCCGATGGTGTAGGCGGGGCGGTGTTCGAGGAAGGCGTCGAGGACCACCGCCGCGTCGAAGCGGTGGGCGAGGGCGAGGGTGCCGGCGGCGGCGAAGCAGGCGGCGAGCTCGCAGACCAGGCCGGTGATGTGGAACAGCGGGGCGAGGGCGAAGTAGCAGGAACCGTCGGGGAGCGCGTGGGCGGTGCGCTGGCGCTCGGCGTTGTAGGTGAGGGCGCCGTGCGGGTTGACCGCCCCCTTGGGGGTGCCGCTGGTGCCGGAGGTGTAGCTGATGAGCGCGGGGTCGGCGGCGGGCGGGGCGGGCACGCCGGGGGCGGGGTGTCCGGCGCGGGCGGCCGCGGTCAGGTCCCCGGTGTCCGCCGGGACGGGGAGGCGGGGGGCGGTGAACACGCGGGGGTCGTTGCGGGTCTGGAAGTCGTGGGCGCTGGCGGTGAGCACGAGGCGCAGGGGGCGGGTGGCACCTGCCGCGGAATCTCCGTCCGCGGGGGACCCGCTCCCGACGGCCCCGCGCAGGTACGCCTCCCAGGCGTGGTCCTCGCAGACCAGGGCGGCGGCCCCGGAGTCGCGCAGGACGTGCCCGGCCTCGGCCGCCTTGAACATGGGGTTCACGGGGACGGCGACGGCCCCCGCCTTCCATACGGCGAGCAGGGCCAGGGGCAGGTGCGGGGTGTTCTGGAGCATGACGGCCACCCGGTCGCCGGGGCGGACCCCGCGGGCGGCGAACAGGCCGGCGACGGAGTCGGAGAGCGCGTCGGCCTCCCGGTAGGACAGCCGGCCGTCGAAGTAGGCGAGGGCGGTGCGCTCCGGGACGCGGGCGGCGGCGGCGCGGAAGGCGTGCAGCACGCTCGGGGGCGGGCTGACGGGCTCCCGCTGCACCGCGGAGAGCAGCCCGAGCCAGGGCTGCGCCGCGTACGGGGAGCCCTCGGGGGTGCCCGGCCTGGGGGCGGGCGGGACGTCCCCGGCGGTTCCCGGCAGGGCGTCCCCGGCGGTTCCCGGCAGGGGTACGGGCGGGGGGCCGTCCGGGGACCCGGGCGCGGGGCCGGGCGGGGCCGGGGGGCGGCCGGCGCTGGGGGTGGTCATCCGTTCTCCCACTTCTGCTGCAGGTGGTTCATACTGCCCAGCCAGCGTTCGGGGTCGGTCGCCCGGGTCGCGTAGTAGGCGGCGGCCTCGGGGTGCGGGAGGATCAGGAAGCGGCCCTCGGCGATCCCGGCGAGCAGGGCGTCGGCCACCGCGCCGGGCTCGATCGCGGTGGGGGCGAGGACGAGTGCGCCCGCGCTGCCGGCCGCGGTCAGCATGTCGGTGCGCACGCCCTGCGGGCAGACGGCGTGGACGTCGATCCCCCGGTGGCGGTAGGTGAGGGAGAGCCATTCGGCGAAGGCCAGGGCCCCGTGCTTGGTGACGCTGTAGGGGGCGGCGCCGATCATGGTGAGCAGTCCGGCGGCGGAGACGGTGGACACGAAGCGGCCGCGGCCGCGCTCCAGCCAGTGCGGCAGCAGGGCGCGGGCGGCGCGGACGTGGGCCATGACGTTGGTGTCCCAGGCCTGCTCCCAGACCTCCTCGGCGGCGAAGGCGTCCCCGGGGGCGCCGACCCCGGCGTTGGCGCAGTACACGTCCACCGTGCCGCCGAGCGCCTCCCGGGCCCGCTCCGCGACCTCCGAGGCGTCCCCGGGCAGGGCCGTGGCGGCTGCGCCGATCTCCCGGGCCACGGCCGCCGCCCGGTCCGCGTCGAGGTCGTTGACCACGACCCGGGCGCCCTCGGCGGCGAACCGGCGGGCGAGTGCGGCGCCGATGCCGCCGCCCGCGCCCGTCACGACGATGCCCTGCCCCTGGTACGCGCCCATGGTGGTCCCCTCCTGCCGGCCGGCGGCCGGGTCGCCTCGTACGTCCGCTCGTACGTCTGGAACAGCAGCAGACTAACCGGTCGGTATGTGGGGCGGCAGGGGGCCGGACGGGGCGGCTGCGGGGCTGCCGCGGCCGGGCCGCCCCGTTCCGCGGCCCCCCGCGGCCTAGCGTGGGCCGCATGAGCCTGTCGCGACGCGGACTGCTGGGACTGACGGGGGCGGCGGGGGCCGCCGGGGCGCTGGGGGCCGCGGGCCCGGCCGGGGCGGCGGGGGCCCCGGGGCGGGCCGCCGCGGCTGCCGGGCGCCGGCCCGGGCGGGTGCGGACGGGGTTCGAGCGGCTGGCCGCGGGCGGGTACGCCGAACTGGCCGGCCGGCGCGTGGGCCTGGTCACCAACCCCACCGGCATCACCGCCGACGGCCGGCACCTCGTGGACGTCATGCACGCCGACCCCCGGGTCGCGCTGGCGGCGGTGTTCGGACCCGAGCACGGCTTCCGGGGCACCGCGCAGGCGGGCGGTTCGGAGGGCGCGGCCGAGGACCCGGCCACCGGGCTGCCGGTGTACGACGTGTACGGGCTCAGCGGGCAGGCGCTCGCCGCGGTGTTCGCATCCTCCGGGGTGGACACGCTGGTCTTCGACATCCAGGACGTGGGCGCGCGCTTCTACACGTACATCTGGACCCTGTACGACTGCCTGGAGGCGGCCGCGCTCGCCGGGGTCCCGGTCGTGGTGCTGGACCGGCCCAATCCGGTGGGCGGCCGGCGGGCCTCGGGGCCGGTGCTGGACCCGGCGTACGCGAGCTTCGTCGGGCGGGTGCCGATCGCGCAGAGCCACGGTATGACGGCGGGCGAGCTGGCGCTGCTCTTCCGCGGGGAGTTCCCGGCGGCCGCGGCGGAGCTGCGGGTGGTGCGCATGGGCGGCTGGCGGCGGGAGATGTTCTTCGAGGCCACGGGGCTGCCGTGGGTGCCGCCGAGCCCCAACATGCCGACCCCGGACACGGCCCTCGCGTACGCCGGCACCTGCCTGTTCGAGGGGACGAACCTCTCCGAGGGGCGGGGGACGACCCGGCCCTTCGAACTGCTGGGCGCCGAGGGCGTCGACCGGTCGTGGGCGGCGGCCGCGGACGGGCTCGGGCTGCCGGGGGTGTGGGTTCGGGAGGCCCGCTTCAGCCCGGTCTTCTCGAAGTTCGCGGGCCGGGCGGTGGGCGGGGTGCGGCTGCTGGTCCACGACCGCGGGGCCTTCGACCCGGTGCTGACCGGGATCGGGCTGCTGGTGACCGCCCGGCAGAGCTGGTCCGGCTTCGCCTGGCGGCCGGACCGGTGGATCGACAAGCTGACCGGCTCGGACCGGGTGCGGACCCTGATCGGGGAGGGCGCGGGCCCGGCGGAGGTGGCGGAGGACTGGCGGCCGGGGCTGGAGCGGTTCGCTGCCGTGCGGGAGCGGTACCTGCTGTACCCGTGAGGAGGCGCGTACCGCGTGCGTCCCCGGGGAGGCGGGCGCCTCCGCGAGGAGACCGTGCCGGACGTCTGGCCGGGCGGGCCGGGCAGCGGGATGCTGGTCCCGCCGGTGCGGTGCTGCCTCGACGGAGGGGACGTCATGTCGGGTGTGGGTGCAGGGGTGGGCGTGGGGCCCTACCAGGAGCTGACCTTCGACGCGGACGGGGACGCGGACGCGGCCCAGCGGGCCGCGCTGCTGCGCATGGAGGCGACGGACCTGCTGGTCTTCTCGCACGGCTGGAACAGCGACCGCTCGGCCGCGACCCGGCTGTACGGCCGCTTCTTCGCCCCCTTCCCGGCCCTGGCCGGGCCCGGGGTGCGGCTCGGGTACGCCGGTGTGGTGTGGCCCTCGATGCGGTTCTCGGACGAGCCGGTACCCGATTTCGACTCCCCCGGGCTGCTGCCCGCCCCGGCGGCGGCCGGGTCGGCGGTGGACGCGGCGACCCGGGCCGGGCTGGACGCCCTCTGGCCGGACCGGGAGCGGGAGTTGGACCGGGTCTGCGAACTGCTGCGGCTGCGGCCGGAGTCGGCGGAGGCCTTCGCCGAGTTCGGGGCGCTGGTCCGGGTGCTGGCGGGCGTACCGGAAGGGGACGGGACCCCGCCGGCCGCGACAGCGGCGGCGTCCGGGGGCGGCGCTGCGGAACCCGTTCCGCTGATGTTCGGGCCCGATACGGCGGCCGTGTGCGCCGAGTTCGCCGACGCCCTCGACGCGGCGGGCGGCGGGACGGGCGCGGCGGGCGGCGGGCCCGCGGGCGGGGCGGCCCCCGCACTGTCCCTGCCCCGCCCCCTCGGCCGGCTCTGGAACGGCGGCAAGGAGCTGCTGCGCCAGACCACGTACTACGCGATGAAGAAGCGCGCCGGGCACATCGGGGAGCACGGGCTCGGGCCGGTGCTCGCGGAGCTGGCCCGGTCCCGCCCGAGCCTGCGCGTCCACCTGGTCGGGCACAGCTTCGGGGCCCGCCTGGTCTCCTTCGCGCTGCGCGGGCTGCCGCCGCGCGGCCCCCGGACCACCGTGGCCTCGCTGACGCTCCTTCAGGGCGCCTTCTCGCACTACGCGTTCGCCGACGCCCTGCCGCACGAGAAGGGGCGCGGCGGGGCGCTGCGCGGGCTCCAGGCGCGGGTCGCGGGGCCGGTGGTGGCCTGCCACTCGCGGCACGACTCCGCACTGGGGGTGTTCTACCCGATGGCCTCCCGGCTGGCCCGGGACTCCGCGGGGCTGGCGGGCTTCGACGCCCGCTGGGGGGCGGTGGGGCACGACGGGTTCAAGGCCGTTCCGGGGGCGGTGCGGCTGACGCTGGAGGCGGCGCTGCGCGACGGGCTGCCGGACGCGGGCTGCGTGAGCGTGGACGCGGCCTCCGTGGTGAGGCGCGGCGGGGCGCCCTCGGGGGCGCACGGCGACATCTGCCACGAGGAGCTTGCGCGGGTCGTCGCCGCGGCGGGTCGGCTGGGGCGCTGATGTCCCCCGCGTGCCCCGGATGCCCTCCCGCGGGCTCCCGGACGCCCCCGGGGCCGCCGCATGTCCGCGTTCCGCCCCGGGCATGTCCGTGCGAGGGAGGTGGCGGTGCGATGGCAGGATTCCGGAGTCTCGCGGGGCAGGTGCGCGACGCGGACAACGACCGTGCGCTACGGCGCCATTCCCTGCGCCGGTGCCTGGAGCGGTTCGCGCCGTACGGGCACCGGGCGACCTGGTGGCACCTGTGCGACCGGCACGGCATCGGCCCCGAGGACCGGGCGGCCGACCCCCTGCTGCTGGTGGCCGCGCTGGACGAGCTGGAGGATGCGCGGGCGGTCTGGCTGGCGTACGGGCGGCAGTTCGCGGAGCGGCGGCGGCGCGAGAAGCACCACGGCCTGAGACGGCCCGAGTGGGCGTGGAGCGGGGAGGCGACGGTGGTCCGCTGCGCCGACCCGGGGGTGCGTCCCGACGGGGCCCTGGGCGAGGTGCTGCGGCGCCTGGTGCGGGCCCTGGAGGCGGACTGCCCGGGGACGGGCTGCCCGGTGTGCGGGGAGTCGGAGCTGTTGTGGCTGGCGCGGCCGGGGGCGCGGCCGTGGTACGGGCCGGTCTGCCCGGGCTGCGGGATCCTCGTGCCCCGCCCGGCGCTGGCGGCCTCCGCGTGAGCGGGGGCGGGTGCGTGAGCGGGGGCGGGGACGGGCCGGGTGCGGCGGCGCCCGCGTTACGGGGCCCGGCCGGGCCGTTCGTACAGGCGGCGCTGAACGGGACGCGGACGGCTGCGGACGGGCGGGCGGTGCCCCTGACCCCGCAGGACCTGGCCGCGGAGGCGGTGCGGGCGGTGGCGGCCGGGGCGGCCGAGGTGCACCTGCTGCCGCGGACCCCGTGCGGGCGGGGCAGCCTGTCGCCGCGGGTGGTCGGACCGGCGCTGGAGGCGGTGCGGGCGGCGGTGCGGGTGCCGGTGGGGATCCCGGCCGAGGTGGCGGCGGAGCCGGGGGTGGCGCACCGGCTGGAGCGGGTGCGCACGTGGGACGTGCTGCCGGACCTGGTGGCGGTGGACTTCGCGGGGCCGGGGGCGGCGCTGCTCGCGGAGGTGCTGCTGGCGCGGGGCGTGGCGGTGGAGGCGGTGGTGCGGGCGGGCACCCCGGCGGTGGTGGAGTTCCTGGGGGACCGGGTCGGGCGGCGGGTGCTGCGGGTGGTCGCCGAGGTGCCCGACTCGGATCCGGCGACCGCCCCGCGGGCGGCGCGGGAGCTGCTGGCGGCCCTGGGTGCGGCCCACGGCCGGCCGGTTCTGCTGCACGGCCGCGACGGCGGTTCCTGGCCGGTGCTGGAGCTGGCGGCGCGGCTGGGGCTGGGCACCCGGACCGGCCTGGGCGACGTACTGCTGCTGCCGGACGGCCGCCCGGCGGGGTCGAACGGGCAGCTGGTGGCGGGGGCCGCGGCTCAGCTGGCGCAGGCCCGGCGGTCCCCGGACCTCACAGGCGGGAGCCGGTGAGCTCGCGGCCGAAGGCGTCGTCCGGGTTGGACAGCACGCAGGTCGACAGGGAGAGGCAGCCGCAGCCGATGCAGTCGGTCAGGTGGTCGCGCAGCCGCCCCAACTGCTGGATGCGCTGGTCCAGTTCCGAGCGCCAGGCCTCGGAGAGCAGGGCCCAGTCCTCGCGGGTGGGGGTGCGGCCCTCGGGGAGCTTCGCCAGGGCCTCGCCGATGGTGGCCAGGGGGATGCCCACGCGCTGGGCGGCGCGGATGAAGGCCACGCGGCGGAGGGTGTCGCGGGCGTAGCGGCGCTGGTTGCCGCTGGTGCGGCGGCTGGCGATCAGGCCCTTGGCCTCGTAGAAGTGGAGGGCGGAGACGGCGGCCCCGCTGCGGGCGGAGAGCTGGCCCACCGTGAGTTCGTGGATCTTCTCTGGGATCTGCGGCACGACCCGAGGGTAATCGGGGCGGGCGCAGGGCGCGGGGGTGCGGGAGCCCGGAGCGGGCGGGGCGGGGCGGGGCCGGACGGGCCGCGGGTGCAGGTGCGTTGACAGGGGCGGGCGGCGCCAGCATGCTGGGCAAGCGGGCTGAGCAAGCGCTTATTCCTGGCGCTTGCTCCGCGGGCCGGCGCCGCGGGCTCGCCCCACTGCGCCGCCCGTTGGCACCACCGCCCGTACGACCCGCTGCGCGCACCCACACCGGAGGCACAGGGCATGGCAGAGCCGAGGATCTTCACGTCCGCCGAGGAACTGCACGCCGGTATCGGCGAACCGCTCGGACCGAGCGCCTGGCTGGAGGTGGACCAGAAGCGGATCGACCTCTTCGCCGACGCCACCGGGGACCACCAGTGGATCCACGTGGACCCCGAGCGCGCCGCCTCCGGCCCCTTCGGCTGCACGATCGCGCACGGCTACCTGACCCTGTCCCTGCTGCCCAGCCTGGTCCCGCAGACCATGCGGGTCGAGGGGATGCGGATGGGCATCAACTACGGGGTGGACAAGGTCCGCTTCCCCGCGCCGGTGCCGGTCGGCTCGCGGCTGCGGGCGAGCGCCGTGATCACGGAGGTCACGGAGGCGGGCGGCGGGGTGCAGGTGGCCGCGACCGTGACCGTCGAGCGCGAGGGCGGCGACAAGCCGGTCTGCGTGGCGCAGACCGTGTCCCGCTACTACTTCTGAGTCTTCCGGACCTCCGCACCCCGTGGTCGGGGCCCGGTCCCGGCGGCCGGTCAGGGCTGCTGCCGGGCCCCGACCATGCGCAGCACCAGGGCGGCGTAGAGCGCCGCGACCTCGTCGGGGGTGCGCTGCCCGGACCCGCTGAACCAGCGGGCCACGTCGATGCAGAGCGAGAGCACGGCGAGGGTGGTCCCGGGCACGTCCGCGACCTCGAACTCCCCCGCCTCGACCCCGTCGGCCACGATCCGCCGTACCGCCGCGTCACTGCGGCGGCGCAGGGCGACGATCTCCGCACGGTGCTCGGGGCCGAGGGCGTCGAGCTCGTACTGCACCACGCGCGCGGTCGTGTGGTGCGCCGCGTGCCACCGCACGAAGGACCGTACGGCGGCGTCGAGGCGCTCCGCCGCGCTGCCGGGGCCGCCGGCCGCCGTCTCCAGGATCTGCAGGGCCTTGTCGTGCCCGATCCGGCTGATCCGGTGGAGCAGCTCTTCCTTGGTCTTGTAGTGGATGTAGAGGGCCGCGGGGCTCATGCCGGCCCGGCCGGCGATATCGCGGGTGGTCGTGGCGTGGTAGCCGTGCTCGGCGAAGGAGTCCACGGCGGCGACCAGCAGCCGCCGCGCGGCGTCGGGGGTGACCTCCGACCAGGCCGCGTACCCTCCGTCGACCGTCTCCGCCACGCTGTCCATCGCTCGCCCGCCCTCCTCGGCCTCGGCGCTGCGCCGGGGTGGGTGCACACTGTACCCGAGGGTGAGCAAGCGCTTAGGGCGCCTCCGGGTCCCTTACCGGCCGCACTCGGCCCCCTCAGCCGCGCTGCCCCGGCTGCCGGCCGGTCTTGTACGGGTCGTGGTCCGTCATGATCTTCTCCAGGCGGGCCTGGTCCACCCTGCTGACGATCTGGTCGACCTCCTGGCGGTCGCGGACCACCTTGGCGAGGGTGAAGGCCGAGGTGGTGAGGTAGAGGGTGGCGATCCCGAGGAAGGCCCGGACCCAGCCGTCGGCGTCGAGCTGGTAGATCCCGATGGCCACGGCCCCGAGCGCGATGGCGAAGGAGGCCACGGCCTGACCGTAGTACGCCCCCGTGGTCTGCTGCTTGACCGGTGTCTCGTTCATGGCCCCAGGATCGCGGCGGTGTGGCGCGCCCCACATCCGTGCGGATACTCAGGCGGGTACTCAGAACCGGCGCGGGCGCGGGGACCGGGCCGTGCGGACGCCCGGCCCCGCGCCGGGCGGGGCGGGGTTCAGAAGGCCGAAATCCCGGTCAGGGCGCGGCCGATGACCAGCTTCTGGATCTGGCTGGTGCCCTCGTACAGGGTCATCACGCGGGCGTCGCGCAGCAGCTTGCCGGCCGGGTACTCGTCGATGTAGCCGTAACCGCCGTGCACCTGGAGGGCGTTGGAGGCGGCGCGGACGGCGGCCTCGGAGGCGAAGAGCTTGGCCGTGGAGGACTCGGTGGCGAACGGCCTGCCGCGGTCGATGAGATCGGCCACCCGCCAGGTCAGCATCCGGGCCGCGTCCACGTCCACGGCGATGTCCGCGAGCAGCTCCTGCACGAGCTGGTGGTGGGCGATGGTGCGGCCGAACTGCTCGCGCGTCCCGGCGTACGCGAGCGCCGCGTCCAGTGCGGCCTGCGCCAGGCCCACACAGCCCGCGGCGACCGACATCCGGCCCTTGGCGAGCGCGGACATGGCCACCCGGAAGCCCTGGCCCTGCGGTCCGAGCATCGCGGACGCGGGCACCCGTACGCCGTCCAGGACCAGTTCGGCGGTGGCCTGGCCGCGCAGCCCGAGCTTGCCGTGGATCTCGCGGCGGGCCAGCCCGGGGCTGTCGGCGGGCACGAGGAAGGCGGAGACCCCGCGGTGGCCGGGGTCGGGGCCGGTGCGGGCGAAGAGCAGGACCAGGTCGGCCCAGGTGCCGTTGGTGATGAACGTCTTCGTGCCCGTGAGGACGTACGCGTCCCCCTCGCGGACGGCGCGGGTGGTGAGGCTGCCGGCGTCGGAGCCGGTGCCGGGCTCGGTGAGGCCGAAGCAGCCCAGGGCCTCGCCGGAGCACAGCCGCGGCAGCCAGTCCCGCTTCTGCTCCTCGCTGCCCCAGGCCGCGAGGGTCTTGGCCACGAGCCCGAGGGAGACGGAGACGATCCCGCGCACGGCGGAGTCGCCGCGGCCGAGCTCCTCGGTGACGAGGGCGTAGGCGAGGTGGTCGCCCCCGGAGCCGCCGTACTCCTCGGGGACGGTCAGGCCCAGGAAGCCGAGCGCGCCGAGCTTCCCGACGATCGCCCGGTCCACGCCCTCGGCGCGGTCCCAGGCGGCGGCGTGCGGGGCCACCTCCCGCTCGACGAACTCGCGGGCGAGCCGCCGTACCGCGGTCTGCTCCTCGCTCAGCTCCAGGTTCACGGGCCACCCCACAGGCTTTAATTAGCGCCGCTAGTTTTTGACGGGCAGGGCCTACTATGTGGCGCATGGCCCGACCGCGCAAGCCCCTCCTGAGCAGAGACCTCATCGTCGAGGCGGCGCTCGCGCTGGTGGACGCGGAGGGGCTGGAGGCGGTCTCGACCCGGCGGCTCGCGGCCTCGCTCGGGGTCAGCGGACCGTCCCTGTACAACCACTTCCGCACGAAGGACGAGATCCTGGACGCGGTCGCGGACGCGGTGAGCGCGCGGGTGGACCTGTCGATGTTCGACGCGCTGACGGCACGGGGGGCGGGCGCGGGCGGTGCGGGCGGTGGTCTTGCGGGCGGGACGGGCGCGGGCGGTCCCGGCGACTGGCGTACCGCGCTGCACGACTGGGCGCACTCCTACCGGGACGCGCTCGCCGACCATCCGCACGTGGTCCCGGTGCTGGCCCGCGGCCCCGGGCGGCGGCCCGCGGGCCTGCGGCTGGCGGACGCGGTCTTCGGGGCGATGACGGCGGCCGGGTGGCCGCCCGCCCAGGCCACCCGGATCGGGGCCCTGATGCGGTACTTCATCCTGGGCTCGGCCGTGGGCTCCTTCGCCCGCGGGTTCGTGGACGACGAATCGGCCTACGACCCGGCCGACTACCCGCACCTGGGGCAGGCGCACCTGCTGGCGGAGCACCAGCGGTCCGTGGACGAGGGCGCGTTCGAGACCGGCCTGGCGGCCCTCCTGGACGGGCTGGCCCTGCAGTTCGAGGCGCTCCGGTGCGACGGGGCGCCCCGGATCGCGGCGCCGCCCGGGGACCCGGCCGGGGGCTGAGGGGCGGGCCGCCGGGCGGGCGCGTGTGCGGGCCCGAGCCCGGTGCGCGGGCCCGGTGTGCGGCGTGCGGGCCCGGTATGGGGCGCGCCCCCGCGGACCGCCGTCAGAAGACGACCAGGGAGCGGCCCCCCTTGCCCGCGAGCATCGCCTCGAAGGCGGCTGGGATGCCCTCCAGCGGGATCCGGTCGGTGACCATCGCGCCGAGGTCGAGCCGGCCGGCCCGGACGTGCCCGGCGAGCACCGGCAGGTCGCGGGCCGGATCGCAGTTTCCGTAGACGCAGCCGGAGAGGGTGCGGGCGTGGTGGAAGATCTCCAGGGCGTGGAAGGAGACCTGCTGGTCCCTGCCCCCGATGCCGACGACCGTGGTCCGGCCGCCGCGCCGGGTGGAGTCCCAGGCCGCGCGGATGGTCTCCGCCCGGCCCACGCACTCGACCGCCGCGTCCGCGCCGCGGCCGCCGGTCAGCGCGCGGACCTCCTTGGCCGTGGTGTCGGAGGCGAGGACGAAGGCGGTGGCGCCCGCGGCCCGGGCCAGCTCCTCCTTGGCCGGGGAGGCGTCGACCGCGACGATCGGGCCGGCGCCCGCGATACGGGCGGCCTGGAGGGCGGCCAGGCCCACCCCGCCGGCCCCGAACACGACCACCGACTCGCCCTCCCGGACCCGGGCGCTGTGGTGGACGGCCCCGTAGCCCGTGAGCACCGCGCAGCCGAGGAGGGCCGCCTCGGCCAGCGGGATCCCGGCGGGGGCGGGCAGCACGCAGTGCGCGGCGACGACCGTCTCCTGCGCGAAGGCGGCCACGTTGAGCCCCGGGTGGAGGTCCGTGCCGTCGGTGGTACGGGCGTACACCGCGCCGACCCCGGTCAGGGCCTCGGCGCACAGCCAGACCTCGCCGATCCCGCAGTGGTGGCACCGTCCGCAGGACGGGGCCCAGTTGAGGACCACCCCGTCGCCGGGGGCGACGTGGTCGACCCCCTCGCCCACGGCGAGGACCGTGCCTGCGCCCTCGTGCCCGAGGACGGCGGGTACGGGCACCCGCATGGTGCCGTTGGTGAGGGAGAGGTCGGAGTGGCAGACCCCGGCGGCGGCGAGGGCGACCCGGACCTGTCCGGGGCCGGGTTCGGGCAGGACGATCTCCCGGATCTCCAGCGGTGCTCCGACGGCGGGCAGGATGGCGGCGCGGACCATGGTCTTCGGGTCTCCGTCTCTCCGGGGTGCGGACCGGGGCGGGTGGGTCAGGCGGGCAGGGCGGGCCGGGGCGCAGGCTCCCCCGGCCGGGGGTTCAGAACTGCAGCGACTTGGTCTGGAGGTACTCGGCCAGACCGTGCGGGCCCAGCTCGCGGCCCACGCCCGACTGCTTGTAGCCGCCGAAGGGCGCCTGCGGGTTGAACCGGCCGCCGTTGATGTCCACCTGCCCGGTGTCCATCCGGCGCGCGAAGGCCACGGCCGTCTCCTCGTCGGCCGCCCAGACGGCTCCGCCGAGGCCGTAGACGGTTCCGTTGGCGATGCGGAGGGCGTCCTCCTCGTCCTCGTAGGCCAGCAGGGACAGGACCGGGCCGAAGATCTCCTCCTGAGCGATCACCATCTCCGGTGTGACGTCCGCGAAGAGCGTGGGCGCGACGAAGTACCCGCGCTCCTGCGGGGGCTGCGCACCGCCCGTCACCAGCCGGGCGCCCTCCCGCTCGCCTGCGGCGATGTAGCCGCGCACCCGGTCGCGCTGGGCGGCGTTGACCACCGGGCCGAGGCGGGTGCCCGGGTCTCGGGGGTCGCCCGTGGTGTACTTCGCCATCGCCTGCGCGGCGAGGGCCACGGCCTCCTCGTACCGGTCGCGGTGGACCAGCATGCGGGTGAGCGCGTTGCAGCTCTGGCCGGAGTTGTTCATGACGTGCCCGACGCCGGTGGCCACGGCCCTGTTCAGGTCGGCGCCGGGCAGGATCACGTTGGCCGACTTGCCGCCCAGTTCGAGGGCGACGCGTTTGATCGCCGCGCCGGCGGTCGCGCCGATCTTCCGGCCGACGGCGGTCGAGCCGGTGAAGGAGACCAGGTCCACGTCCGGATGCCCGGCCAGGGCCTGGCCGGCCACCGGGCCGGTGCCCGTGACCAGGTTGAACACGCCGGCCGGGACGCCGGCCTCGTGTACGGCCTCGGCGAAGAGCTGCGCGGTCAGCGGGGTGTCCTCGGCGGGCTTGAGGACGACCGTGCAGCCCGCCGCGAGTGCGGGTGCCACCTTGGCAACGATCTGGTGCAGCGGGTAGTTCCAGGGCGTGATGGCACCGACCACGCCGAGGGGTTCGAGCAGCACGGTGGAGTTCCCGATCCGCTCTTCGAAGGCGTACGAGGCGCCCAGCTCGGCGTACGAGGAGGCCACGGCGAGCGGGGCGCCCACGTGCACGGCCTCGGAGAAGCCGCGCGGCGAGCCGAGCTCGGCGGTGATGGTGTCCGCGAACTCGGCGGTGCGGGCGCGGACCGCGTCCCGCACCGCCCCGATCAGGGCGGCCCGCCCGCTCGCCGGGGTGGCGGCCCAGCCCGGGAACGCGGCCCGGGCGGCCCGTACCGCGGCGTCCACGTCCTCGGCCGTACCGGCCGGCACCCCTGCGATGACCTGCTCGTCCGCGGGGTTCACGACCTCGATCCGGTCGCGGCCGGCGGCGGGCCGCCACTCCCCGCCGATGTACATCCCGTCGTGGGCCTTCATCGCAATCCTCCCGAGCACGAGCGCCTTCAACCTCGCGGACACCCTACAAACTAGCGCCGTTAGTTTTCTGGGCGCCAGTCTCAGATGATGCCGAAAAGCATCCCGGCCGCCAGGACCACCAGGGAGGTGAGCGCCGCCCATTTCACGGTGAAGCGGGTGTGGTCGCCGAATTCGACCTTCGCCATGCCCACGAGCACGTAGACGGCCGGAACCAGCGGGCTCGACATGTGCAGGGCCTGGCCGACCAGGGAGGCGCGGGCGATCTCCAGCGGCGAGACCCCGTGGGCCGCGCCCGCCTCCGCGAGGACGGGCAGCACGCCGAAGTAGAAGCCGTCGTTCGACATGAAGTAGGTCAGCGGGAGGCTGAGCAGGCCGGTGACCAGGGCCATGTGCGGGCCCATCGCCTCGGGGACCACGCCGACCAGCCAGTCGGCCATCTCCTTGACCATGCCGGTGCCGGTGAGCACGCCGGTGAAGACCGCGGCGGCGAAGACCATGCCGGCGACGTTGAGCACGTTCTCGGAGTGGGCGGCGATCCGCGCCTTCTGGTCGGCCATGCGCGGGTAGTTGACGGTCAGGGCGAGGGCGGCCCCGAGGAGGAACAGCACCGGGATGGGCAGCAGCTCCATGATCATGGCGGTCAGCAGGGCCGCCGTGAGGCCGGCGTTGAACCAGTACAGGCGCGGGCGGAGGGTCTCGCGGTGCGGGTCCAGCCCCTGGAGGACGGTCTCCTCCTCCGGCCCGGCCGGGGACGCGTGGCCCGCCGCACCGGCGGTACCCGCGTAGGCGTGCTCCTCGGCGGGGACGGCCAGGGCGCCGACGCGCTTGCGCTCGCGCAGGCCCAGGACGTACGCGAGGCCGAAGACGAAGAGGAGGCCGACGCCGAGGGCCGGGATCATCGGGACGAAGATGTCCGCCGCGTCGAGCTTGAGGGCGGTCGCGGCGCGGGCGGTCGGTCCGCCCCAGGGCAGGGTGTTCATCACGCCGTTGGCGGTGGCGGCCACGCCCGTCATCACGACGAGGCTGAGCCCGAGCCGCTTGTACAGCGGGTACATGGCCGAGACCGTGATCATGAAGGTGGTGGAGCCGTCCCCGTCGAGGGAGACGATCGCCGCCAGGACGGCCGTACCGACGACCACGCGCAGCGGGTCCGCCTTGCAGAAGCGCAGGATGGCCCGGACGATCGGGTCGAAGAGGCCGACGTCGATCATCACGCCGAAGTAGACGATGGCGAACATCAGCATCGCGGCGGTCGGCGCGAGTTTGCCGACCCCCTCGATGACGTAGTCGCCGAGCTGGGCGCCCTGTCCGGCGAACACGCAGAACAGGGCCGGGATCAGTACGAGTGCCGCGATCGGCGACATCTTCTTCATCATGATCAGGACCAGGAAGGTCGCGATCATGGCGAAGCCGAGAATGGTCAGCATGGAAGGAACCTCACGTTCGCCCTTGGATCCGCCACTCGGGGCCCCTGGCCTGGCGGTCCGGACGAACGTAGGGCCCGCCCGCGCGTGTTAACAAGACGTGAACTCGCGAGCAATACGAGCAAAAGGCCAGCTCAGCGCGGGTGGGCTCGGGCGGGCGGGGTCCCGGAGCGGCCGGGTGGGGGCGGGGGCAGGGCCGGGGGCAGGCCCGGAGGTCAGGGCAGGGGTGTCACCTGCACCGGGAAGCCGTTGAGCACGGCCGTGCCCGACAGCGGGTCGAGCAGGGTGCCGTCGAGGAGCTGGTTCACGTTGACCCCGGGGTCGGCCGAGGCCACCGTCAGCCGGGTCCCCGCACGGTCGTGCCCCCAGCCGTGCGGCAGGCTCACCACTCCGGGGCGGACCGCGTCGGTGACCTCCACGGGGACCTCCAGGCTGCCGCCCGCCGCGCCGATCCGGGCGGGGGCACCGTCCGCGAGGCCGAGCCGGGCCGCGTCCCCGGGGTGGACCTGGAGGGTGCAGCGGTTGGAACCGCCGGTGAGGGCGGGCACGTTGTGCAGCCAGCTGTTGTGGGAGCGGACGTGGCGGCGGCCGACGAGCACCAGGCCGGCGGGGCGCTCGGCCAGGGCCCCGCGCAGCCGTACGAGGTCCGCGGCGAGCGGGGCCGGGAGGATCTCGATCCGGCCGCTGCGGGTGCGCAGGATCCCGGGCAGCCGGGGCCGCAGGGGGCCGAGGTCGATCCCGTGCGGGTGCGCGAGCAGGCGCGCGAGGCTCAGCCCCGCGGGTCGGGCCGGGGTGTCCGGTGCACCGGGCGTCCCTGGCGCGGCGGGTACGGCTGGTGCGGCGGGCGCGTCCGGCCCGGTCGGGTCGCCGGTGCCGAACAGGTCGCCGTACGGGCCGAGGCGGAGCATCAGGTCGAGCCGGCGCTCGGGCCCGGTCCCGCCGGTGAGGCCCTTGGCGAGCAGGGCCGGGTCCCGGCCGTGCAGCGGGGAGGACGGATCCGCGACGGCCTTGGCGAGGGTGCCCTGGATGGCGGCCTCGTCCACGGCGGCCGGGTCGGAGCCGTGCCGGCCGGTGGCGGCCAGCAGCAGCCGGGCGTGGATCTCGCACTCGTCCAGCAGCCCGGCCCGGAGGGGGACGGCGGGACGGGTGTAGCGGGCCTGGTTGCGGACGGCGAAGGCGTTGAAGGCGAAGTCGTGGTGGCCGCTCCGGGCGGGCGGCGGCGGGGGCAGGACCACGTGGGCGTGGCGCGAGGTCTCGTTGAGGTACGGGTCCACGCTGACCATGAAGTCGAGTCCGGCGAGCGCCGCGTCGAGGCGGCGGCCGTCGGGGGCGGACAGGACCGGGTTGGCGGCGATGGCGACGAGGGCCCGTACCCGCCCCTCCCCCGGGGTCTCGATCTCCTCTGCGAGGGCGGCCAGGGGCAGTTCGCTCTTGGCCTCGGGGTGCCCGCTGACGCGGCTGCGCCAGCGGCCGAGGGCGAATCCGCGGCCGGGTCCGGGCGTGCGGGGGCGCGGTCCGGCGGCGGGCAGCGGGAAGAGCGCCCCGCCGGGCCGGTCGAGATTGCCGGTCAGGATGTTGAGTACGTCGACCAGCCAGCTCGTCAGCGTCCCGAACTCCACGGTGCAGCTGCCCATGCGCCCGTACACGGCGGCGGTGGGGGCGGCCGCGAGCTGCCGCGCGAGGGTGCGGATCTCCTCGGCGGCCAGGTCGCAGGCGGGTGCGACCGCTCGGGGGGTGAACGCACCGAGGGCCCCGGCGAGTTCCCCGAGGCCCTCGGTCTGCGCGGCCAGGGGGCCGGGGGCGGCGAGGCCCTCCTCCAGCAGGACGTGGGCGAGGGCGGCGAGCAGCAGGGCGTCGCTGCCGGGGCGGACGGCGAGGTGGCGGTCCGCGAGGCGGGCGGTGCGGGTGCGGCGCGGGTCGACGACGACGAGGGTGCCCCCGCGGGCGCGCAGGGCGCGCAGCCGTCCGGGGAAGTCGGGGGCGGTGCACAGGCTGCCGTTGGACTCGGCCGGGTTGGCGCCGAGGAGCAGCAGGAAGTCGGTGCGGTCCAGGTCGGGGACGGGGACGGCCAGCGGGTCGCCGAAGAGCAGCCCGCTGGAGACGTGCTTGGGCATCTGGTCGAGGGTGCTGGCCGTGAAGAGGTTGCGGGTGCCGAGGGCCTGGAGCAGCAGGGGCGGGTAGAGGGCCCCGGCCATCGTGTGGACGTTGGGGTTGCCGAGGACCACGGCGAGGGACTGGGGTCCGTGGTCGGCGAGGAGCGGGGGCAGCGCGGCGGCGACGGCGCCGAAGGCCTCGTCCCAGCTCGCGGTCCGCAGCCGGCCGGCGCGGCGGACGAGCGGTGCGGTGAGCCGGTCGGGGTCGGAGTCGAGGGCGCCGAAGGCGGCGCCCTTGGCGCAGAGGTAGCCGCGGCTGAAGACGTCCTCGCGGTCGCCTCGGGCGCCGGTGACGGTGGTGCCGCTGATGGTGAGGGTGAGACCGCAGGTGGCCTCGCACAGCGGGCAGATGCGCAGGGCGGTGCGGGTGGCGGCGGGGGCTGCGGGCGCAGGGGCTGCGGGACTGGGGGCGGTGGCTTCGGACACGGGGTCTCCCGGGGCGGCGGGCGGGTCGCGCGGGCGCCCCGAGCATACCGACCGGTACGGAGGTCGGGGAGGGGTTCCGGCGGGGCCCGGCCCCCGCAGGCCTGCGGGCCGGGCACCGCCGACCGTGGACGCGCAGGCGCGGGACCGGGTCAGTCGAGCGAGCGGGCGAGGTAGGCGTGGACGAGCGCGCGGGTCTCCGCGATGAGCGCGGGGTCCCCCGCGGGTTCGGCCCGGAAGGCCAGTTGGAGCAGGGCGTCGGTGGCCTCGACGGAGACCAGCACGGCGAGGTGGAGGGGCTCGTCGGCAGGGCGGCCGAGGTGGGCGCAGAGCAGTTCGGTGAGCCGGGCGGCCACGAGCCGGTTGGCTTCGGCGCCGCTGCTCTCGGCGGGCGCGGGCACGCCGAAGTCGATGAGCCCGAAGCCGGGCACGGTCCGCTTCATGGCGAGGTACTCGTCGAGTACGGCGTCCACGACCGGCCGCCAGTCCGTGGCGGGGAGCCCGGTGAAGCGGTCGGCGATGCGGTCGGCATAGAGGTCGAGGTTGCGCCGGGCGAGGGCGTCGGCCATGGCCCGCTTGTTCCCGAAGAACCGGTACACGGAGCCGATGGGGACCCCGGCCCGCTGGGCCACGGCCCGGGTGCTGAGGTTCTCGTAGCCGGTCTCGTCGAGCAGTTCGGCGCAGGCGTCGAGGATCCGGGCGAGGCGGTCCGCGCTGCGCTGCTGGACCGGGGTGCGGCGGAGGGCGTTGGCGGGGGGCACGGGGTCCATCATGCCGGTCCTCTAGTTCAGCAGGAGGCTGAGCCCCCCGACGGTGTAGGTGATCATCAGGGCCAGCATGGGGAGCTGGCCGGCGACCGCGCGGGCCGGCGGGAAGAGGCGTACGGAGCGGTCGTGGGCGGCGATCACGCCGAGGACGTGCCCGGTGACGACGGCGGCCACCTGGAGCACGGCGAGGCCGCCGGGGCCCAGTGGGGAGGCGGCCGGGAGGGCGTTGTCAGTGCCGAGTGCGAGCATGACGGTGCGTGGCCATTCGGTGACGAAGAGCGAGAAGTAGTGGGCGACGAGGTAGCCGAGTGCGATCGGCAGGAGGGAGTGGGCGAAGGCGGTGAGGGGGTGCGGCAGGTCGCCGGAGACCAGGCGGGTGGCAGCGGCGCAGAGGCAGTAGAGGACGGCGACGAGGACGACGGAGCCGAGGAGCCCGAGGGTGGCCGCGGGGATGCGGCCGAGGGGGGAGGTCTGGACGGCGGAGATCCAGGAGGGGTTGTCGGAGAAGCCGTCGTATGCGGTGGATCCGAGCAGGACGCAGACGGTGGCGACGAGTCCGGGCTGTTCGGGGGTCGCGTCGAGGCCGTGGAAGGGGCTGCGCAGCACGAGGCGGCCGTCGTTGCGGCGGCCGAGGGGGGACAGCCGGGCCAGGAGGGTGGAGTACGCCTCGAAGGCCTCGCCGTGGGCGAACCAGCGCTCGCCGTAGCGGGCGGCGAGCGCCAGGTGCAGTACGGCGTAGGGGACGAGGGCGAACAGGAGGGTGGTGGTGGACGCGGGGTCGGGTGAGACGAGTTCGAGCCAGGTGAAGGCGAGCAGGCCGGCGGCGGCCGGCCATAGTCCGAGCCGGGCGGGCACCGGGCGGGCCGGGCCCGGCGGGGTGCGGCGCAGGGCGCGCGCGGCGCGGGAGAGCAGGTGGTGGGCGGCCCGCAGGGGGCTGAGGAGCCGGCCTGCGGGGCCGAGGAGCAGGGAGAGGGGGACGAGTCCGATCCAGAGGAGGACGTAGACGGCTCCGGGGCCGGGGTTGCGGTCCGGGTCGTCGGGGCCGAGGAGGAGGTGGAGGAGTACGGCGAGGGCTGCGGCCAGGCCGAGCAGGCGCAGGGCCGTGCGGGTGGCCGGTGCGTCGGCGAGGCGCTGGACGGCGGCGGGCAGCGGGTGCCCGGACGCGTCCCCGCGGAACCGGGAGGCGGACCAGAGGAGGCCGAGCGCGAGGAAGGAGACGAACAGGGCCGCGAAGGCGCCGGCGAACGCGTAGAAGGGGGATATGGGCAGGTCGTGCTGGGAGCCGATGCCGTGGGCGAGCGCCCGCCAGGCGCCGTCGGCCGTGTGCGGGAAGCCGTCTGCCGCTCCCGGGGCGTTGTCAGCCGCGCCCCAGGGGTGGCCGACAGCGTCCAGGGCCCCGGGGGCGGGGACGGGCGCTGCCCCGGGGGCCGGGGCCGTCACCGGACTACCAGTTGGGTCAGGAGCAGGTCCGAGTCGTGGGTCTCGATCTCGAAGAGGCCGGTGCGGTCCACGGTGAGCACGAGGGTGGCGGGCTGCCCGGCGGGCAGGGCGAGCTCCTTGTCGTAGCCGTGGACGTGCAGGGTGTCGGCGCGGTCGCTGGTGACGGTCAGGGCCACGCGCTGCCCCTGCCGGAGGGTGATGCGGGCCGGGGCGGGGCTGACCCTGCCGCTGCGCACGGCGATGGCCACGGTCCGGTCCGCGGCCGGGGCCGGGGACGGGCCTGTGGGGGTGGACGTCGGTGCGGGAGCGGGTGCGGCGGGGTCCGGGGTGCCGTGGGCGTGGCCGCCGCCCGTGCCCGTGCCGGTGCCGGTGGTTGCGGCCAGGCGGACCGAGGACTCGATCGGCTTGCCCGCCACCGCCCACGCGGTGTGGTCGTCGGCGTAGAGGCGGACGGTCAGGGTGTGGGTGCCCGCGGGGACCTGGGAGGACGGGAGGTGGAACCAGGGGCCGTATATCCGGGCCAGTTTGCGGCTGCCGAGGAAGAGGTGGGCGTGGCCGGCGCCGGTGAGGGCGGCTCCGCCCGCGCTGTCGGGGGTGAAGCGGAAGCCCTCGACGGCGAGGTGGAGGTTCCAGCCGTCCTCGCTGTCGGGGCGGACGGTCAGCCGGACCTCGGGCGCGCCCGCGGCGGGCACCTCGCGCAGGCGGTGCCCGGTGCCGTCGCGGGCGCCGAGCAGGGTTCCGGCGCTGCCGGTGGCCTCCTCGTGGCTGGTGCCGGGCTTGTGGTGGGTGGTGGCCCGCCCCCCGCACCCGGCGACCGCGGCCAGCACGAGCAGCACCCCCGCGCAGGCGGCCGCCCGCCGCCGGGCCCCCCGGCGAGCTGCGCCGGAGGGGGCCGGCTCCCGGGCGGAGCCGGCGGGGACCGGGCCGGTCACGCGGCACCGCCGGACGGGGTCGGGCCCGCGGTTCCTGCCGCGGCGGAGCCTTTCGGCGGGGTGTGCCCGGCGGGGGCGGGGGCGGAGCCATCGGCTGCGCCGGGGCCGTTGCCCCCGTCGCCCCCACCCCCGTCGCCGTCGCCCCCGTCGCCGCCCGTGTCCTCTGCGGGGGCCGGTGGGGTGGGGGTGGTCGGGCGGGTGGAGGCGGCTACGGCCCACAGGACCCAGGCCAGGGCGAGGAGGCCGCGGAACCAGGCCGGGCTGAGGGGGATCCACGGGATCATCAGGACGGCCTTGTCGAAGGCGTCGAGGAGGGTGAGGGCGCCCAGGAGGAGGGTGGTGCCGCCCAGCCAGGGGCGTTCGCGGCGCAGGACCAGTCCCGCGCCGGTCCACCACAGGCCGGTGAGCAGCAGGGCCAGCGCCGGTACGGCGGTGCCGGTCAGGGCGGTGGTGGAGCCGGCCACGTCGAGGGCCAGGCCGGCCGCGCCGAGCGCGGTGGCGGCGCTGCCGAGCAGGCTGCCGCGCAGCCGGCGCCACCACAGCACCCCGCCGACCAGGGCGAGTACGGCCGCCACGGCGAGGGAGATCTGGGTCTCGACCCGTTCCAGGCCCGTGGCCCCGTACCAGTCGCAGCCGGCGGGCAGCCGCCGCGCCTGCACGTTGTAGTCGGCGCACACCAGCAGCTGCACCAGTTTGACGGGCTCCCCGGCGAGGCGGGCGGAGCCGCCGCTCAGGTCGCCGCGGCGCTCCCCGCACTCGGGGAGCGCGCCCGGGGTGGTCCCGGCGGGTCCGTCCTGCCAGCAGTTGCCGCGGCCCTGCCCGTCCCACCACACGTCCATGGCGTTGGGCCGGGACTTCCCGGCCTTGTCCCGGCCGAGGACGTTGCCGGCGTACCGGTTGTGGTGGGAGGTGTCGGCCTGCTTGGCCCAGGCCTCCTCGCCGCGGATGAAGGCCGGTACGGCGCTGAGGTAGAAGGCGGCGCGGTCGTGTCCGTAGACCCAGTTGTCCTCGTAGATGTTCCAGTTGCCGCCCGCGGTGATGATGCCGGTGCCCGGGGGCATGGAGATCTGCGGGCAGACCACGCCCTGCTCGTAGCCGCGCTGGGCGGGCGGTTTGGCGCAGGTGCCGTCGGCGACGTGGCGGTAGTAGTCCTGGTTGTTGTCGTGGATGAGGTTCCGCTCGAACTTGGCGTGGTTCTGCGGGAGTCCGGGGTGGCCGGGGAAGGCGCTGTCCATGGAGGCGCCGCCCATGTTGTGGTCGAACTCGCTGTCGTGGACCCAGACGGAGTCCCCGGCCGTGCCGGAGTAGCCGACCATGTTGTGGTGGCTGCGGCAGTTCGCGATCTCTATGGAGTAGCGGGGGACGTCGTAGCCGCGGCCCTCGTTGATGTTGGAGGCGCTGCCGGGGTAGATCCCCGAGTCCCCGTTGCCGTAGGACTCGCAGTTCTTGTACAGGCCGTGGTCGCTGGCGAAGGTCAGGAAGCCGTACTCGTCGTTCCAGCGGGTCAGCACGTCGTCGATGACGAACCCGTCGACGGCCAGGACGTACAGCGAGTTGAAGGTGGTGCGCTGCGCGGTGAAGTTCCGGAAGTAGATCCCGTGCGACTGGTCCGCGCGGATGGCGTTGAGCTTCTGGTACTTGGCGTCGAAGACCACGTCGAGGCGGGAGGCGCCGGTGCCCTCGATCTGGAGGTCCTCCTTGCCGAGGATCGCGACGAGGTTCTGGTTGTGGCGGCACTGCACCTGCTGCTCGTACGACAGGATCTGGTAGCCGAGCGAGGAGGAGGGGGCCTTCAGTCGGGCGCACTCCCCGGCGGGCGCGGGCAGCGAGGGCTCCTCCTCGTAGAGGCCGGGCAGGACCGCGATGTTCATCCCGGGGCGGTCCACGGCGTCGACGGCCTGCTGGAGGTGGCGGTAGCCCTGCGCGGCGCACTTCTCGAAGAGGGCGAGGTTGCGGGTCCGCAGGGCCTCGGGGAAGTCCGCGATCCGGCGTTCGAAGGCGGCCCGGTCGGTCTTGCAGACCAGCAGGTCGGGCTCTCCGCCGCGGTGGACGGGTACGGAGCCGGTGCCGTCGGGGAAGACGACGGGGCGCTCCTCGTGGGCCAGGGCCGCGGGGGCCGCGGCGATCAGGGTGAGGAGCGCGAGGAGGGCGGCGAGCAGCGCCGCCGGCACGGCAGGGAACCTGCGGATCCACGACATGCGCGAGAGAGTAGAGCAATGTTCATCTTTTGAGAGCCCCCCGCGCACGGCGGATTCCCGGACCGGCACCCCGTTGACGGGAGGGGCCGCGGAATCCTACTGTCAAGCATAGGAATCCTTCGACAGGACGGGAGCGGGCCATGGGCAGTGCCAGCGGCGGAGCCGGCGAGCAGGCCAGGAAGACGGCGGAGGGTCTGGAGTACCTCACCGGTTTCGGCAACGAGCACAGCTCGGAGGCCGTCCCCGGCGCCCTCCCGATCGCCCGCAACTCCCCCCAGCGCGCACCCCTGGGCCTGTACGCCGAGCAGCTCAGCGGCAGCGCCTTCACCGAGCCGCGCGCGCACAACCGCCGCTCGTGGCTGTACCGGATCCGCCCCTCCGCGGCCCACCCGCCCTTCACCCGCATCGACAACGGCGCCGTGCGCACGGGCCCCTTCACCGAGACCGTGCCGGACCCGAACCGGCTCCGCTGGAACCCGCTGCCCGAGCCCGCGCCCGGGACGGACTTCCTGGCCGGCCTGTGGACCCTGGGGGGCAACGGGGACGCGGCGCAGCGCACCGGCATGGCGGTGCACCTGTACGCGGCGAACGCCTCGATGACCGACCGGGTCTTCGGCAACTCCGACGGCGAGCTGCTGATCGTCCCCGAGCGAGGCGGCCTGCTGCTGCGCACGGAGTTCGGCCTGCTGCGCGCCGAGCCCGGCCACATCGCGCTGATCCCGCGCGGGGTCCGCTTCCGCGTGGAGCTCCTGGACGCCGAGGCCCGCGGCTACGTCTGCGAGAACTACGGCCAGCCCTTCGAACTGCCCGGCCTCGGCCCGATCGGCGCCAACGGCCTCGCCGCGCCCCGGGACTTCCAGGCCCCGGTCGCCGCGTACGAGGACGTGGAGGGCCCGGTGGAGGTGGTGAACAAGTTCTGCGGCAACCTCTGGTCCGCGACCTACTCCCACTCCCCCCTCGACGTGGTCGCCTGGTACGGCACGCACGTCCCGTACGTCTACGACCTGCGCCGCTTCAACGTGATCGGCACGATCAGCTTCGACCACCCGGACCCGTCGATCTTCACCGTGCTGACCTCCCCCTCCGACACCCCCGGCCTGGCCGGCGTCGACTTCGTGGTCTTCGCCCCGCGCTGGCTGGTCGGCGAGGACACCTTCCGCCCGCCGTACTTCCACCGGAACGTGATGAGCGAGTACATGGGCCTGATCGAGGGCGCGTACGACGCCAAGGCCGGGGGCTTCGTCCCGGGCGGCGGCTCGCTGCACAACATGATGTCGGCGCACGGCCCCGACCGGGAGACCTTCGACAGGGCCAGCGCCGCCGAGCTGAAGCCGCAGAAGATCGACGACGGCCTCGCCTTCATGTTCGAGACCCGCTGGCCCATCACCGCGACGGCCCAGGCGGCCTCCGCCGGCCACCTCCAGCAGGGGTACGACGAGGTCTGGCAGGGCCTGGAGCGCCACTTCCGGGCGTAGAGGGCCTAGCATTCCTGCACGCCGCCCCGCCCGTACGGAGAACACCCCGTGACCGCCTTCGCACCCGATTCGCTGGTCCTCAACCGGAAGCTGCCGCTCTGGTACCAGGTCTCGCAGTCCCTGCGCGCCTCGATACTGGGGCGCACCGCGGACTCCTCGCTGCGGCTGCCCACGGAGGAGCAGCTCGCCGAGCACTACGGCGTCAGCGTGCTCACCATGCGCCAGGCCCTCAAGGAGCTGGAGCAGGAGGGCCTCATCAGCCGGCACCGGCGGCGGGGCACCTTCATCGAGCCGGGTGCGCAGCGCGGGGCGCCGGTCCGGCTGCTGGGTTCGGTCGACGCCATCGTGGCCCAGCAGTCGGGCGAGCGGACGACGGTCCTCGGGCACTCCCGGGGCCCGGTGCCCGGGGAGCTCGCGGAGTACTTCCCCGGACTCCCGGAGGTGGTCACGTACCGGCGGCTGCGGCGGGACGGGGAGAGCGGCGAGCCGACCAACTGGGCGGAGAACGCCGTGCTGCCCGAGCTCGCCGGGGCGGTGGACCTGGGCGATCTGGAGCGCTGGCCGATGACCAAGGTGCTCCGGGACGTGGTCGGGGTGCGGATCAGCCGGATCACCGACACCGTCGAGGCCCGGCTGGCCGATCCGGCCACCGCCGAGCTGCTGGAGGTCCCCCTGCTCAGCCCGATCCTGCACTACACGGGGGTCACGTACGACGAGGACGGCCGGGTGGTCGACGTGGCCCGGATCCGGTACCGCGGCGACCGCTTCTCCTTCACGGTCACCGTCGACGCGCACTGAGCCGTCCGGCGGGGCGCGCGGCGCCCGCCGGGCCGCCCCCGGGTCCGGGTCCGGGTCCGGGTCCGGGTCCGCCTCAGGGTGCCGGTGCCGCCGTCCGGGCGGCTACTTCTCGTCCTCCGCGGAGCGCTCGCCCTCCGCCTGGGAGGGCGTGGTCCGCGTGGTCGGGGGGTGCTTCTCCTCGGCCGGGTCGCGGTCCTCTTCCAGCCGCTCGCCCTCGGCCTGCGACGGGGTCGTGTACTCGTTGTACTCGCTCATGCCGCCTCCTCGGTTGCCGGGAGTCGTATACGCCGAGCCTAGCGCTTCCGGCCGGACCCGGCCCGGCCGCTTCGCGCCCCGTACGCGAGCCCCTACCATGCGTGCGGTGAGCGATGACACCCCGCCGCCCGACGCCCCGCTCCTCGACGAGCTGATGCCCTGGTCCGTCCCGCCGGTGCGCCCGGGCCGCCCCTGGGTGACCGCGCCGGACGCCCGGACCCTGCGCTCCCGCTGGGAGGCGCTGGTCCGCGCCGAAGGGGCCGACCGGGAGCGGCTGTTCCAGGCGACCCGGCTGCGCAGTCCGCACACGGGGGCGGCCCTGCTGCCGGGGCAGCGCGGGGCCACCGGCCGGTTCGCCCAGGCCCCCGGCGCGTACCCGGAGCCGGTACGGGTGCTCTGCGGGCCCTACGACGAGCAGTGGCTGCTGCCCGACCAGCGCCTGATCGACGCGGCCCGGCCGGAGCTGTGGCGGGTCCGCGACGGCCACCAGCTCTACCTCCGCGAGGACTCCGGCTCCCTCCAGGCCACGGCGTACCTGCCGGTGGGCCGCGGCGGCCGGGTGCGGCCGCTGCACCGGCGCCCGGAGGGGGCCGAGGCCAATCTCGCGCCGGGCCTGGCGGAGCTGCTGACCGAGTGCCTGCGCACCTTCGTGACCCCCGAGGACCTGCTGTGCTGGGTGCTGGCGGCGGCCCGCCCGGGTCCGGCCGGGACGGTGGTGCCGCTGCCCGCCGATCCGGAGCGCTGGCGGGCCGGGGTCGGGCTCGGCCACCGGCTGCTGACCGTGCAGCTCGCCGGGGCGCGGGGCGGGGAGCCGCCGCGGCTGCCGGGCGGGAGCCGGCCGTACGTGCGCTCCGCGCTCCCCGCGCGGCCCGCGGAACCGGACTACGACCCCGAAGGGCAGGCGCTGCTGCTGGGCACCGGGGTGATCTCGCCGGTCCCGCCGCAGGTGTGGGAGTTCGAGCAGGGCCGGGTGCGGGTGCTGGAGCAGTGGTTCGCGGCCCGGACCGCCCACCGCGGGGCGGAGGGGCTGGCGGCCCTGGGCCCGGACGCGTGGCCGCAGCAGTGGACCTCGGAGCTCCTCCAGCTGATCACCACCCTGACCCTGCTGACGGAGCTGGCGCCGCTGCGCGCGGCCCTGGAGGTGGGCCCGGAGCTCGGCCGGGAGCGGCTGCGGTCGGCGGGGGTCCTCCCGGTCCCGCCCGCGGCCCGGCGCCCGGCCTCGGTGCTGGACCACCTGGAGGAGGGTCCGGAGGGGCAGTTCGCCCTGCTGTGAGGCGGGTGGGGCAGCCCCGGGGCGGGCCGGGCGCGGCGGGCAGGGGGTGACAAGCCGGGGTCCGAGCCGGTAGGTGTGCTTGTCATGCACTCAGACACGTCCGACGCCCAGGGTCCCGCCAGCCGCCCCGGGGACCGCACCGCCGCCCGGCCCGCCGGTCCGCTCCCCCTCGACGGGATCACGGTGGTGGCCGTGGAGCAGGCGGTGTCGGCCCCCTTCGCCACCCGGCAGCTCGCCGACCTGGGTGCACGGGTGGTCAAGATCGAGCGGCCGGACGGCGGCGACTTCGCCCGCGGCTACGACACGGCCGCCGCCGGCCTCGCCTCCCACTTCGTCTGGGCCAACCGGGGGAAGGAGTCGGTGGCCCTGGACCTCAAGGACCCGCGCGGCCGCGAGCTCGCGGGCCGGCTGGTCGCGGGGGCGGACGTGTTCGTGCAGAACCTCGCCCAGGGTGCGGCGGCCCGGCTGGGCCTGGACGCCGCCACGCTGTGCGCCGCGCACCCGCGCCTGGTCGCGGTGGACATCTCGGGGTACGGCGCCGAGGGCCCGTACGCGCACAAGCGGGCGTACGACATGCTCGTGCAGTGCGAGGCGGGGCTCGTGTCGGTGACCGGCACCCCGGAGCATCCGGTGAAGGCCGGGATCCCGGCGGCCGATATCGCGGCCGCGATGTACGCGTTCTCCGGCGTGCTCGCAGCGCTGCTCCGGCGGGGCACGACCGGGCGGGGCGGGCCGGTGGAGGTGTCCATGCTCGATGCGCTGGCCGAGTGGATGGGGCATCCGCTGCACCACACGATGCACGGGGGCGGGCAGCCGGAGCGCACCGGGCTGGCCCATGCCGTGATCGCCCCGTACGACGCCTATCCGACGGCGGGCGGGGGCCGCGTCCTGCTGTCCGTGCAGAACGACCGCGAATGGCGGCGCCTGGCCGAACAGGTGCTGGAGCAGCCGGAGTTGGCTGAGGATCCGCAGTACGCGACCAATGCGGCCCGGACCGCGCACCGGGAGAAGACCGACGCCGTGGTCGCCGCGGCACTGGCCGGGCTCGGGACGGAGGAGGCGGTCGGCCGCCTGGAGGCGGCGGGCATCGCCTGCGCCCGACTCAACTCGGTGGCCGAGCTGGCCGGGCACCCGCAGCTGGCGGCGCGGGACCGCTGGCGGGAGGTGGACACGGCGGCCGGACCGCTGCGGGCCCTGCTGCCCCCGGTCGTCCTGCCCGGCGGGCCCGAACCGCGGATGGGTGCGGTGCCGGCGCTCGGCGAGCACACCGGGCCCGTCCTGCGCGCCCTGGGGATGTCGGACGCGCAGATCGACGGGCTACGCCGGGCCGGTGTGGTCGCCTGAGGGCCGGGGACGGGGCCGGGTGGGCCCGGGGTGGCGGGGCAGGGTCAGCGGTGGCTGCCGAACAGCGTGCGGCGCAGCCGCCGCAGCGGGGCGAACAGCGAGACGCGCGCGCTGCGGCTCCGGTGGCGGTGCGTGTGGTCACGCGACGTCAACTCGCGCATCAGCAGGGTGGCTTCGGCCGCCTCGCGCTGCGGGACGGCGGGTCCGCCCAGCACGGCGAGGTGGCGGTCGAGCCGCGTACTGGTCGCGCTGCTGCCGCAGGTGATGGCAGGCACGCGGGGCGGCCTGCTGCGCATTGCTATCTGTTCCATGTCTCTCCCCACCCGTACGAGGCACCCGGCCCGGGCAGGGTAACCCTATCGCCCTCTCGGCGCAGTCGGGTATCCCGGGAGGGTGATTTGGCCGTCACTACACCACATTTGACGGCTACTCACCGAAGTCGACCACTACTCTCCGCACTCGCCGCGGCCCGGGGCCCGATCCGCACACGCTCCGTGGACGGCCGCGCACGCACCGGTGGCAAATGGCCCGCCTTGGGTTAGCGTGGAGTAATCGCCCGATTGCGTTGTACCGATGGGGGGTTCGGTGACCGGAGTGCCGAGCGGTGAGCGGGTGGTCGCGGGCCGGTACCGGCTCCTCGACCGGCTGGACGGGGGCCGGACGGAGGCGGCGGGGCCGGACCCCGCGCCCGGTTCGGTCTGGCGGGCCCGGGACGAACTCCTCGACCGCGAGGTGGCCGTGCGGCGGCCCGCGGTCCCGGCCGGGCTCGGCCCCGCCGAACTGCGCGCCCGGTACGCCCTGCTGGAGCAGGAGGCGCGGGCGGCGTCCCGGATCTCGCACCGCGGGGCGGTGGCGGTGTACGACGTGCTCGCCGCGGAGCCGGACGGCGGACCGCCGTGCATCGTGACGGAGTTCGTGCGCGGCCTGTCGCTGGCGGAGGTGCTGGCCGCGGAGGGCCCGCTGTCCCCGCGCCGGACGGCGCACATCGGGGCCCAGGTCCTCGCGGCGCTGCGTGCGGCCCATGCGGAGGGGGTGGCGCACGGGGCCGTGGGGACGGGGAGCGTCCTGCTCGCCAACGACGGCAGGGTGCTGCTGGGCGGTTTCGAGAGCGCCGACCGCGCCGAGGGCGGCCCCGCGGGCGACCTGCGGGCGCTGGGCCTGCTGCTGTACGCGGCCGTAGAAGGAGGAGAACCGGGAGAAGGGCGAGAACGAGGAGAGGGAGGAGAGGGAGGAGGAGGGGAAGGCGCGGCGGGGGCCGGCGGACCCGGGCGGGGGCTGGCGCCGATGCGCCGGGCAGGCGGGCTGGAGCCCGTGGTGACCGGGCTGCTGGAGCGGGATCCGGTCGCGCGGATGCCGGCCGTCGAGGCCGAGCGGCTGCTGCGGATCGTGGGCGCGGGCGGGCAGTCGCGGGCGGACGGCGGGCCGCAGGGGGCGGACGGGGCGGCGGGCGGCGCGGGGAGCACGGACCCGGGAGCAGCCGCGGGCCCGGGTGCGGGGTCGGGGTCGGGTGCGGACTCGGGCGGAGGGTCCGGGGACAGTGGCGGCCGGGCCGGTCTGGTGCTCGGCGCCGGGGTGCTGTTCCTGCTGCTGGCGGTCCTCGCGCTGGTGTGGCTGCTGTGGCCCTCGTAGGACGGCGGCGGCCCCGGTGACCCGGTAGCCCCGGCAGCCCGCCGGCCGGGCTGGGCTCCTCGCGGCTTCGCGCGGCCCCTCTCCACTCTCTCGCGTGCGAGGAGGCCCCGGGGCGGGGCCTCCCCCACTGCGCCGTGCGGGCGGGTCCGGGTGTGGCGGACCCGCCCGGTCAGGCCGCGGAGCGGAAGACGGGCAGGTAGCCGCCGGACTGCCCGGCGGCGGTGGGGTGGTACGACTCGCCGATGTTGAGCCAGTTCACGCTGTGCAGCCAGGCGCTGCCGGAGCAGATCTCGTGCCCGGTGAAGGCCCCGACGACGGAGGCGAAGGCGAAGCCGTGGTCGCGGGCGCGCTTGTCGATGGCGGTGTTGAGGTGGTCGGCCGCGCCGTTGATGGCGGCGCGCTCGCCTTCGGAGAGCCCTGCGGTGCAGGTGCCGTTGAGCTTGTAGAAGCGCGGGTATCCGATGACGACCACGCGGGCGTTGGGCGCCTTGGCCCGGATGGCGCTGTATACGGAGTTGAGCTGGCCGGGCAGGGTGCTGTCGACGTACGCCTTGGCCTGGTTGACGCGGCTGATGCAGGTGGATTCGGACTGGAGCACGCAGGTGGTCATGACGTCGGAGAAGCCGGCGTCGTTCCCGCCGACGGTGATGCTGACGAGGTCGGTGTCGGCGTTGAGGGGGCCGAGCTGGCCGGCCGTCACATCACCCGTACGAGCGCCCGAGCAGGCGGTGAAGGCGAACGAGCCGGGTGAATTGGCGTTCTTCCAGAGGACGGGGAACGCCTTGGTGCTGCGCTTGCAGTTGCCGCTCGCGCTGTCGTAGCTGCCGGCTCCCACGCCGGAGGAGTACGAGTCGCCGAGCGCCACGTACCCGAAGGACGCGGCCTGACCGGCCGCTCCCGCGGGGGCCGCGCCGAGCAGCGCGGCGGATGCGGCGAGGAGTAACGAGGTGGAGAACACCGCGAATCGGGACAGTTTCATAGGCCCTCCCTTAGCAGGATTTCTGCCACTCCCGTCGTATCGCCCAGCTCCCCTTACTGGAAGTGTCCATGCCAAGAAGAATCGGTGAGGAGATGCCCAGGACCCGGCGGGGAACCTTCACCACCGGGGGGGTTTCGGCGCACACCCCACAGGGCCGAACCGGCGAAACCCGGGTGCGGGAGGGCAGTTCGTGCCGGATCATGGGCGCCATGTCAGCCACCCCAGGAGCCATTGCAGGAGCCGATCCAGGAGCCACCCCGCAGGACCCGCGGCACGCCCTGCCGATCCGGCTCGCCGTCGACGACAGCGACTCGCCCTCGGACGTGGTCGACGCACTGTTCCTCGGCCGCTTCGCGACCGGCGAGCAGCCCCATGCGCACAGCGTGTCGATCGACCGCGTCAAGTCCGGTGCCACGCTGCTGCCTTCGGGTGCGCGGACGCTGCGCTCGGCCCGGGACAGCGACCGCAGCGCCGTACTCGCGGAGGGCGAGGGGTGGACGGTGCTCGTCTCGCGCTGGAACCGCGGCGCGGACGTCACCGTCACGGCCGTCTCCGAGGAGCTGGCCGCGTCCGTGCTCGCGCAGGCCACGGAGGGGGCGCAGGACGAGCCCGAACCCCAGCCGGAGAACGTGACCATGGGCTTCTGGTACGTCTCCCCGCGCCGCGGCCCGCACCGCACCACCCGGCAGATCTCGGCCGGCACCTGGGCCGAGGTGCGGCCCAACTACACGGCTCCGGTGGCCGAGGCCATGGACCGGCTGATGAAGGTGACCCCGGACGACATCGCGGGCCGGCTGCTCCTGCTGCACGGCCCGCCGGGCACCGGGAAGACCTCCGCGCTGCGCACGCTGGCCCGGTCCTGGCGGGACTGGTGCCAGGTGGACTGCGTACTGGACCCGGAGCGGCTGTTCAACGACGTCGGGTACCTGATGGACATCGCGATCGGGGAGGACGAGGGCACGGCGGGCGGGCGCTGGCGGCTGCTGCTGCTGGAGGACTGCGACGAGCTGATCCGCGGGGAGGCCCGGCACACGGCGGGCCAGGCGCTGTCCCGGCTGCTGAACCTGACCGACGGACTGCTGGGGCAGGGCCGCAACGTGCTCGTGGGCGTGACCACGAACGAGGACCTGGAGCGCCTGCACCCGGCGGTGGTCCGGCCGGGCCGCTGCCTGGCCCGGATCGAGGTGGGGCGGCTGACCCACCGCGAGTCGGTGGACTGGCTCGGCACGGACGAGGGGGTGTCCCGGGACGGCGCCACCCTGGCCGAGCTGTTCTCCCTGCGCCGCGGCAGCGGCCCGGCCTCGGTCCCGGCCCAGCACCCGGGCGCGGACGCCGGCCTGTACCTCTGAGGGGCCCGTACCTCTTCGGCGGCCCGCCGCCGTCAGGACGGGTAGCGGGAGCGGAGGGCGTCGGCGGCCAGGGCGAGGGCCTCGTCGTGCGTGAGGCCCAGCCTGCGCGCGCGGTCGGCGTACGCCTGGGCGGCGGCCGCCGCCTCCCGGTGGGCCGCGTCGCCGGCCGCCGCCACGAAGGTGCCGGCCCGGCCCCGGGTCTCGACCACCCCGTCCGCCTCCAGCACCCGGTAGGTCTTGGCCACCGTATTGGCGGCGAGGCCCAGTTCGGCGGCGAGGGCGCGCACCGTGGGGAGCTTGAAGCCCACCGGCAGCTCGCCGGAACGGGCCCGTCCGGCGATCTGGGCGCGGAGCTGCTCGTACGGCGCCTCGGGCAGGTCCGGGTCCACGGAGAGCACGAGGGGGCCCGGGCCGGGGACGGCGGGGGCGGCGTCACCGGCAGCGCTGCCGGGGCTGTTGGGGGTCTTGGCGGTCACCGGCGCATTCTCGCCCACCCGCGGCCTTCCTGCGGCACGTACCCGCCCCGCCTGCGGGAATCCGGCGGGGTCGCCTCGCGGGCGCCGGGTCCGGCCCGGCGGGAAAATCGGAGGCGGCCGGCCGGGGCGGCCCGTAGCGTCCCCGCCCATGACCGTCATCGTTCGAGACCTCCGCCCCGGCGACCCCGCGGACGCCGGGGCCGTGGCGGCCGTGCGCCGCGCGGCCCTGCCCTTCATGATCGCCACCGCACCGGGGGTCGTCTTCGAGCTGGAGTCCGCCCATCCGGACAAGCGCTACCGGGTCCTGGTCGCCGAGGACGGCGACGGGCTCGTGGTGGGCACCGCGCAGGTCGGCATCGCGTACGACAGCGAAGAGCCGGGCCAGTCCTTCGTCAACGCGTACGTGGACCCCGCCCACCGGGGCCGCGGCGCGGGCTCGCTGCTGGTGCGGACCGCCGAGGAGTACCTGGCGGGCGAGGGCGCCGCCACCGTGTACGCCTGGGTGCTAGACGAGCCGGAGCACACGGCCTTCGCCGCGCGCCGCGGCTACGCGCCCAGCCGCTCGGCGCACTTCCTGCGCCTGGACCTGGCCTCCGCCGCCCTCCCGGAGCTGCCGGAGCGCCTCCCCGAGGGGGTGGAGCTGCGGCCAGCCGCCGCCTTCGCCGCCGACCCGCGGCCGCTGTTCGAGGCCGACGCGGAGACCACCTCGGACGAGCCGGGCGACGTGGGCGCGGAGCTGTCCGACTACGAGGACTGGCTGCGGCACACCTGGGGCAACCCGGCCCTGGACCGGGAGCTGACGATGGTGGCGCTGGTGGACGGCGAGGTGGCCGCCTTCAGCGCCGCCGAGACCGACGGGGCCCGGCGGTACTCCTCGGCGATGACCGGCACCCGGCGGGCCTTCCGCGGCCGCGGCCTGGCCAAGCTCGCGAAGAACGCCTCCCTGCACCGCGCCCGCGCGGCCGGCCTCACGGAGGCCTTCACGGGCAACGACGCCGGCAACGGCCCGATGCTCGCGATCAACAAGTGGTTCGGCTACGAACTCTGCGCCACCGAGGTCCGCCACTCGAAGCCCCTGCGGGACCACCGGGCCTAGGCAGTCGCTTCCGTGAGCCGCTTGCGGTAGTGGAAGCGGTCGTACGGGCCGTCGACGCGGCGCCCGCTCAGCTCGTAGCCGTAGCGCGGGTAGAGCTCGCGGTTCTCCCACATCAGCGCGTTCGTGTAGAGGCGGATCTCGGGCAGGCCGAGCTCGCGGGCGCGGGTCTCGGCGAAGCCCAGCAGGAGCCGGCCGAGGCCGGTGCCGCGGGCCTGCGGGCTCACGGCGACGCTGTCGAGGAAGAGGTGGTCCGCGGCGGGGACCAGGACCACCAGCCCGGCCGGCGGCTCCCCGGCGAGGTGGACGTGCCCGGCGGCGATCTCCGCCGCGTGGTCGGCGTCCATGGGGGCCGGGCGGATGCCGATCCGCTCGACGTAGTGCCCGTAGGCGGAGTCGGTGATCGCGCGGACGGCCGCCAGGTCGGCGGGGGCGGCGGGACGAGGTCGGACGGTCATGGGGTCCGAGGGTACGGTCATACTTTCCACCACACCGTCCGCACGCGCTCCGCAGAAAAGGGAAATTCCGGAACATGAACTCCTTTTCTCCTCATATATTTCCGCCGAGCGAGCCCGGTCGACCCGCCCCCGTACCGCCGTACCCGCCCGCACCGCAGCACCTGCCGCCCCTGGCCGCCCCCGTACCCCCACCCGCGCCCGTGCCCGTGCCCGCGCAGGGGCCCGTACCCGACGTCTCCGTGGTCATCGCCGTGTACAACGCGATGCCCTACCTGACCGAGTGCCTCGAATCGGTCCTGTCCCAGTCGCTGGAGTCCTCCCGGTACGAGGTGATCGCCGTCGACGACGGCTCCACCGACGGCAGCGGGGCCGAACTGGAGCGGTTCGCCGCCCGCGACCCCCGGCTGCGCGTGCTGCGCCAGGCCAACTCCGGCGGCCCCAGCTCCCCGCGGAACAAGGCCCTCGACCTCGCCCGCGGCCGGTACGTGTACGTCGTCGACTCCGACGACTACCTCGGCAAGGAGGCCCTGGAGCGGCTCCTCGCCATGGCGGACGCACAGGACTCGGACCTCGTGCTCGGCAAGCTCGTCGGCCTCGGCCGCGCGGTCCCCGACAAGGCGCACCGGCACGCCGAGCGCGCCGACCTCTACACCTCCGAGGTCTACCGCTCCCTGCACAGCGCCAAGCTCGTCCGCCGGGAGCTGCTGGAGCGCGAGGGGATCCGCTACCCCGAGGACCTGTGGTTCGGCGAGGACCAGCTCTTCGTGACGGCCGCCTACCTCGCCGCCCGGAAGATCTCGGTGGTCGGCGACTACGACTGCTACTTCCTGCGCCGCCGCGAGGACGGCCGCAACATCACGGCCCGGCACCGGACCGCCAACGAGACCGTCCAGCACATCGAGCGGGTCATGCGGATGGTCTCGGACCGGGTCTCCGACCGGGTGGGCCGCCGCCGGATGCTGGGCCGGCACTTCCGCGCGCTGGTCGCCAAGGCCCTGGTGCCGGCCGCCCTCGCGTACTCCGCGGACCCGGCCTTCACCTCGGAGGTCTACCAGCGGGGGCGCGCGCTGTGCGAGGCGTACTGGACCCCGGACATGGCGGGCGAGCTGTCCGTCCTGGACCTGCTGCGGCTGTTCTGCTTCACCCAGGGCCGCTTCGACTCCTTCGCGCAGCTGGCGGCGTACGACCCCGCGAAGACCCCCGCGGAGCTGTTCGTGGACGGCGGGCGGGTCTACCGCCGCTTCCCGCTGTTCCGCGATCCGGCCGCCGGGCTGCCGGACAAGCTGTACGACGTCACGGCGAAGCTGAAGGCCCGGCACCGGCTGGACGGCATGGTCTGGAAGGAGGGCCGCTTCCGGCTGACCGGCCACGCGTACGTCGAGCTGCTCGGGGCCTCCCCCGAGGGCGGCCGGCTGGTGCTGCGGGAGCGGGTCTCGGGCGCCGAGCACTCGGCCCCCGCCGCGGCCTGCCCCTCCCCCGAGCTGGCGGCCGACGGCGAGCGGCGCGGGCTGGACCTGGGCACGGCCGGTTTCCGCGCGGACATGAACCTGGCCACCGTCGACGGCGGCGGGCCCATCGCCCCCGGGGTCTGGGACTGCTTCCTCGACGTACAGGCCGAGGGCGTGACCCGGCGGGTGCGGCTGGGCCGGGCGCAGGGCCCGGAGCTGGACCGTACGGCGCGGGCCTCGCGGGTGGTCTCCCGGGACGACGCGGTGGGCACGGAGCTGACCGCGGCCCCGTACTTCACGGCGTACGACAACCTCAGCATCGAGGTGGTCCGGCGGTTCGCGCTGGCGACCTCCTGAGGCGGCGGGGGCTCCGGGGCGCCCCTGAGCGCCCGGGAACCCTCCGGGAGCCCGAGTCTGAGGCCCCGCTTACCTCCGCATTAAGCGAGCCCTAAGGATCTCCACGACCGGCCCGGAGCCCCGTTTCCGGGCCGGCCGGGCGGCTAACTTGCGTGTCGCACCCCCGACTTGCAGTGCTTGCACCGCCCGAAGGAGATCCGCCATGTCCGCTCGCCGCACGGCCGCCACCGCCGCCGCCCTCGGTCTCGCGCCGCTCGCGCTGGCCGCCTTCGCCGCCGCGCCCGCCGCCGCCCACGGGTCGATGACGGACCCCGTCAGCCGGGTGGCGGCCTGCCACGCCGAGGGCCCCGAGGCGCCGAAGTCCGCGGCGTGCAGGGCCGCCGTGGCGGCCAGCGGCACCCAGGCGTTCTACGACTGGAACGAGGTCAACATCGGCGACGCGGCGGGCAACCACCGGGGCCGGATCCCCGACGGGAAGCTGTGCTCGGCGGGCCGGGACAAGTACCGGGGCCTGGACCTGCCCCGCGCCGACTGGCCCGCCAGCCGGATGGCCCCGGGCGCGCACACCTTCCGCTACCGGGGCACCGCCCCGCACAAGGGCACCTTCTCCCTGTACGTGACCAAGGAGGGGTACGACCCCTCGAAGCCGCTGAAGTGGTCCGACCTGGAGGCCCAGCCCTTCCTCACGGTCACCGACCCGTCGATGCGGGGCGGCGAGTACGTCTTCGACGGGACCGTGCCCGGCCGGTCCGGCCGGCACCTGATCTACAGCATCTGGCAGCGCTCGGACAGCCCGGAGGCCTTCTACACCTGCTCCGACGTGGTCTTCGGCAAGGACGGCGGGGGCTCGGGCGGCTCCGGCTCGGGCGGCTCCTCGGGCGGCTCGGGTACCTCGGGCGGCTCGGGCGGCTCGGGCGCTTCCGGCGGCTCGGGCGGCTCGGAGCCCACCGTGCCCGCCCCCGGACCCACCGCCTCGGGCGGGCACGGGGACCACGGCGGTGCGGGCGGGCACGGCGGCGGGGGCGGGCACGGCGGCGGGGGCGGGGCGACGGAGAGCGCGGAGCCCACCGGCACGCCCACCGGACCCTCCGCCACCGAGGGCGGTACGGAAGGCGGCACCGGCGGCTCCGCCGGGGGGAACGACCCCGGCACGGACGGCAGCGCGTCCCCGCTCCCCGGGGGCTCCGGGGACCTGGCCGAGACCGGCGCCGGCTCGGCCACCCCGCTGATCGCCATCGCCGGTACGGGCATCGTGGCCCTCGGCGCGACGGTCCTGCTGACGACGGCGCGCCGCCGGACCGCGGGCGGCCGCCACAGCCGCTGAGACGGCTGAGATGGCTGAGGCGGCCGGCGTGAGCGGACCGGCCGCCCCGCGTCTCAGTCGGTGTCGAACACCGAGGCGCAGGTGGTCGGTTCCGCCTGGGCCGGGTCGAGGGCGTTCTCGGCCGCGTGGAAGGCGATCCGGTCGGTGAGCCCGATGGTCACGTGCTCGGCGAGGTCCAGCGGGCACAGGTCCTGGAGCAGGACGTTGCGGACGCCGGGCCCCTCCAGGAACTGGCTGCGGTACGGGGTGACCACCTGGTCGTAGCGGGTCGCGATGACCGTGTACGCGACCCCGGGCACGGTGTCGCCGCCCTCGTTGAGCCGGGTCAGGAACTCCGAGCCGGCGATCTGGTCGGCGAGGCCCGGGGTGGCCGTGCTGATCAGGTCCTCCGCCCCCGGGAAGTAGGGCAGCAGCTTCGTGAGCCCGAGCAGGGTGGTGCCGTGGTTGTCGGGGGCCAGCCCGACCAGTGCGTTGACCTTGTCGGCCCCGCCGAGGAACTTCAGGTACCAGCGGGGCATCATGCCGCCCTGCGAGTGCCCGACGAGGTCGGCCTCCGGGGCTCCGGTGGCGGCCAGCACCCGGTCGACGAAGGCGTCGAGCTGGTGCGCGGACTTCTCGATGGGGCCGAGCCCGTTGAAGAAGGGCACTCCGGGGAGCTGGCCGTAGTCGAGCGAGTAGACGCAGTACCCGCGGTTCACCAGGTAGGGGGCGAAGCCCAGCCAGTTGTCCACGGAGTTGCCGAAGGTGCCGTGGACGAGGACCACGGGGCGCGGGTGGGCGGCGGAGGGCTTGCAGGACCAGTTGTTCCAGCCGCGGGTGGGGGCGGTGGCGGTGGTGTCGGCCTGGGCGGTGGTGGGGGTGAGGACGGCTCCGGCCAGGAGCAGGGCGGTCAGGGACCCGAGCAGTCGTCTCCAGGGCAGCATCGGATGAACTCCTTGCGGGGGGAGGGGAGGCGCGATGGGGGATTCGCCCGTGATCCGGATCACAAGGTGAGCTGCATCCGCCAAATTACGGGCGGGTAGCAAAACTGGGAAGTTACGCGTCGGTAAAAACTCCCGTGTCGCCACCGCCGGCGGCCGTGCCTCCCGCGCCGCCGCTCCTCAGGCCGCGAGGGTGCCGCGCATCGCGGCCCGCGGCCCGAACCGGGCCCGGACCCGGTCCGCGGCCTCCTCCAGCCGGCGGGCCTTGTCGTCCTCCGGGTCGAAGCTCAGCTGCTGCGCGGCCCGTTCGGCCGGTACGAGCCCCTCGGCCCGCAGGGACAGCACCCGCACCCGGGCCCGCTGCAGGCCGAGCCCGGCGTACAGCGCGTACACGGTGGCGGTGAGCGCGGCGGAGTGGGCGGTGGGCTCGGCGAGGGTGCGGGTACGGACGACCGAACTGCGGTCCGCGCAGCGGACGGTGAGGACCAGGGAGCGGCAGACCAGCCCCTGCGTGCGCATCCGGGCGCCGAGCTCCTCGGTGAGGGAGAGCAGGGCGCGCCGGTGCCGGGCCGGGTCGGTCTCGTCCCGGTCGAAGGAGCGGTCGGCGGCCAGCGAGGGCGCGGGGGCGCCCGGGACCACCGGCGTGCGGTCGATCCCGCGGGCCCGTTCGTGGACCTCGCGCCCGGCGCGCGCGCCGAGGATCCGCCGCAGGGCGGCCTGCGGGGCGGCGGCGATCCGGCCGGCGGTGCCGAGGCCGTACGCGGCCAGGGTGCGGGCGGTGGCGGGGCCGACCCCGTCGAGGGCGGCGGCCGGCTGGGCCGCGAGGAACTCCCGTACGGCCTGCGGGTCCTCGGGGACCACCACGGTCTGCCCGGTCCGCGCCTGCCGGGCGGCCATCCCGGCCAGCATCGGATTGCCCGCGATCCCGATCGCGCAGTCCACGCCGTACAGGGCGAGGGCCCTGACGCGCAGGAGGGCGGCGAGCTGTTCGGGGGTGCGGTCGAAGTAGCGGAGCGCGCCGGAGAGGTCCGCGAGGGCGGTGTCGGGCGGGAGGGCGCGGACGGCGGGGGTCAGCCCGGCCAGCACGGCGAGCAGCCCGTCGTAACCGGCCGCCCCACCGCCCCGGCACACCACACAGAACACCATCCGCCCCACCTCCTTCCTGAACACCCACTCCCCCGGGCCCTCCACGCCTGAGGCGCGGACCCGGGCAAACCCAGCCCCGCCGGCGTTTGAGGCGCGGGGAAGGGGTGCGGAGCCCCGGGGCCGGGCGGACGGGGTCATCCCGCGCTCCCCGGGCTCGCGTGCCACAGTCTGCGGCCCGTCGCCGGCCCGGCTCCGGGCGGCTGGAGGTCGGCCCACGGGTTCAGCTCGTACCCGGTGGGCAGGCGGATGCGCCGCCCGGAGGGGTCGGCGGGCGGCTCGGGGCCCGGCGGGGCGTCGGCGGCGGACAGCCGGCCGGCCACCGCCTCCAGACCCCCCGCGCGCCGCAGTTCGACCAGCTCGGCCAGGTCCCAGGCGGCCGCCCCGACCACGCTCAGGCTCTGCGGCCCGCGCCGCTGCACCACTCCCCGCACCAGCAGCAGCCAGGAGTGGAACACGGTGTGCGCGCAGGCCTCGTGGCTGTCGTCGAAGAAGGCCAGGTCGACGAGGCCGGTGCCGTCGTCGAGGGTGGTGAACACGACCCGGCGGCCGGAGCGGACCGGCGGGGTCTGGGTGGCCGCCTTGGCCCCCGCGACCAGGACGGTCTGCCCGTGCGCGGCCTCCCGCAGCCGCCGGGCCGGGACGGCGCCGAGTTCGGCGAGGAAGGCCCGGTGGTCGTCCATGAGGTGCCGGGAGGCGTCCATGCCGAGGACGCCGAGCTCGGCACTGAGCCGCTCGGCCTCGTTGAGGTCGGGCAGGCCGAGCCGCCCGGTGCGCCGCCCGCCGTCGAGCGGGAGCTGCGCCCCGCCGCCGGCGGATCCCCGGCCCCGTCCCCGGCCCGTACCGGCGGCCCGCAGGGAGCCGTGGAGCTCCGCCAGGTGCAGCATCAGGTCCCGGCGGTTCGCGCCGAAGAGGTCCAGGGCCCCGACCTGCGCGAGGCGTTCGGCGACCGGGCGGCCCGGGCGGGCGCGTTCCCAGAAGTCGAGGAGGGAGGCGTACGGCTGGCCGGCCTCGATGCGGGCGGCCTCCGCCCCGGTGATGCCGTGGACGTCGGCGAGGGCCAGCCGCAGCCCCCACCGGGAGGCGCCCGCCGCCCCCGGCACCGCCCCCGGCGGCACGTCGCGCACCGCTCCGGGCCCCCCGCCCGGCACCATATCGGACACCAGTTCGATCCGATGGGCCACCGCCGACCGGTTCACGTCCAGCGGCAGCACCGGCACGCCCCGCCGCCGCGCGTCCGCGAGCAGCAGCCGCTTCGGGTACATGCCGGGGTCGTGGGTGAGCAGCCCGGCGTAGAAGGCGGCCGGGTGGTGGGCCTTGAGCCAGGCGGACTGGTAGGTGGGGACGGCGAAGGCCACGGCGTGCGCCTTGCAGAAGCCGTAGCTGCCGAAGGCCGCGACGATCTCCCAGGTACGGGCGACCACTTCGGGCCCGTAGCCCCGCCCGGCGGCCTGCTGGGCGAACCAGACCCTGATCCGGCCCTGGGAGCCGGGGTCGGACAGCCCGCGCCGCACCCGGTCGGCCTCGGCGCGGCCGCAGCCGGTCATGATGGCGACGATCTCGATGACCTGCTCGTGGAAGACCACGACCCCGTGGGTCTCGCGCAGCGGCCCCTCCAGGTCCGGGTGCGGGTAGCGGGCGGGCGCGCGGCCGTGCCGGGCCTCGATGAAGGGCCGGACCATGTCGGCGGCGACGGGGCCGGGCCGGAACAGCGAGATGTCCACGACCAGGTCGTGGAAGGTCGCGGGCTGGAGCCGTCCCACCAGGTCGCGCTGGCCGGGGGATTCGATCTGGAAGCAGCCGAGGGTCTCGGCGGAGCGGATCAGCCGGTAGGTCGCCTCGTCGTCCGGCGGCACCTGCGCCGGGTCGTCGAGGTCGAGCTCCCGCCCGGTGGCGCGCCGGACCTCCGCGACGGCGTGCGCCATCGCGGACTGCATCCGTACGCCCAGGACGTCGAGTTTGAGCAGCCCGAGGTCCTCGACGTCGTCCTTGTCGAACTGGGACATCGGCAGCGGGGCGCTGCCGAGACCGGGCCCGAGGGGCACCTCCCCGCTGGTGGGCACGACGGGGGTGCGGGCGAGGAGCGAGGCGTCGGAGAGCAGCACCCCGCACGGGTGCATGGCCACTCCGCGCGGCAGGGCGTCCAGGGCCTCGACGAGCTGCCACAGCCGCTCGTGCTCCGGTCCGCCCGTCCGGCTCCGCACGCCGCGCAGTTCGGGGAGCTCGGCCAGGGCGGCACGGGCGTCGCGGGCCCGGATGTGCGGGAAGGCCTTGGCGAGCCGGTCGGTCTCGGCGGGGTCCATGGACAGGGCGGCGCCCACGTCCCGGATGGCGTGCCGGACCCGGTAGGTCTCGGGCATGGCGACGGTCGCGACCCGCTCGGCGCCGAAGCGGTCGATGACCGCGCGGTAGACCTCCAGCCGGCGGGCGGACTCCACGTCGATGTCGATGTCGGGCAGCACGGGCCGCCGCTTGGACAGGAACCGCTCCATCAGCAGGCCCTGTTCGACCGGGTCGGCGTGGGCGATCCCGAGGAGGTGGTTGACCAGTGAGCCGGCCCCGGATCCGCGGGCGGCCACCCGGATCCCCCTATCCCGTACATCGTCAACGACTTGAGCGACCGTCAGGAAGTAGGTGGCGTAGCCGTAATGGGCGATGACGTCGAGCTCCTGGTGCATCCGGTCCCAGTACGGGCGGCGGTCCGCGTACCCGCGCCGCACCATGCCCGCGGCGCACCGGGAGGCCAGCACCCGCTGGGCGGTGCGGCGGGCGGCGCCGACCAGCCGGGGCTCGGGGAAGTGCACCGAGCCGATGCCGAGGTCGTCCCCGGGGTCGACGAGGCAGGAGCCGGCGTCCTGCCGGGTGCGCTCCAGCAGGGCCCGGGCCTCCGCGCGGCGCCCGCCGGCCGCCTCGGCGATCCGCTCGGCGGCAGCGGCCATGGCGGCGGGGCCCTTGAGCCAGCGCTCGCCGCCGTCGAAGGGGCCGCGCGGGTCGAGCGGGACCAGCCGGCGGGAGGCGTCGAGCACGTCGGCGACGGGCCCCTGGCCGGGGTCGGCGTACCGCACGGCGTTGGCGAGCACCGCGGGCACGCCCTGCTCGGCGGCGAAGCCGAGGGTACGGGCGGCCAGCCGCAGGGAGCCGGGGCCGGTGCCGGCCCGGCCGTGGTCGACGACCTCCAGGCGCAGGGCGTCCCCGTACCGCTCCCGCCAGGGGGCCAGCAGCCGGGCGGCGCGGTCGGGGCGGCCGGCGGCCAGGGCGCGGCCCACCTCGGAGCCGGGCCCCAGGAGGACCAGGAGCCCTTCGCCGTGGTTCTCCGCCCAGGGCAGCAGGGGGCGCGGGCCCGTCCCGGAGGCGGAGCCTGCCGCGGGCCGGGCCGCATGGGCAGCCGTGACCAGGCGGCACAGCCCGGCCCAGCCGGCGGCGCCGCCGCGGGCCAGGAAGAGGGCGCGCGGCGCGGACTCGTCGACGAAGGCCCCGCCCTTGACGGGGGTGCGGCGGCGCACGGTGCCCTGCGGGGCCCCGGCAGCGGCCGGGGGCGTCTGGTCCGGAGCCACGGCCAGGTCCACCCCGAACAGGGGGCGGATGCCCGCCCGCGCGGCGGCCTTGGCGAAGCGCACGGCGCCGGCGAGGGTGTCCCGGTCGGTGAGGGCGAGGGCGTCCATGCCGCGCTCGGATGCGCGCGCGGCGAGCTGCTCCGGGTGTGAAGCTCCGTACCGCGCGGAGAACCCGGAAACGGTGTGCAGATGCGTAAAACCGGGCATCCACGCCTCCGGCTTCCCTCGATGACCGGCTCCCCCTTCTCTCTCCCCTCCCTCCACCATAGACCAGTTTCGAACACTCGTACGACACACATGTTCGATACAGACTGCGACGGCCGTCCAGCAGCCGGTCATCCGTTCGGCCCTCCCCTGCTGCGCACCCGCCCCGGCCCCCCGAGCGTGGTGCCATGACACCCACCGATCCAGCCCCTTCCCGAGGGTTCCTCGGCGAGATCAAGGACGCAGTCACCGCCCGGGCAGCGCTGCTGGTCATCGGGGTGCTGGCGCTCCAGCTCGCCTTCATCACCTCGTACATCGGCGCCTTCCACCAGCCGAAACCGCACGAGATCCCGCTCGCCGTGGTCAGCCCCGCCGCCCCGCTCACCGAGCGGACGGTGGCCCAGCTCGCCGGCCTGCCCGGCGACCCCCTCGACCCCCGGTCCGCCCCGGACGAGGGCGCCGCCCGGCAGCAGGTCCTCAACCGCGAGGTGGACGGGGCCCTGATCATCGACCCCGCCGGGACCACCGACCGGCTGCTGGTCGCCAGCGGCGCCGGCGCCTCGCTCTCCCAGGCCGTCGAACAGGTGGTCGGCCTGGCCGAGGCGGCCCAGCGGCGCACGGTACGGGTGGTGGACGTGGCCCCCGCCGACAAGGGCGACGCCCGCGGCCTGTCCTCCTTCTACCTGGTCGTCGGCTGGTGCGTGGGCGGCTACCTGTGCGCCGCGATCCTCGCCATCAGCGCCGGGGCCCGGCCCGCCAACCCGGCCCGCGCCGTCATCCGGCTCGCCGCACTCCTCGCGTACGCCGTCGTGGCCGGACTCCTCGGCGCGGTGATCGCCGGCCCGGTGCTCGGCGCGCTGCCCGGCAGCATCTGGGGCCTGTGGGGGCTCGGCACCCTGCTCGTCTTCGCGGTGGGCGCCATCACCCTGGCCTTCCAGGGCCTCGCGGGGGTGGTGGGCATCGGCCTGGCGATCCTGCTGGTCGTGGTGCTCGGCAACCCGAGCGCGGGCGGGGCCTACCCGTACCCGCTGCTGCCCGCCTTCTGGCGGGACATCGGACCGGCACTGCCGCCGGGCGCGGGCACCTACGCGGCCCGCTCCATCGCGTACTTCAAGGGCAACGACGCGGGCGGTCCGATGCTGGTCCTCGCCGCCTGGGCCGTGCTCAGCGCGGCGGTGACCCTGGCCTGCGCGGTCTTCCGCAAGGGCCGCCCGGGCCCGGCCGTCGGCAGCGGACTGCCCGACGCGGGCGCGGACGGCGCCGCCGCGGACCCGGGCGCCGCGTCCGCGGCCCGGTGAGCAGCGCTCCGCGCCCCCGCCCGGCGGGCGCTCCCCCGCCCGCCCGGAGGGCGCCGGCGGATCCGCCCCGCCCCGCAGGCAACCCCCGCCCCGGCCCCGGCCGTCTTCCCCTGCGGACGGCGCACGGTGCCACCGGGGAGGCGGTCCGGGAGCGGGGCACGGGCCGGACCGGCCCGCCGGCCGCCCCCGGCGCCGCCCGCGCCGGCTCCTGCGGATCCCGGCGGGCCCGCGGCCCCTGGGGCCCGGTCCGCCGCGGTCCGCAGGAGCCGGCCTGCACACCGGCGGGGCGGATCCCCGCCGGTGCCCGGGGCCTGCCCGTCCTGCCGTTGGGCCCCCTCCCGGCCCCGGAGGAACACCCGGAGACGTGATCACCACCCTCGCCGTAGAGAACTACCGCAGCCTGCGCCGCCTGATCGTCCCGCTGGGCCGGCTGACCGTCGTCACCGGTGCCAACGGCACCGGCAAGTCCAGCCTCTACCGCTCCCTGCGGCTGCTGGCCGGATCCGCCCGCGGCGGGGCGGTCGCCGCCCTCGCCCGGGAGGGCGGGCTGCCGTCCACCCTGTGGGCCGGCCCGGAGACCTCCGCGGGGGCGCTGCGCCGCGGGACCCCCGTGCAGGGGACGGTGCGCGGGGAGCCGGTGAGCCTGCGGCTGGGCTTCGCGGGGGACGACTTCGGGTACGCCGTGGACTTCGGGCACCCCTCCGCCTCCTCGGAGTCCCTGTTCGGCCTCGACCCGGAGATCAAGCGCGAGTCCACCTGGGCGGGCCCGGTGCTGCGCCCGGCCGCCGTGCTCTCGGAGCGTGCGGGGCCGGCCGTGCGCACGCGGACCGCGGACGGCGGCTGGCACCGTACGCACAACGGGCTGCGCCCGTACGACTCCATGCTCAGCGAGCTGGCCGATCCGCAGCTCGCCCCCGACCTGCTGGCGCTGCGGGAGCGGATCCGGTCCTGGCGGTTCTACGACCACCTGCGCACCGACGCGGGGGCCCCGGCCCGGACCCCGCGGGTCGGCACCCGGACCCCCGTGCTGGGGCCGGACGGCGGGGACCTGCCGGCCGCGCTGCAGACCATCCGGGAGACCGGGGACCACGAGGCGCTGGACGCGGCGGTGGAGGCGGCCTTCCCCGGCAGCCGGATCTCGGTGCAGGACCGGGGCGGGCGCTTCGAGCTGGAGCTGCGCCAGCCGGGGCTGCTGCGGCCGCTGGGCGCCGCCGAGCTCTCCGACGGCACCCTGCGCTACCTGCTGTGGGCGGCGGCCCTGCTCACCCCGCGGCCGCCCGCGCTGATGGTGCTCAACGAGCCGGAGACCAGCCTGCACCCCGATCTGCTGGGTCCGCTGGCCGATCTGGTGCTGACGGCCTCCCGGAGCACCCAGACGGTGGTGGTGACCCACGCCCGGCCGCTGGCCGAGGCCCTGGCGGCGGGCACCCGGCGGCACCGGGTGGACCTGCACACCGTGGAACTGGTCAAGGAGTTCGGGCAGACGCAGGTGGCGGGCCGGGAGGGGCCCCTGGACGAGCCGCTGTGGTACTGGCCCTCGCGCTGACCCCGCCGCCGGGGCAGCCCGCCTGGGCCTGGGCCCCGGACCTGCCGGAGCCCGCCGGGGCCTGAACCCCCGGACGCGCCGGAGCCCCCCCGGGCCTGAGCTTCCCGGGCGGGCTCCTGCTGTTCCGCTGTGCGCGGAGTTCCGGTGGCGGCGGCGCCTCAGTTCCCGCCGGCGGCGGCCGGGACGGCCTCCGCGCTGCCGTAGTAGGCCTGCTTCATCAGCTGCTGCATCTCGTCGATCATCGGCATCCGCGGGTTGGCGGGGGCGCACTGGTCGGCGTAGGCGTTGACGGCCTGCTGGGGCAGGGCGGCGAGGAAGGCCTGCTCGTCCACGCCCTCCTCGGCGAAGGAGGCCGGGATCCCGCACCGGGTGCGCAGCTCCTCCACGGCCCGGGCGTAGGACTCGACGCCCTCGGCGGGGGTGGCGGCCGGCAGGCCCAGCACCCGGGCGATCTCCTGGAAGCGCTCCGGGGCCCGGTAGACCTCGGCCTTCGGCCACGGGGTGGCCTTGTGGGAGACGGTGCCGTTGTGCCGGATGACGTGCGGCAGCAGCAGGGCGTTGGTACGGCCGTGGGGGACGTGGAAGGTGTTGCCGAGGGTGTGCGCCATGGCGTGGACCAGGCCCAGGAAGGCGTTGGCGAAGGCCATGCCGGCGACGGTCGAGGCGTTGTGCATCTTCTCGCGGGCCTCGGGGTCGTTCGGCCCGTCGGTGACGCACCGCTCCAGGTTCCCGAAGATCAGCTTGATCGCCTGGAGGCAGAGGCCGTCCGTGTAGTCGTTGGAGTACGCCGAGACGTAGGCCTCGGTGGCGTGGGTGAGGGCGTCGAAGCCGGAGTCGGCGGTCACCGAGGCCGGCAGGCCCATCGGCAGCACCGGGTCGACGATGGCGACGTCCGGGGTCAGGGCGTAGTCGGCGAGCGGGTACTTCTGGGCCGCGGCCGGGTCGGAGATGACGGCGAAGGGCGTGACCTCGGAGCCGGTGCCGGAGGTGGTCGGAATGGCCACCATCCTGGCCTTCTCCCCCAGCGAGGGGAACTTGTAGGCCCGCTTGCGGATGTCGAAGAACTTCTCCTTCGTGTCCGCGAACTCGACCTCCGGGCGCTCGTACATCAGCCACATGATCTTCGCGGCGTCCATCGGGGAGCCGCCGCCGAGGCCGATGATCGTGTCGGGGCGGAACTCGCGCATCAGCGCGGCGCCCTGCTGGACGGTGGACAGCTCGGGGTTGGGCTCCACGCTGTCGATGACCTGGACGGCGACCGAGCCCTCGCGGGAGTGGAGGATGTCGGTCACCTTCTGGACGAAGCCGAGGGCGACCATGGTCTTGTCGGTGACGATGGAGACCCGGCTGATGCCCTCCATCTCGCCCAGGTAGCGCAGGGAGTTGCGCTCGAAGTAGATCTTCGGGGGGACCTTGAACCACTGCATGTTGTTGTTGCGCCGTCCGATCCTCTTGATGTTGACCAGGTTCACCGCGCTGACGTTGTTGGACACGGAGTTGTGCCCGTAGGAGCCGCAGCCGAGGGTCAGCGAGGGCAGGAAGGCGTTGTAGACGTCGCCGATGCCGCCGAAGGTGGACGGGGAGTTGGCGATGACGCGGACGGCCTTGACCCGCCTGCCGAACTCCTCGACGAGCTCCTCGTCCTCGGCATGGATGGCTGCGCTGTGGCCCAGTCCGTGGAACTCGACCATCTGCGCGGCCAGTTCGATGCCGTGGGCGGTGTCCTCGGCCCTGAGGGCGGCCAGCACCGGGGAGAGCTTCTCCCGGGTCAGCGGCTCGCCCTCGCCGACCTCCGTGCACTCGGCCAGCAGGATCGAGGTGCCCTCCGGGACCGTGAAGCCGGCCTGTTCGGCGATCCACCGGGCGGACTTGCCGACCACGGCGGGGTTGAGCTTGCCCCCGGCGCAGTCGGCGGCGTACGCGGTGGTGCCGAAGACGTACTCCTCCAGCTTGGTCTTCTCGGCGGCCGTGACCACGTGCGCGCCCAGCCGGCGGAATTCGGCGATGCCCTGGTCGTAGACCTCCCGGTCGAGGATGACGGCCTGTTCGGAGGCGCAGATCATCCCGTTGTCGAAGGCCTTGGAGAGCACGATGTCGTGGACCGCGCGGCCGAGCTTCGCGCTCTTGTGCACGTACGCGGGGACGTTGCCGGCGCCGACTCCGAGGGCGGGCTTGCCGCAGGAGTAGGCGGCCTTGACCATCGCGTTGCCGCCGGTGGCGAGGATGGTGGAGACGCCCGGGTGGTTCATGAGGGCCGCGGTGGCCTCCATCGAGGGCTCCTCGATCCACTGGATGCAGTCCTCGGGCGCCCCGGCGGCGACGGCGGCGTCGCGGACGGTGCGGGCGGCCTCGGCGGAGCAGCCCTGGGCGGAGGGGTGGAAGGCGAAGACGATCGGGTTGCGGGTCTTCAGGGCGATGAGCGCCTTGAAGAGCGTGGTCGAGGTCGGGTTGGTGACCGGGGTCATGGCGCAGACCACGCCCACCGGTTCGGCGATCTCGGTGATGCCGTTGAGCTCGTCGCGGCGGACCACGCCGGCGGTCTTGAGCCCGCGCATGGAGTTGACCACGTGCTCGCAGGCGAAGAGGTTCTTGACGGCCTTGTCCTCGAAGAGACCGCGGCCGGTCTCCTCGACGGCGAGCTGCGCGAGCTCGCCGTGGCGGCTCAGCGCGGCCAGTGCGGCCTTCTTGACGATGTGGTCCACCTGCTCCTGGTCGAACGCCTCGAACCGGTCGAGCGCCTTGAGCGCGTCCCGGACCAGCACGTCCACCCTGTCCTTGGCCTCCATCGCAGGAACTCCTTCTCGCGACCCGTTTTTCCTGATGTCCTGATGCCTCAATTCGACACCCAAAAGCGGAGGCGGGGGCCCCGAAAAAGCCCCCTCCGGCAGGGCCGAAGGGCCGTTCACAGGCGTTTACTGATCCATAAACCTCTTCCTGACCTGCAAAAACGGGGGAGGACCAAAGACCCCTGTGCGCTTGTGAAAGTTTTCACAAGAATTTCACGCGGAATGCGCCCTACCGTGCTCCTCCCCCAGCGAGCACAATCACCGTGACGACTCGCGTCGACCGTGAAGGAGGGAACGCGTGCGCAATCGGGTGCGCGCCGCGGACGGGCGGCATCTGACGGTGGAGAGACTCGGCGACCCGAACGGCAAGCCGGTGTTCCTGCTCCACGGCACCCCCGGCAGCAGACTGGGCCCGGCCCCCCGCGGCATGGTCCTCTACCAGCGCCGGATGCAGCTCATCGCCTACGACCGGCCCGGATACGGCAACTCCGACCGCCATCCCGGGCGCACCGTCGCCGACGTGGCCGCGGACGTGGCCTCGATCGCCGACTCCCTCGGGATGGACACGTTCGCCGTGGCGGGCCGCTCCGGCGGCGCCCCCCACGCCCTCGCCTGCGCCGCCCTGCTCCCGCAGCGGGTCACCCGGTGCGCCACCCTCGTGGGCCTGGCCCCCCGGGACGCGGACGGCCTCGACTGGTTCGACGGCATGACCACGTACAACGTGCGCGAGTACACCGCCGCCACCACCGACCCCGAGGAGCTCGCCGCCCGCCTGATCCCCCGCTCCGACGAGATCGCCCGCGATCCGGGCCGGCTCCTCGAAGACCTGCGCCGCGAGCTGACCGAGAACGACCGGCTGATCGTCTCCGACGCCGGACTGCGCCAGATGCTGGAGCGCAACTTCCGCGAGGGCCTCAAACAGTCCGGGTACGGCTGGCTGGACGATATCCGCGCCCTCGCCGCCCCCTGGGGCTTCGACCCCGCCGACATCAGCTGCCCGGTCCTGCTCTGGCACGGAGAGAAGGACGTGTTCTCCCCGGTCGGGCACTCCCGCTGGCTGGCCCGCCGGATCCCCGGGGCCACCGCCTCCTTCGAGCCGGCGGCCGCCCATTTCGCGGCCTTCCGCGCGCTGCCCGACATCCTCACCTGGCTGCTGCGCGACCCGGGCCCGCCCCAGCAGCGCTCCGCCTGACACGGCTGCGGGCGGTACCGCCGGAAGGACTCCCCGGCGGTACCGCCCGCAGCCGCGCCTCACACGGCCAGCGGCTCCAGGTCCCGGTGCACCCGGCGCTCGTCCCGCGCGTACCGGGTCAGGCCGTGGTCCTCCCCCAGCAGCCGGCTGAGCTCGGCCACCGCCTCCGCGCGCACCCGCGACGCCTCCTCCTTGCGGCCGAGCCGGTCCAGGCTCACCGCCATGTTGGAGGCGCTGGCGAGGGTCTCGGGGTGGTGGGCCCCCAGCGCCTCCTTCAGCCGCCCGACCGCGATCCGTTCCATCCCCAGCGCCCCCTCCGGATCGCCCAGGTCCGCATGGGCGTTGGCCAGGTTGAGGGTGGCGAAGATGGTGTGCGGGTGGTTGTCGCCCAGCACCTCGCGCATCACCCTGATCGTGCTGCGCAGCATCGGCTCGGCCGTCTCCGGCGCCCCCGAACCCCAGTGGAACACGGCCAGGTTGTTGATCGCCGCGAGGGTGTACGGGTGCCGCTCCCCCGGCACCTTCATGTACTCGTCCACGACCTCCTGGGCGGTGTCGCGCGCCGCCAGCGGGTCCCCGGTGGCGAACAGGTCCGCCGCCAGGTTCAGATCGCAGGCCAGCAGGTCGGGGTTGACCGAGGTGTACTTGGCCCGGTAGCGGTTGCGGGTGGCCGTGGTCAGCCGCAGCGCGTCCTCCAGCAGCCCGGCCCGGCGCAGCGAGACGGCGAGGTTCTTCGCCGCCGACAGGGTGCCGGGGAAGGACCGGCCCAGGGTCCGCTTGTAGGACTCGTACGCGCGGCTCAGCAACTGCACCGAGTCCTCGTACCGGCCGACCTCGCGCAGGTCGCGGGCCAGGTTCTGGGCCGAGGAGAGGGTGTACGGGTGCTCCGGCCCGAGCACCTCGGTGCGCCGGTCGAAGACCTCCTGGTCGATCTCCCGGGCGCGGGCGTACTGGCCGACCATGCGCAGGTTGAGCGCGAGGTTGTTGGCGGCGGCCAGGGTGCGCGGGTGGGCCTCGTGGAAGATCTGGCTGAAGCCCTCGTGGGCCTCGGTGGCCAGCTCCATCGCCTTGCCGTACTGGCCGAGGGCGCCCAGGTTCATCGCCAGTCCGCTGGTGGTCATGTACGTGTGCGGGTGGGAGGGCCCCAGGGCGAGGCGCTGCCGCTCCAGGGTGACCTCGTCCAGTTCCTTCGCCTCCACGAACCGGCCCTGGGAGCGCAGGATGTTGGAGAGGTGGAAGCGCAGGTAGAGGTACTGGAGGTCGCTGTCGCCGAGGGTCTCCTTCCACGACTGCCGCAGATCGGTGGCGAGTTGGTGCGCGGCCTTGAAGTCCCCGCGCTTCCACTGGTAGCGGACCCGGTCGATGAGCAGCCGGCGGGTCTCGGGCTCCTTGCAGTACCGGGCCTCGGAGGTGGCCAGGTGCGGCCAGATGGTGTTGAACCGCGGCCAGGTCTCGGGGTTGTCTATCGGCTCGTCGTCGTCGGGGCGGGCCCCGGCGAGGATCCGGTGCACGGCGTGCCGGGCCTCGCGCTGCTCCTCCTCGCTCAACTGGGCCCGGATCACGGCCTGGACGAGCCGGTGGACCTGGATGCTGTTGCTGACCTGGTCGACCTTGGCGAGGGCGAAGCGGCCGATCTCCCGGATGACCCGGCCGAGGACCAGCTTCTCCTGGAGGGAGGCGTCGTACGGCTTGAGGGCGTCGATCATCTCCTTGCTGTACAGGAGGTTCGCGGAGATCGGCTCGGGGGCGAAGAAGGCGCACAGCTGGAGGAGCCGGACGGCGGCGGGCGAGCGGCTCTGGAGGCGCTCTATCGAGACGTTCCAGGTCGCGGCGACCGGCTCGGGGTATCCGGCGGGCTGGTTGAGGGCGAGCACGTTGGCGGCCTGCTGGGCCAGCTGCTCCAGGTAGGAGGAGACGGGGGTGGCGGTCTCGGCGATCCAGGCCCCGGCCTGCTCCACGGCCAGCGGGAGGTCACCGACGGCCGTGGCGACGGCGTCGGCGTCGGCGAGGGTGAGCCCGGGCGCGCGCCGCTGGAGGTGCTCGACGGACTCCTCGCGCAGGAACACGTCGACGGGCAGGGCGTCCCCGTACTGGGACCAGCTCTGGTTGCGGGAGGTCACCAGGATGTGGCCGGGGCCGCCCGGCGGGAAGAACCGCTTGAGGGTCTCCGGGTCGTCGGCGTTGTCGAAGACGAGCAGCCAGCGGGAGGAGGGCACCCCGCGCCGCAGCAGGTCGATGGCCTCCTGCGAGGCGGCCGCCATGTCCTCGCCGGTCTGCGCCCCGAGCCGGACGGCGAGTTCGGCGAGCCCCGCCACCACGTCGTCGGTCTGCTCGGAGGAGATCCACCAGACCAGGTCGTAGTCCGCCATGAAGCGGTGGACGTACTCCAGGGCCACCTGGGTCTTGCCGACCCCGCCGAGCCCGAAGAGGGTCTGCGGCTGCGGCAGGACCACGGAGATCCCGCCGCCGAGCTGGTCGCGCATCCGCTCCAGCACGACGCTGCGGCCGGTGAAGCCGGGGTTGCGCGGCGGCGCGTTCCAGATCTTGGGCACCGTGCCCGGGAACCGCGGTCCCGGCGAGACCGGGTCGGCGAGCTGGACGGGCCGCTCCAGGGTGCGCAGCAGGGCGGCGGTGGCGTGGCTCTCGTCGAGCCGGAAGAGGTCGACGGGGTTGCGGTCGATGTAGGGCGTGCTGAGGCGTACGTCGCCCACGCGGATCGGGACCAGGTGGCGGCGGCCCCCGGTGGGGTCCTCGGCGGCGGCCCGCTCCCAGACGTCCACCGCCCGGGCGGACTTGAGGTAGGCGCTGGAGAGGAGGACCACGGTGCGGGCGGGGCTGTCGATGCTGAATCCGGCGCCGAGCGTGTCGGCGGGCCCCGGTTCGGCGGAGACGTCCTTGGGGACCACGCGGAATCCGGCCCGGGTGAGCACGGACTCGATCCAGTCGGCCCACATGCGGTTCTCGGCGACGTACGAGAGGAAGAGGTCGGCGGGCAGGGCCGGGCGGCGGCGGGTGAAGGCGTCGCGGATCCGCAGCCGCACCTCCTCGCCGATGGCGGGCATGGCGGTGACCCGGCCCTCGGAGACCACGGCGGTGAGCCGTTCGAAGGCGGACAGCAGGGAGTTGGTCAGCCCGGCCTCGTCGCCGAAGGTGGCGAGGGTCTCCTCGTACGCATAGTAGGGCCGGTACGGGATCTCGACGGCGCCCCAGTAGGCGGTGGCCTCGTCCCCGGCGAGCCCGGTGGGGAAGCGGTCGAACTTGATGCGGGCCAGGGCCCGGCCGGCGTCGGCCTTCTCCTTCTCGCCCTCGTCGATGCGCATGGGGACCGGGTAGATCTTGATGTCGCGGTCGCCGTAGCGCTCGTAGACCTGCCGGGCGACGGCGGCGGCGCCGTCGATGGACTGGTCGGAGAGGGTGAAGCAGTCGACGAGCACGTCGGGGAGGTGGAAGGTGCAGATGTCGGCGATATCGCTGAGGCCGGTGCGGCTGTCGATCAGGACGTAGTCGTAGTTCTCCTTCATGTCCGCGCGTAACGCGTCGAAGAAGAGCCCGCCGCCGAGCCGGTCGTAGAAGTTGTCCCAGTCGAAGGTGGAGACGGTGGCGGAGTACTCGCGGTTCTGGCGGCCCGCGGACACGAAGTCGAGGGTGCCGCCCGCCGGGAACTCCCAGCCGAGGTTCTCGGGGGTGAGCGAGACGGCGTGCTGCTGGATGCGGGCGTAGTCGCGGTGCCAGTCGTCGGCGCGCTGGACGGGGCTGGTGGCCGCCCAGGCGTACTCGGTGATCAGGTCGATGATGCCGGTGGTGGCGCCGAGGGTGGAGGGGTCGAGGAAGGGGTGGAAGAACCGGTGCAGCCCCGGGGCCTCGAGGTCCCAGTCCACGGCGAGGACCCGCTTGCCGTTGGCGGCGAGGATCCAGGCGGTGTTCGCCAGGGCCATCGTGCGGCCCGTACCGCCCTTGTACGAATAGAAGGTGACGATGCGTCCGTCACGACTCGCGGTCATCCGTGTCCTCCGCATCGGGGCCGAATTCCTCGTACTCGGGAAGGGCGTGCTCGTGGTGCGGCTGGTCGTAGCGCGAGCCCCCGGGCGGGAACGGGGCGGGGGGCGGGAGCGGGGGTCCGCCGGTCATGCCCATCGGGCCGACGAGCCGGGGCCGTTCGCCGTGGCTGCCGCCGGCGGGCGGGTAGACCTGGGCGTGTCTGAGGAACTGCTGCGCGGCGGCCTCGACCACCTGCGGGAGTATCTGGCCCAGGGCCTCCATGTTGTTGACTCCGTTGGCGGCGACCCGGCACGCGGCCCGCCCCTGACTCATCTTGACCGGCATGGTGTGCTCCAGCCGATGGGCCAACTCGCTCTCCTTCGCGCGGCTCTGGTGGTCGAGGCGGTTCCACGGCACGACCACGCTCACCCACGGCCGGGGCTCCTGGTCGAAGGCGGCCAGGCGCTGGCGGCGCTGCTCGTCGGCCACCGCCCAGCGGTCCACGAGGAGGATCTCCGGCCGGGTCGGGGGCGCCTTGCTGTCGAAGTGGCCGGCCTCGTCGTCGAAGGAGGCCAGCGTGGTCTGGTAGTTGAGGTTGCGCACCAGGTCCTCGGCGATGTGCGCCACGGGCCTGCGGGAGTCGGGGTGGTAGGGGTTCCAGTCGAGGGCGGAGTCCCCGTAGTAGTCGCCGCTGCGGCCCTCGGGGAGTTCGTGCCGGGTGCCGGCGGCGACGGTGATCTGGAGGCTGCGGGAGGCGGGGCCGGGTATCCGGGCGCGGGCCCCGCCGCCGAAGGCGCTGGGCACCAGGCGGTAGTCGACGGGGCGGCTGGACTCCAGGCGGACGGTCTCGGCGACCCGCACGATGCGCTTGGCCAGTTCGTACACGGCCCGCTCGTACTGCTCGGCGTAGGAGCGGAGTTTGATGAGCCCGTACAGCCCGTCGGTGACGTAGCGGTCCCCGAAGGTGTTGTGGTTGAACTGGAGCCGCTCGGCGGGTCCGGGCAGCTGCTCGGGCGGTACGGGAACCCACAGCGCGGGCACGATCGCCTCGGCGGTCTGGTTGTTGAGCGCTCCGTGCCGGATGGCCCGCTGGGCGAAGGCGTACCACTCCTTTCCGCACATCTCGCTGGCGAAATAGCGGGGCGAGAAGAGCGGTACGAAGACCAGGCAGGAGGCGAGCGCCGATCCGAGCCGTTCGGACCAGCCCTCGCCGGAGCGTATCTCCCGGTCCATGAATCCCGCAGGGGCGCCGGCCGGGAGATCCGTCAGGGCCATCACGTGGCCGCAGAGATCACGGAAGAGCCTCTCGACCCACATGTCGGGGTCGGGCCCTCCGGCTCCGTACCTCGGTGTGTGCGCATAACTGAGAAAGAAGTACGGCTGGTACCGCTGCGCTGATGAAGGCACACGACCCCCGTCCCGTGACAACTAATCACATCGGATGGAGCGAAGAAACATCATTCCGGAGCCCCTACGCCACATCCCCTCAACCTTCAGTCAATCAACGCTTATTTTCGGTCATCAGGACAGGGGGCGGAGGGCCGATTCGGAGAATTCCCCCGGAAAATGCCCGGCGCCGTTCACAACCCGGCCGCCTTCAGTTCTCCCCGGAGGTCTTCCACCAGGCCCTTTCCGCTGGTGGTGAGTTCGGCGGCGGCCGAGAGCCGGTCCAGCGCCCGCAGAATGCCGCCGGTGTCCCCGCCGCCCCCGGGGGCCGCCCGCCGGAAGGCCTCGACGGCCACCCGCTCGTGTACGTCGGCCAGCAGCCGGGAGACCGGCACCGGCCGGCCCTGCCACGGGGACTCGTGCAGCCACTCCCCGTCGAGGGCGTACAGGTCGGCGACCTCCGTCAGGGCCCGCAGCCGGGCCCGCCGGCGGCCCGTGAGCAGCGCGAGGGCCGTCTCGGCCGGCCCGGCCGCCCAGGACAGGCCCAGGGCCCCGGGACCGTGCCGGCCGGCCTCCCCCCGGCTGCCGGAGCGGGGCCCGCCGGCCAGCGGGGTCAGCGTGGTGAGCGCCCCGGCGGCCTGCCGGGCCAGCTCGGGCACCCGGTCGTCCAGCAGCGCCCAGGCGGCGTCGAGCCGGTCCCGCCACTGGGCCGCCTCCCCCGCGCCGAGCCGCAGCCGCGGGGGGCGGCTGAAGCAGTCGCGGTGCGGGTCGAGGTCGTCGACCACGACCCGCGGCGCCCCGCCCGCCGCCTCCCGCCAGATCCGCACGGGCTGCCAGCGCTGCTCCCCCTCCGCCGTCCGGAACACGTGCTCCGCAGCCCCCTCCCGGACCGCGAACCCCCCGTCGACCGCCCGCAGGAGCCCCTCCCGCCCCGCCCCCGGGCCCGCGCTCAGCAGCCCCAGGGTCGGCAGGTACGCCTGCCCGTCCCGGTAGGGCACCGCGGCCTCCGGGCCGCCCGGCCCGACCCGTACCGCGGCCGCCGCGGCCAGCGCCCCCAGCAGCCCGGCGGCCCCGGCCCCGGCCGGATCCCCGGCCCGTACGGCCGCCAGCGAGTCCAGCAGCCAGGTCCGCGTGTACGGGTGGTCGAGCACGGGGTCCAGAGCGGCCGGCCCGGCTCCGGCGGCCTCGATCCCGGCGATCAGCTCCCAGGCGCGCTGCCAGCCCGGCCCGGCGGACCCGGCCAGCTCCTCATGCAGTGCGGCGAGCAGGACCCGGGTCAGCCGCTGCTGGGAGGCGTCCAGCTCGGCGGGCGCGGACAGTTCGGGGACGGTGTCGGCAGAGGTCCGGCCCGCCACCCCGTCGACCAGTTCGCGCAGGTCGGCGCAGTAGACGGAGGGGTTGTCGAAGCCGGTGCCGGGACGGTAGCGGTGGGTGTAGAGGCCCCCGCCGCACGAGCGTACGACGGGGCAGGAGCGGCACTGGCCGCTGACCCCGGCGAGCCCCAGCTGCCGGGCCCGCACCCCCGGATGGGCGGCGACCTCGTCGAAGGAGTGCCGGAAGACGTCGAAGCCCGTGGCGGCGGCCCCCTCGAAAGCGGTCTTCAGCGAGTCGACCTGCTCCAGGGTGCCGTCCGTCTCGACCACGACCAGGTCGGTGGGGGCGAGCCCGAGGGACTCGGTCAGGCTGGGTCCGCCGCGCAGGGTGCTGAGCAGGGAGTCGAACATCCGCACCGGTACGGGCCGGCCGCGCTGCTCCCAGTGGTCGAAGATCCGCAGCAGCCAGCGGGCGTAGCCGTCGGGCACCCCGCCGGGCCGGGGCGGCGGGGCCTCCCAGGTGGCGTGCGGCAGCAGGAAGTCGATGCGGGGCGGTTCGAGGGCGGCGAGCGCGTCGAAGACGGCGACGGGGTCGTTCTCGATGTCCACCGTGCACAGCAGGCCCTGGTACAGGTGGCGGTACGGCTCCGAGCGGAGCAGGTCGAGGGCCCGGAGGACCAGGGGGTGGCTGGTGCGGCCGTCGGCGAAGCGGCGGTGCCGGTCGTTGGCGGCGCGGTCCCCGTCGAGGGAGACGCCGACCTTGACCCCGTACTCGGCGAAGAGGTCGAGGTAGCGCGGGCCGAGCTGGAGGCCGTTGGTGTGGATGCGCAGGTCGAGGGCGGCGATGCCGTCGAGGGCCGCGGTGAACTCCTCGCACACGCGGCGGAGGCGGGCGGGACCGGCCAGGAGCGGCTCCCCCCCGTGGAGGATCACGGTTGCGGAGGGGAGCGCATGGGTCCGCGCATGGTCGGCGAGCCGTCGGGCGGTATGGCCGATTACCTCGTCGGAGATCGTTTTCGGCCGGGCCCGCCAACTCTGATCTGCGTGTTCGTAGACATAGCAATGATCACAAGCGAGATCACATCTGCTGTGAACCTTCAGGACGATCTCGCGAAAAGCGATCAGACCGGTCATTCCACCAGTCTAGGGCCGTGAACTCGCCCCTAGAGCGCGGAGTTGAAGATCGGCTGCTGAAGCGGACGACCCGATTCGGACGGCAGCACCCGGGCGAGTGCAGACGTCGCGGCGTCGCTGCGGGCGTCGATCTGGGCCAGCGGAACACGGGTGTTCTTCTCGCTGGTCGAAGGGGTTGCAGAGGTGTTCACGGCCGTCCTTAGGGAATGGGCATGGAAATGACAACAGCGACGCGCTAGTGTCGGTGTGGACTTTACTCTTCTGGCCACTATTGGCAACCGAGACATGAGCCCAGGTCAAGCGTTCTATCGAAAGAGTGCGCAGGAGAGGTCGAGCGGAGCACGAGGAGAGAAGAGCAGGGCCCGAACAGCAGACTGAGGGGGCGGCTGTGACGGACTTTCCCGGATCGCTGAACAGCATGACGTTTCGGAACGAGGACCTTCCGGCCCTGTTCCACCACGCGGACGCGGCCGCGGTCTCCCGCCAGCGGGAATCCACGCAGGCCACGCGCGCACAGCTGCTCCTGCTGGTGCTCGCCGCCGCCTTCGCGGCCCTGCCGGCCGTACCCGTCGGACCGCTGCGGCTCTTCGGCGCGCTGAGCGCGCTGGCGTACGCGGGCGTCCTGGCCGTGGGGGTGCACGCCACCCGGCGCCGGGCCCGCCCGCAGTGGCAGCTGAACCGCTCCGCGGCGGAGTTCATCAAGTCCCTGGCCTGGCGGTACGCCGTACACGGCGCGCCCTTCGACACCGGGCACCCGGATCCCGAGGGGCTGTTCCGCACCCGGATGGAGGCGGGCCTCGGCGAGCTCCGGAAGATGGGCTGGACCGACCCGCGCGGCTCCGGGGCCGCCGACGGCATCCCCTCCGGGGGCGAAATCACCGGCGCCATGCTCCAGTTGAGGGGCCGGGCGTACGGGGTCCGGCGCGATACCTACGTCCGCGACCGGCTCATCGAGCAGCGCAACTGGTACCGCAGGCGCACCGAGGTCTCGCGGCGCGCGACCGCCCTGTGGTCGTGGACGATCGTCCTCCTGACCGTACTCGCCCTGGTCTTCGCCGTGTTGAGGGCCTTCGGGTCCGGTGCGGGCGCCGGGACCGCGGGGCTGCTGAGCGCGGCGGCCGCGGCGGGCATCGCCTGGAACGAGATGCGCCGCCACCACCCGCTGATCGAGGCGCACACCCTGATCGAGCAGGACCTCGCCGCCATGATGGTGGTGATGCAGACGACCGTCACGCAGGACCAGTGGCCCTCCGCGGTCTACGAGACCGAGCGCTACGTCTCCCCCCAGCACACCGACTGGCTTGCCCGGCACAGCAGTTGACGCGGCTCCGGCTGCACCTCAGGCGCGCCGCACCCCGTCGCGCCAGATGACGGTGACCGGCTTGCCGAGGCGGCGGGCGTACTCGACGATGTCGCCGGTGCCGCCGAGGCCGCGCGCCGGGAGCCCGTCCCAGACGGCCACCAGCCGGTCGCAGGCCTCCGCGATGAAGGTGCCGGCCGCGTAGTAGGCCTCGTCGGTGGCGTGGCGGAAGTCCATCCGGACCTCCTGGGCGGCCCGGTCCTTCAGGGCGCGGTAGCGCTCCCGCGCGGCCGCGTCCTCGAACAGCTCCTCGTAGTCCTCGCTGGGGATGACCGCCGTGAGGTCGGCACCGCACTCCAGGGCGATGGCCGCGAAGAGCTGGTCGGCGCCGTCGGCCAGGCTGGACAGGGCCTCCAGCGGCCCCTCGTGCCCGCCGAGCAGGGTGCGCAGGGCCTCGTCGACGTGGCCGAGGAGCTCGGCCGGGATCGTCCGGTGCCCGGTCACCCCGATGCGCTTCATGCACGAACCCCCGTCAGCCGCCCCGCGCCGCATGCGCCGCACCCGCCGCACGTCCCCGGACATCCTCCCAGAAGGCGGGGGAACGTCCAGGGGCGCGAAGGGGCGTGCGGGGCGGGCCGCCTCAGTAGACGCTGACCCCGTAGGCGGCGAGCACCTCGGTGACCGGCTGGAAGAAGGTGGTGCCTCCCCAGGTGCAGTTGCCGCTGCCGCCCGAGGTCAGCCCGATCGCCCGGCTGCCGGAGTACAGCGGTCCGCCGCTGTCCCCGGGTTCCGCGCACACGTTGGTCCGGATCATCCCGTACACGATGTCGCCGCCGCCGTAGTTGACGGTGGCGTTGAGGGCGGTGACGCGGCCGCTGCGGGTGCCGGTGGTGGAGCCGCGCCGGGTCACGCGCATGTTCACGGCCGCGTCCCCCGCGCTCGTGATGTCCTGGGTCCCGACGGTGCCCGGACGGCTCACGGCCGGGTTGTCGTACCGGACCAGCCCGTAGTCGTCGACGGGGAAGCTGGAGCCCTCGGTGGTGCCGATGGGGGTGGCCCGGGCCGCGTCGGAATACCAGGCCTGCGCGCCCTGGGTGCAGTGGCCGGCGGTCAGGAAGTAGTAGGTCTCCCCCCGGCGGACGTTGAAGCCCGCGGAGCAGCGCCAGCTGGTCGACCAGACCGGGTCGCCGCCGGTGAGCAGCCGGGTGAGGCGGCCCGGGATCCGCTCGATGCGCAGGGCGCCGGGGTCCCCGCCGGCCGCCCGCCGCAGCCGGGCGAGGCCGTACGCGTCGACGGAGTCGTCGGCGGCGACGACGAGGGTGCCGGTGGCGGGGTCGGTGTGCCAGGCCGTGCCGGGCACGTCGGCCCGGAGCACCGCGGAGCCGAGGGCGGCGATCCGCTCGGCGCTGCGGCCCGCGCCCCCGTCGGCTCCGGCGCCGGGGCGGCCGGGGCCGGCCACGGCGGCCGGGGCGGTGAGCGCGGCCAGGGCGGCGAGCCCGGCGGCGAGGGCGGTGAGCCGGGTCGCGGTGCGCCGGGCGGGGGTGGGGGCGGTGCCGGGGCCGGGCGCGGGGGTGGTCGTGCGGGGGGTGGTGCGCTGGAACCTCACGTGTCGTCCTCCCTGGGGTCGGGGGCCCGCGGCGGTGGGGGTGCGCCGCGTGACCGCGGAAGTGTCCTCGCGTCAGTTTTCCTCCGCGGGAGCCGGTTTCAGTCGTCCCGCACCCACCGGGACCCCGAACGGCAGCGTGCTGCCCGCCGGGGGAAGGGGGCGGACGACCTGCTCCGCGAACGCGCACGTGGGCGGCGGGGCCCGGCCGGAGCCTGCTGCGGACGGGCCGTGCGGCCCTGCGGGCCTCGGGCCGGAGCCGCGGGCCCGGGTCCCGGGCGGGGGTCAGCAGCCGTCGCAGGGGCAGCAGCAGCAGTCGCCGCAGTCGCAGTCGCAGTCCCGGCAGCAGCCCTCGCGGCGCTTGCGCGACCAGGGGCCCTCGTACTCCTTGGCGCAGCAGACCTTGCAGCTGCAGAACAGCGGGATCGCCACCGCGCAGCCCTCCCAGAAGCCGCGCCGCGGGGGCCGGCCGGCCGAGCCCCCGGAGCCGCTGCCACTGCCGGGGCCGTGGGGCGGCAGCCCGGGGCCGCCGGAGCCGTACGCGCCGCCGCCGGGGTACGGGCCGCCGGGGTGGCCGCCGTGCCCGCCCGCTCCCCCGCCACCGTAGGGGTTCCCGCCCCCGCCGTACGGGTTCCCGCCGCCGTAGGGCTGCTGCGAGGAGGCCAGGAGGCCCCGGCCGCCGGGGTCGGTGCCGGTGTGCCCGCAGCTGCGGGTGCCGAACGCGCGGTCGATGGAGGTGCCGAGCTCGTGGGCGAGCAGGACGTGCGCGAGGCCGCCGTCGGCGAATTCGGCGTCCTTGAGGGCGAGCCGGACCCCGTGGAGGGCGTCGTCGGCGAGCCGGCGGGCCTCGGCGAGGGAGGTCCCGGTGGCCGTGAGGGGGTTCCAGGCCCCGGCCTCGGCGTCCGCCTCCAGGTCCTCGACGGCGTCGAGGAGGTGCGCGAGGCGGCCGAAGAGCCGGCCCGCCTCGGCGAGCGCGGGGGCGTTGCCTGGCCGTCCGGCGAGTTGCGCGGTATGCGCGAAGGCGGCGGCCGTGGCGGTCTCGGTGGGCTCGGTGACGGTCAGCAGCGGGGTGCCGGGTCCGGCGAGCGCCTCGATGTCCGCCTGCCGGTCGACGGCGTCGACGAGCACGGCCGTGTCGAAGCCGAGCGAGGCGCCGGTACGGGCGCCAGCCCGGTCCCAGGAGCGCGCGACGCGGCGGGCGGCCTTGGCGAGCGGGGCCCGCGCCAACAGCCCGTCGCGGTCGGCGACGTGGTCGCGGACCTTCGCGGAGGCGAGGACCAGGGAGACGGCCGCCGCGAGCCGGGCGCCCTCGCCGAAGGCCACCGAGGCGGTGCGCATCCCGCGCAGCGGGCAGGGCCCCGCCGTGCGCCGGGTGCGGGGGTCGCGGCCGGTCTGAGCCTCCGTCAGCACCGAGACGAGCAGCCCGTCGTAGTTCGTGACGACCCGGGCCAGCTGTCCGTGGTCCCCGCGAAGTGCCAGGCAGAGCCCGCAGAGATGGGCCATCCATGCGCTTTTGTACCGGTCACCGAGGGTGTGCGTGCATGGCCTGACGATCCCGAACATGGTGCTCCCCCGTGTGTGGTGCGCGCGCGTGCGGGGCATCGTATCGGGCACGCTCGTTCACCCGTACGCCGCGCTCCCCACCCGGATGGAGTGATGGATCGTATTTTCACTCAGTCAGCAGTCGTAGGCGTGCACAACCTAGACGGTGGGCCGCATGTTCTGCACCAGAACCGTCACGAAACCCCTGCGCGGCGGCTATCCACTTGGCGCGCTGTCAGCATCATGGACGACCATAGGGATTGCTGAACGGGCAGGTTCCGGGAAGCAGCACACACAGCAGCACACACAGCAGTGCAGAGCAGGACGCAAAGCAGCGCTGAAAGGAGGCGTCCATGGGTTCGGTGCGCAAGGCCAGTGCCTGGCTGGGTCTCGTCGAGGACAGCGACGACGAGCGTTACTACGACGACGAGCACGCCGGGTACGCCGAGTACCCGAAGGCACCCCGGAGCCCGCAGGCCGACGCGTGGGTCACCGACCCGCGGGTCCGCGTGGCCACGGACTCCGCCGTGGAGCGGGGCCGCCGGATCGCCACGGTCACGCCGGACGGCTTCCGGGACGCCCGCGCCATCGGCGAGCTGTTCCGGGACGGGGTCCCGGTCATCGTCAACCTCTCCTCCATGGACCCGGCGGACGCCAAGCGCGTGGTCGACTTCGCCGCCGGACTGACCTTCGGCCTGCGCGGCTCGATCGAGCGGGTGGCGACCAGGGTCTTCCTCCTGACCCCGGCCGACACCCAGATCGTCAACGAGAACGGCCACCGCGCCGAGGACGGCTTCTTCAACCAGAACTGAGCGGGGTGCTCACCGGAAGGCGTCGAGCCCGGTGAGTGCCTTGCCCAGGACCAGCTGGTGCATCTCCACGGTGCCCTCGTAGGTGAGCACCGACTCCAGGTTGGTGGCGTGCCTCATCACGGGGTACTCCAGGGAGATGCCGTTGGCACCCAGGATCGTGCGCGACGTGCGGCAGATCTCGATGGCCTCGCGGACGTTGTTCAGCTTGCCGAAGCTCACCTGCTCCGGGCGGAGCTTCCCCGCGTCCATGCGGCGGCCGAGGTGGTGGGCGAGCAGGATGCCCTTGTGCAGTTCGAGGGCCATGTCCGCGAGCTTGGCCTGGGTGAGCTGGAAGCCTCCGATGGGCCTGCCGAACTGCTCGCGCGTCTTCGCGTAGTCGAGCGCCGCCTCGAAGCTGGCGCGCGCCGCGCCCATCGCGCCCCACACGATCCCGTACCGCGCGTGGCTCAGGCAGCTGAGCGGGCCCTTGAGCCCGGTGACCCCGGGGAGCACCGCGTCCGCGGGCAGCCGTACGCCGTCCATGACCAGCTCGCTGGTGACGGAGGCGCGCAGCGACCACTTGTGCTTGATCTCGGGGGCGGAGAACCCGGGCGCGTCCGCGGGGACGACGAACCCGCGCACGCCCTCCTCGGTCTGCGCCCAGACCACGGCGACCGCGGCCACCGAGCCGTTGGTGATCCACATCTTGCGGCCGGTGAGCACCCAGTCCGCGCCGTCCTTCTTCGCGTACGTGCGCATGGCGGCGGGGTCGGAGCCCACGTCGGGCTCGGTGAGCCCGAAGCAGCCGATGAGCTCGCCGGCAGCCATGCCGGGCAGCCACTGCTGCTTCTGCTCCTCGGAGCCGTAGCGGTGGATGGCGTACATGGCGAGGGAGCCCTGTACGGAGACCAGCGAGCGGATACCGGAGTCGGCGGCCTCCAGCTCCAGGCAGGCCAGGCCGTACTGGACGTTGCTCGCCCCGGCGCAGCCGTAGCCCTCCAGGGACATGCCGAGGGCGCCGAGGGAGCCCAGCTCGCGGGCCAGCTCGCGGATGACGGGCAGCTCGCCCTTCTCGTACCAGTCGGCGACGTGGGGCAGGACGCGGTCGGCGGCCCAGCTGCGGACGGTGTCCCGGACGGCGAGGTCCTCGGGGCCGAGCAGTTCGTCGAGGCCGAGGGGGTCGGCGGGTACGAAGGAAGAAGTCACGGCGGGGCCTCCCGGCGGCACGCGAAAACTAGCAGTGTAAGTTTCCAGCTTCGGTGCCGACGTTACGGCTCAGGGTGCCGTGCGTCCAGACCGGGCCGGGGCGGCTGCGCCGTGCCGGGCCGGGGCCGGCACCTTGACCCGGCCGACGGACGGTCCGGACCCGGACCCCGCTGCCGCGCCGGCGGCACCGGCCGGTCCGGACTGCTGGGGCAGCACGGGGCCGCCCGCGGTCCGCGCCGCCGCGGCGGCGTCCTGCTGCTGCTCCCGCTCACAGTCCATGGTGCGCGGCAGCCGCAGGGCGGCCAGCGCCCCCAGGAGCAGCAGCCCGGCGCTGACCAGCAGGGTGGTGTGCAGACCCTGCACGAAGGCGTGACGGGCCGCGTGGTAGAGGGATTCACCCGCGCTGCCGCCGAGCCCGGCGGCGATCTGGTAGGCCTCGCCGAGCGAGTTCCCCGCGCCCGCCGCATCGGCCGCGGACACGCCCGGCACGTGCTGCACGCCCGGGGCGTAGGCGGCGTTCATCACGCTGCCCAGCAGGGCGATGCCCATGCCCGCGCCGAACTGGTACGAGGTCTCGCCGATGGCGGCGGCCCCGCCTGCCTGCTGGACGGGGGCCTCGCTGAGCATCGACTCGTACGCGCCGAAGAGGGTGGTCTGGAGGCCGAAGCCGAGCAGGACGAAGCCCGCGGTCAGCAGCACGGGCCGGTCGTGCTGGCCCATGAGGGTCAGCAGCAGGACGGCCAGGGCCGTGAGCGTGAAGCCCAGCGAGACCATCAGCCGGGGGCCGATGCGGTGCAGGGTGTACGAGCCGGTGACGCCCGCGGCCATGGCGGCGAAGGTCAGCGGGAGCAGGCGCAGCCCGGTTTCGAGGGGGCTGAGGTCCAGCACCAGCTGGAGGTACTGGACGGCGATGAGCTCCAGGCCGACCAGGGCGAGCATCGCGAGGACGATGCAGCCGACGGAGGTGGAGAAGGAGGCGCGGGAGAACATCCGCATGTCGATCAGCGGGTGCGTGCGCCGCCGCTGCCGGCGGACGAAGAGCACCAGCAGTGCGGTGCCGAGGAGCAGAGGCCCGAGGGCCCCGGCCTCCAGGAAGCTGCGGTCGGCGCCCGCCCGCTTGACCCCGAGGACCACGCCGAGCACGCCAACTGCGGCCATCAGGGCACCGAGCACGTCCCAGGGCCCGTCGGCCTGGCCCCGGGACTCCGGCAGCAGCCAGCGGGCCGCCGGGAGCAGCAGGGCCATGAGCGGGATGTTGATGAGGAAGACCGAGCCCCACCAGAAGTTCTCGACGAGGAAGCCGCCGAGCACGGGGCCCGCGGCCGCGCCGACGGCGGCGACGGCGGTCCAGATGCCGATGGCGACGGCCCGCTCGCGGCGGTCGGGGAAGACCTGCCGGATGATCGACAGGGTGGCGGGCATGATCATCGCCCCGCCGGTGCCGAGCAGGACGCGGGCGGCGATGAGCACCTGGGCGCTGTCGGCGAAGGCGGCGAGGGCGGAGGCCGCGCCGAAGAGCAGGTAGCCGAGGAGCAGGACGCGGCGGCGGCCGACCCGGTCGCCGAGGGTGCCGAAGAGGATCAGCAGTGCGGCGCACACGAGCGGGTAGGCGTCGACGATCCACAGCAGCTCGATGGAGCCGGGGCGCAGGTCCTCGGTGACGGAGGGGACGGCCACGTGCAGGATGGTCGCGTCGAGGGCGACGAAGACGAGGCTGACGCACAGGACGACGAGGACGACCCAGCGGTTGCCGCCGCCGGCGGCACCGGCCAGCCGCTGCCGGGGGGAGGGGGTCCGGCGCTCACCGGCCGTGTTCGTCCCTGACATGTGCGTACCTCCCGGGATGAGCCCTCGCGCTCGGCGGACCAGCGTCGATCTCTGCTGCCGGGACCTGGGTCCGGCAGTGTCCTACGGGGTCCGGCATCGACACGCGAGGAATCGCCAGCGTACGCGAGTTCGCCTGTGATTCACGTGGTCAAGCTCTCACCCCGGTGAGCGCCGGGGTGTGGCGTGCGCCACTCGCTCCCCCGGCGTGCGCGGACGGTCACGGACCGTGCCCGGGGCCCGCCACCACCGATAATCATGCCCGTGAAGGATCTTGATTTTCGGCGGGCCGCGCCCGCGCTCGCCGGGTTCGCGGCGGTCCGGCTGCTGGGGCTGGCGGTGCTCGCGGCCTGGGGCGCGGCCGCGGGCAGCAGCCCGCACACGCTGCTGTCCGCCCGCTGGGACTCGCTCTGGTACACCCGCGTCGCCGGGCAGGGGTACGGGTACGAGGTGGTGCTCCCCAACGGGGACGTCCACTCGAACCTGGCCTTCTTCCCGCTGCTCCCCTGGCTGGAGCGGGGCGTCTCGGCGGTGACCGGGCTCTCCTACGCCGATGCGGGCCTGGCCGTGTCCTGGACCGCCTCGCTGGCCGCGGCCTGGGGGGTCTTCGCGGTGGCGGACCTGCTGTACGGGCGCCGGGCGGGGATCGCGGCCGCGGTGCTGTGGGGCGCGCTGCCGGTGGGGATCGTGCAGTCGATGGCGTACAGCGAGTCGCTGTTCACGGCGCTCGCGGCCTGGTCCCTGTACGCCGTGCTGACCGGACGCTGGGTGGCGGCGGGTGCGCTGGCCGCGGCGGCGGGGCTGACCCGGCCGGTGGGCGCGGCGGTGGTGGCGGCGGTCTGGGTGGCCGCGCTGCTCGCCTGGCGGCGCGGGGAGCGGGAGCGGTCCGGGCGGATGCTGGCCGGGGTGCTGCTGGCCCCGCTGGGCGCGGCGGCGTACGTGCTGTGGGTGGGGGTGCGCACCGGGCGGGGCCTGTTCGGGTACCTCGACGTGCAGGCGGGCTGGGGCAACGGCTTCGACGGGGGCTGGGCCTTCGCCCGGTTCATCGGGGCGAGGCTGGCCTCGGGCGGGCCGGCGGGGATCCTCGCGGGGGCCGGGCTGGTGCTGGGGGTGGGGCTGGTGCTGTGGCTGTGCGCGCTGTGCGTGCGGCAGCGGCAGCCGGCCGCGCTGCTCGTGTACGGCGGGATCGTGGTCGCGCTGGCCCTCTGCGCCTCGGGGTACTTCGGCTCGAAGCCGCGGCTGCTGCTGCCCGCGTTCCCGCTGCTGCTGCCGCCGGCGGTGGCGCTGGCGCGGTGGCGGACGCGGTGGGCGGCGCTGCTGCTGGGGGTGCTGGCGGCGGGTTCGGCGGTGTACGGGGCCTTCTGGCTGAACGGCTCGGGGCCGCCGTAGACAGGCGCCACAGCAGTCCCGTAGATCACTGAAGACGACTGCCGTAAAGGCATACCGGAGGATTGAATTCCGAATAGCCCGGCCGTGGATTCACCCGAAGAGATAAAGGCGGGGTAAGCGCACTCAAGAATTGACGGAGTACGGATCAGCCCGGCCCGTACCATTCTCGGATTGCCTGAAATAAGGGCCGGAATGAGACCTACTCCACATCACATGGTCATCACAAACCCCGCGATTCGTCCGGGTGCCGCACGCGCGCGGGGTAACGTCGATTGAGTGCGTACCGACCAAATCCCGTCCCGACTGGAGCGGCTCTTCGCCCGCCTCGACCGGGAACCCGAACGACCGGCTCATCTGCAGACGCCGCAGATGAGCCGGCACCGTGTGGTGCTCTTCGGCGCGACGCTGGCCTTCTACCTGGCGATCGTCGTGGCCGTGCTCACCACCTCCTGGCTGGTCCGCCTGGACTGGCAGGTGATGTTCTGGCGTCCGTACGAGCAGTGGCCCGAGCTGCACGCCTTCCTCGACTACCTCGTCGTCCTCGGCCAGCGCGGCCCCACGGCGGTCATGGTCGCCGCCTGGCTGGGCTGGCGCTCCTGGCGCCAGCACACGATCCGCCCGCTGCTCACCCTCGGCGTCGCCCTGCTCCTGCTCAACGTGACCGTGGGCTCCGTGAAGCTCGGCCTCGGCCGCCTCGGACCGCACTACGCCACCCAGATCGGCTCGGCCGAGCTCTTCGCCGGCGGGGATATATTCCCTTCCGGCCACACCGCCAACGCCGTCGTCACCTGGGGCATCCTCGCCTACCTGGCCTCGACCGTCCGCACCCGGCGCAACCTCTCCGTGCTGTCCGCCGTCGTCGCGCTCAGCGTCGGCGCCACCACCGTCTACCTGGGTACGCACTGGGTGAGCGACGTGCTGCTGGGCTGGGCCGCCGGACTGCTGATCCTGCTCGCCCTGCCCTGGTTCGAGCCGCTCATCGCCCGCGCCGAGGCCCTGGTCTTCGAACTGCGCGACCTGGTGCGCGACCGGCTGCGCACCGCAGAGCCCGCCGGACCGCTCCCGCAGCCCGTACCGGTCGCCATCCTCCCGGCCCGCGCCGGCTCGTACGCACAGCGCGTGGCGGCCGCCGAGGAGGAGCCCGCCCGGCAGACCGCCGCGGCCGCAGCGGGGACGGGTGCGAACCCGGGCCAGGGGCTCGCCGCGGCGGCCCGCACGGCGCACGGACCGCACCACGCCCCGCGGGTCCACCTGTTCCGCACCGAGCGCACCGCCGCCGGCCCGGCCGGCAGCCGCCGCCCTGCCCCGGTGCACGCCGAGCGCGCCCCGCGCGGCGCCGCCGCCCGCCCGGTCACGGGCGGCTGAGGACGGGCCCCGGGTCCCGGCACCGCGGGGGCGGTACGCACGACCACCCCGCACCGCCCGGCCCGGCCCTCCCACACCCCGGTCCCTCCCGGGTCACGCTTGTGTCACAGAACGTCGACAGGCGTTTACCGCGGCCCATTCACCCGTACCGGGAGCACGGGATACGCACAGAGTTCCCATTCCCGGGCCCGGCCGCGGACTTTCCCCCGGGTTTCCTGGCCTTTTCGCAGCCGAATGCGCCGCATGCGGCACACCATTACTTCACCCCTTAACGGACATGGCCGACGGGTGAATTCGGGCCGCCGGAACGGTACCGTCCGCGCACGCCTGCGGGCCCCGGCAGTTCCCCGCCCTCTCCCGCCCCGCGTCACCCGCCCGCGCGCATCCCGCCACCGGGCCGCGGAGCCGTCGGAACCGGTACGGGGGCGGGCGCCGGAGCCGGCGGGGACGCAGGGGCCGGAGCAGGCGCGGGACCAGGGGGAGGCGCGGGAGCCGGTACGGGCGTTGGGGCCGGGATCGGGGCCGGCGGGGGCGCCAGGGCCGGTGCGGTCGGCGGCAGGGCCAGCATCATGCCGACGGCGATCCGCTCCGGACGCGGCCCGACCAGCTGGGCGTTCACGCGGTGCAGCTCCTGCCAGCCGCCCGGGATCCGGTACCGGCGCGCCAGCGCCGACAGCGTGTCCCCGGCCCGCACCACATGGGCGCGGCCCGACAGCCCGTACCGCACCGAACAGGTCGGCCAGGCCCGCCAGCCCTGCCAGGCGAGCACCTCCTCGGCGACCCGGATCTGCTGGGCGCGGGTGGCGAGGTCGGCGCGCGGGGCGAAGACCGCGCCCCCGTAGCGCTCCCAGGTGCTCTGTCGGAACTGGAGCCCGCCGTAGAAGCCGTTGCCGGTGTTCACGCTCCAGCGCCCGGTGGACTCGCAGTCCGCCACGCAGTCCCAGGGCCACTGCCGGCCCGCCCCGCAGTCCCCCCGCCCGCGGCCGACCCGACCCGGTGAGCCCGCGGGACCCGCGGGACCGGGAGCCGGGGGCGCCGGAGCCGCGGCGGATCCCCCCGTGGTCCGCGCAGTCGCCCCCGCCGTCGTCCCGGCTCCCCCGGCTCCCCCCGCCCCGGCCGCTTCGGCCGTCGGGGTGAACAGCAGCACGGCGGCGGCCAGCAGGACGGCCGCCCTGGTCCGGAGTTCGGGCATCGGGCCACGCTACGTACCCCTGCCAGGCCTTCCGTGCCCGCCGCGCGGCATCCGGCCCGGCCCCACCCGGTCGGCGCACCGTCCCCCACCCGGCGGCCGGAACCGGCCGGTCCGCCAACTGTCCGCGCCCGGGGGCGTGACCCCGGCCGCGGCTCCCCCGTTGAGCCCCGCAGAGCCGGGAACGGCCCGGCCCACGCACGCCTATCCGAGGAGTCACCCCGTGTCGCGCATGCTCGACGTCAGCCCTGACGTACGCGCCGAGATCGGCGACGAAGAAGCCGAGCTGCTGCTCTCCGGCGAGACCGCGCCGGGCAGCTACGACTGCACCTCCTGCCGCACCCCGGGCGACTCGGAACGCGAAGCGACCAGCACCGTGCTGTTCGTCGGCGACGAGACCGCCGTCCTGGCCTTCGCGCACGCCACGTGCATCCCCTCCCAGGTCGTCGAGGTCTCCGAGGACCAGCTGCAGGGGGCGGTGGCCAGCATCACCGGGCAGCCCGAGCCGGCGCCCGCGGGCGTCCCGCAGTCGGTGCCCGGCGGTCAGGCCGTCCTCGGCATTACCAGCGGGCTCGTCCTGCTCGGCGGGGAGCTGCACCCGGCCCTCGTCGTGGAGCCCACGGCCCCCATCGCCCGCCCCGGCACCACGGGCCCCGGCGACGACTTCCTGCCGCTCCTCATCGAGCAGGGGTTCATCCCGGTCACCGACATGACCGCGGTCCCGTCCGTGCTCTCCGGCTGGTCCGTGCTCCTGGCGATGGGCCAGCTCCACGCCGTCCTGCAGCCCGGCGCCGCGGGCGGCAGCCCGGTGGCCTGGTGGCAGGCCCACCAGGCGCTGCCCGTCACCGAGGGCTGGCGCGCAGCCGTGAACCGCACCCAGAAGGTGCTCGTGTACGCCGCCCCGGTCGGTTCCATCGGCCAGCAGCCCCGCGAGGACCTGCTGCGCGACGCGCTCGACAAGGCCGCCGCCTCCGGGCTGCTCGTCGCCGCCACGATGCCGCTCGCGGGCACCTGAGCCCCGGGCGGGCACCCGGGTCCCGCCGGGGGGCGCCCGACCCGGGTCCGGGCCGGGCGGCCCCGCACGCGTGCGCCGGGGGTACGGGGAAGATCCCCCGGCACCCCCGGCGATCTGCGTTTTCACCCCTGCGCCCGCATCTGTCCGGCCCACGTGTCGTTGGCAGTGACGTGCACGCATACGACGCCCACCGCCCCCAGCCCGTCCCGCAGCCGTTCGCGGGCTCGTACCAGAGCCCGGTGGTGCCGGTGCGCCACGAACGGGACGCGGCCGCGCTGTCGCAGACCCCGATCTTCGACGCGCTGTACTCGGAGTACCTGCGGTCCTTCCGGGCCCTGCCCGGGGACCGGACCGGCGAGGAGGACCTCGGGTACGCGGGCTTCGGCCCCGGGGGCGGCACGGCCGGCGTGGGCTTCCCGACCTTCGCGCCCCTCTCCGGGCTCACGCCGGGCTCCGGCACCTGGGGCGCCCCGCCCGGCTCCTCCGCCGGCTCCGGCACCGCGGGCACCTCGGGGTACTGGGGGTCCTGGGGCTCCCCGCCCGGGTTCTCCTCCGCCGCAGCGGCCCAGGTCCCGCCGGCCCCGGCCCCCGCCTCCCCGGGATTCCTGCCCGCGCTGCCCCCCGGCCCCTCCGCGGGCTTCCCCGCGGCCCCCGTCCCGGCCTCCCCCGCAGGGTTCGAGTCCCGGTACGGCGACCCGTACGGGACGGGCTCCTACACCTCCGCGAGCGGTACGGGCCCCTACCCGGCCGGGAGCGGCTCCGGCGGCCCGTACCCGGGCGCGGACGGCTCCTCCGGGGGCCGCGGGGGGTGGCCCGCGCCGCCCGCCTGGGGGACCCCGCCGGTCACGGACGCGTGGCTGCCGGTCCCCGACGTCCAGGCCACGTACGCCGGGCAGCCCGCCCGGCCGGCGCCCGCCGTGCCCGCACCCGCGTCCGCATACGCGAGCGGGCGGCCGTACCCCTCCGGGACACCCGTCCCGGCGGCACTGCCGCCCGCTCCCCGCCGCGGGTACTGAGCCCCGCGGCCGCGCCGCTACTTCTTCTTGCTGCGCTTCTCGCGCACCCGCACCGAGATGTGCACCGGGGTGCCCTCGAAGCCGAACTCCTCGCGCAGGCGGCGCTCGATGAAGCGGCGGTAGCCCGCCTCCAGGAAGCCGGACGCGAACAGTACGAACCGCGGCGGCTTGGTGCCCGCCTGGGTGCCGAACAGGATGCGCGGCTGCTTGCCGCCGCGGATCGGGTGCGGGTGGGCCGCGACGATCTCGCCGAGGAAGGCGTTCAGCCGGCCGGTGGGGACGCGGGTCTCCCAGCCGGCGAGCGCCGTCTCGATGGCCGGGACCAGCTTCTCCATGTGGCGGCCGGTGAGCGCCGAGACGTTGACGCGCGGGGCCCAGGCCACCTGCTGCATCTCGGTCTCGATCTCGCGCTCCAGGTAGTAGCGGCGCTCCTCGTCCAGCTCGTCCCACTTGTTGTAGGCGATGACGATGGCGCGGCCCGCCTCCACGGCCATGGTGATGATGCGCTGGTCCTGGACGCTGATCTTCTCGGTGGTGTCGATCAGGATGACCGCCACCTCCGCCTTCTCCACGGCGGCGGCCGTGCGCAGCGAGGCGTAGTAGTCCGAGCCGGTCTGGAGGTGGACCTTCTTGCGGATGCCCGCGGTGTCCACGAACTTCCAGGTCACCCCGCCGAGCTCGATCAGCTCGTCGACCGGGTCGCGGGTGGTGCCGGCCAGCTCGTTGACGACCACCCGCTCCTCGCGGGCGACCTTGTTGAGCAGGGAGGACTTGCCGACGTTCGGGCGGCCGATGAGGGCGATGCGGCGGGGGCCGCCGAGCGCGGCGCCGCCGAAGGTCTGCGCCGGGGCCTCCGGGAGCACCTCCAGGACGGCGTCGAGCATGTCGCCGGTGCCGCGCCCGTGCAGGGAGGAGACGGGGTACGGCATCCCCAGGCCCAGGGACCACAGGGCGGCCGCGTCGGCCTCGCCGCTCTGGCCGTCGACCTTGTTGGCGCACAGGACGACGGGCTTGCCGGCCCGGCGCAGCAGCTTGACGACGGCCTCGTCGGTGTCGGTCGCGCCGACCTTGGCGTCGACCACGAACACGCAGGCGTCGGCGGCCTCGATGGCGTACTCGGCCTGGGCGGCCACGGAGGCGTCGAGGCCGAGTACGTCCTGCTCCCAGCCGCCGGTGTCGACGACCTTGAAGCGGCGGCCGGCCCACTCGGCCTCGTAGGTGACGCGGTCGCGGGTGACGCCGGGCTTGTCCTCGACGACCGCCTCGCGGCGGCCGATGATCCTGTTCACCAGGGTCGACTTGCCGACGTTGGGGCGGCCGACGACGGCGAGGACGGGCAGCGGGCCGTGTCCGGCCTCGCCGATCGCGTCCTCCACGTCCTCGAGGTCGAAGCCCTCGTCCGCGGCGAGCTCCATGAACTCCGCGTACTCGGCGTCGCCGAGTGCTCCGTGGTCGTGCTGGTCGTTCATGAAGTCCGTTCCTCGTCGTCCGTGGTGGTCGGTGGGGGCCGTCCCGTGCGGGGCGGGTCCACTACTCGTTTCGTTCAGTCTCGCCTAGCGGCCGGTCAGGCGCTTGGCGTGGTCCAGGTGGGCGGTGAGCCGCTGCTGGATGCGTTCGGTGGCCGCGTCGAGGGCCGTGCGGGTCCGCCGGCCGGTGCCGTCCCCGGCCTGGAAGGCCTCGCCGAACACGACGTCGACCCGGCCCTTCAGCGGCGGGAGCGCCTTGACCAGGCGGCCGCGGCGCTCGGTGCTGCCGAGGACCGCGACCGGCACGATCGGGGCGCCGGAGCGGACCGCGAAGTACGCGAGCCCGGCCCGCAGCGCGGCGAAGTCGCCCTCGCCCCGGGTGCCCTCGGGGAATATCCCGAGGACGCCGCCCTGCTCCAGCACCTTCAGGGCCGCCGTGACGGCCGTCCGGTCGGTGCCCGTGCGGTCGACGCTGACCTGCCCGATCCCCTCCAGGAAGGGGCCGAGCGGGCCGACGAACGCCTCCTTCTTGATCAGGAAGTGCACGGGCCGCGGGGCGGTCCCCATGAGCATGGGGCCGTCGATGTTGTGCGCGTGGTTGACGGCCAGGATGACGGGGCCCGCGGAGGGGACCTTCCAGGCGCCGAGCACCCGGGGCCGCCAGAACCCGTACATCAGGCCGATGCCGATGCGCCGGCCGACGGCCGCTCCGCGCAGGGAGGGCGCCGGGGTGGCGCCCGGTGGGGACGCGGCGGGCGCGGTGCTCACTGCGCGGCCCGCTTCTCCGTCCGCCGCTCCTCGACGAGGGTGACCACGCACTCGATGACCTGGTCGAGGGTGAGCTCGGTGGTGTCCACCTCGACGGCGTCGCCGGCCTTGGCCAGCGGGGAGGTCTTGCGGCCGGAGTCGGCGGCGTCGCGCTTGATGAGGGCCTCCCTGGTGGCGGCGAGGTCGGCCGCCTCCTTGCCCTTGAGCTCCCCGCTGCGGCGGGCCGCGCGGGCCTCGGCCGAGGCGGTGAGGAAGATCTTGAGGTCGGCGTCGGGCAGCACGGTGGTGCCGATGTCCCGGCCCTCGACGACGATGCCCGCGGCCTGCCCGGCGGCCTCGGCGGCGATGGCGCGCTGGAGGTCCGTGATCAGGGTGCGCACCTCGGGGACGGCGCTGACGGCGCTGACCTTGGAGGTGACCTCCTGGGTGCGGATCGGACCGGAGGCGTCGAGCCCGTCGACGGTGATCGTCGGGTGCGCCGGGTCGGTGCCGGACACGATGGCCGGCTTGCCCGCCGCCAGGGCGACGGCCTGCGGGTCGCTCACGTCGACGCCGTTGCTCAGCATCCACCAGGTGATGGCGCGGTACTGGGCGCCGGTGTCCAGGTAGCGCAGTCCCAGCTTGGCGGCCACGGCCTTGGAGGTGCTGGACTTGCCCGTGCCGGAGGGTCCGTCGATGGCGACGATCACGGCGGTTTCCACGGTGGTGGGCCCTTCTGCTGGCGCGGTCTGCTGGCGCGGCGTGTTCCGCGGCCTGCCCGCGGCTCGATCAGGGCGCACGAAAGCGCCCCTCTTCTAGGTTACCGAGTCCCGGCGCCCGCCCACGACCCGTGTACGGGGCGGGCGGGCTGCACCGGAACGCGCACGCCGTGTGAGACCCCGGCGGACAGCCCGTACCCCTCCGGCCGCCGGGCCCTACTGGCGGCGCAGGGCCCAGCCGCGCTCGCGCAGCTCGGCGGTCAGCACCGGTACGGCCTTGGGCTCGACCATGAGCTGCACGTGACCGGCCTGCTGCCCGGTGGCGTGCTCGATCCGCACGTCCTCGATGTTGACCCCGGCCCGGCCGGCGTCGGCGAAGATCCGGGCCAGCTCGCCCGGCTGGTCGCTGATGAGCACCGCGACGGTCTCGTAGGCCGCGGGGGCGGCGCCGTGCTTGCCCGGCACCCGGACCCGGCCGGCGTTGCCGCGCCGCAGCACGTCCTCGATGCCGCCCGCCCCGTCCTGCCGCTTGTCCCCGTCGGCGGACTGGAGGGCGCGCAGGGCGCGGACGGTCTCGTCGAGGTCGGCCGCGATGCCCGAGAGGACGTCGGCGACCGGGCCGGGGTTGGCGGAGAGGATCTCCACCCACATCCGGGGGTCGGAGGCCGCGATCCGGGTCACGTCGCGGATGCCCTGGCCGCAGAGCCGTACGGCGGTCTCGTCGGCGCCCTCCAGGCGGGCGGCGACCAGGGAGGAGACCAGCTGCGGGGTGTGGGAGACGAGGGCGACGGCCCGGTCGTGGGCGTCGGCGTCCATCACCACGGGGACGGCCCGGCAGAGGGCGACGAGCTCCAGGGCGAGGTTGAGCACCTCGGTGTCGGTGTCGCGGGTGGGGGTGAGCACCCAGGGGCGGCCTTCGAAGAGGTCGGCGCTGGCGGCCAGCGGCCCGGAGCGCTCCTTGCCGGACATGGGGTGGGTGCCGAGGTAGCGGGTGAGGTCCACGCCGAGGGCCTCCAGTTCCCGCTTGGGGCCGCCCTTGACGCTCGCGACGTCGATGTAGCCGCGGGCCAGGCCCCGCCCGACGGAGTCGGCCAGGGCGGCGGCCACGTGGGCCGGGGGCACCGCGATGATCGCGAGGTCCACCGGGCCCTCGGGGGGCTCCTCGGTGCCGGCGCCGAGGGCGGCGGCGGTCCGGGCCTGGGCGGGGTCGTGGTCGGCGAGGTGGACGGCGACCCCGCGCCCGGCGAGGGCGAGTGCCGCGGAGGTGCCGATCAGTCCGGTTCCGATGACGACGGCGGTTCTCACGGGCGCTCCTCGTTGCTGGGGTCTGCGTGCTGCGGGTACGGGCGGGTGCGGACCGCCGGCCGGCCGACCGCGGGGCCCTCGGGGCTGCGGCACGCCGTACGGCTGCTGCGGTCCGCCGGTCCGCCCCGCGCCACGACAGCAGTGCGGCCTGCGCCGTCCCTACGGCCGGGCCGCGCCGCGGCCGTACGACCGGCCCTCGACCGGCCGGACCAGCGTAGTCGGGGCGGCCCGCCCGGACGGCCGCGGGGACCCGGTGCGCGCCCGGCCGGGCGCGCACCGGGTCCCCGTACCGGGCCCGTCGCGGGGTCTGCGGTGACCGTCAGCCGCCCTGCGCCTTGATGATGTCCTCCAGCGAGCCCGAGGGCACCTGGCCGCCCGGGGTCAGCCTGTCCACGGCCTGCGGCAGCAGCTGGGCGATCTCGGCGGCGGCCGCGTCGGGGCTGACCCCGTTCTCCTGGGCCACCTTCTGGAGGGCCTCGTCGGGCAGGGCCTCCTTGATCTGGTCGGCGGTGACGGGCTGGTTCTCCCCGGTGCCGACCCAGGACTGGGCCTGGTCGACCAGGCCGGACTTGGTCAGCATGTCGAGGAGCCCTCCGAGGGGGTTGCTGCCGCCGCCCCCGCCGCCGGCCTGGGAGCCGCCGGCGCCGCCGCCCATCAGGGCGCCGAGGAGGGCGCCGAGGATGTTCCCGCCGCCTCCGCCACCGCCCCCGCTGCCGCCCTGGCCGCCGCCGAGGAGGCCGCCGAGAAGAGAGCCGAGGTCATTTCCCGCCATGGTCACGCCTTTCGGAGGAAGGACCGGGCGCCTGGGAGGAGCAGGAGCGCGCCCGGCTTCGAGACACGGACAATCTCCCCCAGACCGGATCATGCCGCCACCTGGCGCAGCCCCCGGCACGGGCCGCGCGGCCCGCTGCGGTAGAACCGTCGGCATGATCTTCCACCTCGTCCCGCTGGCGGCCTGGTCGGCCGCGCCGGACCTCCCGTACGCCCCGCCGTCCCTCGACTCCGAGGGTTTCGTGCACTGTTCGGCGGACCGGCCGACGGTCCTGGAGATCGCCGGTGCGCACTACCGGGACACCCCCGGCCCGCTGCTGGCCCTGGAGATCGACGAGGCCGCGCTGGGCGCCGAGGTCCGCCGTGAGGGTGAAAGCGGCGCCCGGTACCCGCACGTGCACGGACCCGTCGAGCGGGCCGCCGTGGTGCGGGTCTGGGAGGTCGTACGCGGGCAGGACGGCGTACCGCGCGACCTCGCCCCGTGGGCGCCGGCACCCTGACGCGCCCGGTACGCGTGCTTCTCACGGAGCCCGCGGCACGCCAGGATGCTGCCGCGACGCACCACCGACACTGAGGAGACGCCATGCGTGAGGACTGCGGGTGCCAGGACGCCGGGCAGCAGGACGCCGTACGGGAGGGCGCCGGGCGCGAGGGGGCGGCGCGGCGCACCGTCCTGGCGGCCGGCGCGGCGGCGCTCGCCGCCGGGGCGCTGACCGCCTGCGGGACCGAGGGGGTGGACACGGGCAGCGGCGACGGCGGGATGCAGCCGACCGCGGCCGGCTCCTCCGCCTCCGGGTCCGCCTCGGCCTCCCCGGGCGGCGGGGCCGGCGGGGAGGCCCTGCTGAAGGCCTCCGAGGTGCCCGTGGGCGGCGGCACGGTGGTCAAGGACGCGAAGGTCGTGGTCACCCAGCCCACGGCGGGCGAGTTCAAGGCCTTCTCGGCGACCTGCACGCACCAGGGCTGCCTGGTCAACAAGGTGGCCGACGGCACCATCGACTGCCCCTGCCACGGCAGCAAGTTCAAGATCGCGGACGGCGCGGTCGAGAAGGGCCCCGCCACCCTCCCCCTCCCCGAGAAGAAGATCACCGTCTCCGGCGGGGAGATCCGCCTGGCGTAGCCTTCGCCCCATGCAGCCGAAGCCGACCACCGAGGCGCCGGGCCTGGCCCTGGTGCGCGAACACACCGTCTACGCCTGCGTGATGGGCTCGCGCGCCTTCGGCCTGGCCACGGAGGCCAGCGATACGGACCGGCGCGGGGTCTACCTGGCCCCCACCCCCCTGTACTGGCGGTTCGAGAAGCCCCCGACGCACGTGGAGGGGCCGCTGGAGGAGCAGTTCTCCTGGGAGCTGGAGCGCTTCTGCGAACTGGCCCTGAAGGCGAACCCCAACATCCTGGAGTGCCTGCACTCCCCCCTGGTCGAGAAGACCACCCCCGTCGGGGAGGAACTGCTCTCCCTCCGCGGGGCGTTCCTCTCCCGCCGGGCCCACACCACCTTCACCCGCTACGCCGCGGGGCAGCGCCACAAGCTCGACGCGGACGTCCGCGTCCACGGCGCCCCGCGCTGGAAGCACGCCATGCACCTGCTGCGCCTGCTGCTGTCCTGCCGCGACCTGCTGCGCACCGGGAGCCTGGACATCGACGCGGGCCCCTCCCGCGCACGCCTCCTCGCGGTGAAGCGCGGCGAACTGCCGTGGTCCGAGGTCGAGTCCTGGATGAACCGCCTGGCGGAGGAGGCCGAGCGGGCCCTGCCGGCCTCCCCGCTCCCCCAGGACCCGGACCTCGCGCGCGTCGAGGACTTCCTCGTCCGCACCCGCCGCGCCTCGGCCCTCTGACCGCCGGGCCGGTTCCCCGGCCGGACCGCGGCCTGGGTCACGCGGGGTTCACGCGTCCCAGAGGGAGCCGAAGGCCAGGAGCTCCGTGCGGTACTCGATGCGGGCGGTCCACTCCGCGGGCCAGGCGGCCGCGCCGAGGTGGGCTCCGGCGAAGGCGCCCGCGAGGCAGGCGATCGAGTCGGAGTCGCCCGCGGTGCAGGCGGCGCGGCGCAGGGCGAGGAGCGGTTCCTCCGGGAAGAGCAGGAAGCAGTGCAGGGCGGTGGCGAGGGCCTCCTCGGCGACCCAGCCCTCGCCGGTGGCCAGGCAGGGGTCGAGCTCCGGCGCGGGGTTGCGCAGGGCCGCGGCGAGCCGGTCGAGGACCGCCAGGCACTCGTCCCAGCCGCGGGCGATGAAGGCCTCCGGGGAGGGGTCGGAGGGCGTGCGGGACCACAGGTCGCCGAGCCAGCGCTCGTGGTAGCGGGTGCGGTTGTCGAGGGCGTACGAGCGCAGCAGGCCGACGAGTCCGGTCGGTTCGGTGCCGCGGGCCAGCAGGTGGACGGCGTGTGCGGTCAGGTCGGAGGCGGCGAGGGCCGTCGGGTGGCCGTGCGTCAGCGCGGACTGGAGCTGCGCGGCCGCGGCGCGCTCCGCCTCCGTCAGCCCGGGTACGAGTCCCAGCGGCGCGACGCGCATATTGGCCCCGCAGCCCTTGGAGCCGGTCTGGCTGGCCTCCTGCCAGGGCCGGGCCGAGTCCAGCAGCCGGCAGGCGACCATGCAGGTGCGGCCGGGTGCCCGGTTGTTCTCGGGCGAGTGGTACCAGTCCACGAACTCCTCGCGGACCGGCCGGGCCAGCCGCAGCGGTCCGAGTGCGCCCCGGTCCATCGCGGTCCGCAGCCCGCGGGCGAGGGCGAGGGTCATCTGGGTGTCGTCGGTGACGATCGCCGGCCGGGGCAGCTCCATCGTGCGCCACGGTCCGCACTTGGCGAGGATCGCGGGCACGTCGTTGAACTCGGTGGGGAAGCCGAGGGCGTCCCCGAGCGCCAGCCCGAGGAGCGAGCCGGTCGCCGCCCGCTTGGGCGCGCGGTCGCGGCGGGTCCCCGCAGAGGCCTCCGTACGGGCCTCGGCAGCGGCCCCCGTACGGGCCTCCGGCAGGCCGGTACGGGTCGCCCCGCCGGTCCCGGCTCCGCCGGTGCCCGGGGTGCTCTCGGTGCGTTCAGTGCTGGTGCGGTCCATCACGGGCGTCCTTCCGGGCGGGGGCGGAGCAGGGGCGGGTGGAGGGCGGTCGCCGGGCCGGCCCGGTAGAGGGCGGCGGGTTTGCCGCGGCCGCCGGTGAGGCGGGCCGCGCCGGGGACCGGTTCGACGAACCCCGGGGTGGCGAGCACCTTGCGGCGGAAGTTGGGGCGGTCGGGCGCCGCGCCCCAGACGGTCTCGTAGACCCGGTGCAGCTCGCCGAGGGTGAACTCGGGCGGGCAGAAGGCCGTGGCGAGGCAGGTGTACTCGAGTTTCGCGCCGACGCGGTCGCGGGCGTCGGCCAGGATCCGGCCGTGGTCGAAGGCCAGGTCCGGAACCGGGTCGAGCGGGGTCCAGCGGGCCTCGGCGGCGTCGCTGCCGCCGACCGGTTCGGGCAGGTCGGGGACGAGGGCGGTGAAGGCCACCGACACCACCCGCATCCGCGGGTCCCGGTCCGGCTCGCTGTAGGTGCGCAGCTGCTCCAGGTGGAGGGCAGCGACGGTGGCGGGCGGCAGCCCGGTCTCCTCGGCGAGTTCGCGGCGGGCGGCGGTCTCGGCGGACTCGCGGGGCAGGACGAAGCCGCCGGGCAGGGCCCACTGCCCGGCGTACGGCTCCTTGCCGCGGCGGATCAGCAGGGCGTGCAGCAGTCCGCCGCGGACGGTGAAGACGGCCAGGTCGACGGTGACGGCGAACGGCTCGAAGGCGTGCGGGTCGTACCCCGGCAGTGCCATGCCCTGCCCCTCCCTTGTTAAGAGTCACTGTGACTATAAAAGAGGAGGGTGGGCCGGGGCAAGGAAAATGCCCGCGGCGCACGGGCGCCGCGGGCATTCCCCGGATGCGTACCGGGAGGCCGTCCGTACCCGCTCGGGTACGGATGCGGGTACTACAGGCCGACCTCGCGCATCAGCATGCCGACCTCGGTGTTGGTCAGGCGGCGCAGCCAGCCGGACTTCTGGTCGCCCAGCTCGATGGGGCCGAAGGCGGTGCGGACCAGCTTCTCGACCGGGAAGCCCGCCTCGGCGAGCATCCGGCGGACGATGTGCTTGCGGCCCTCGTGCAGGGTGACCTCGACCAGGTAGTTCTTGCCGACCTGGTCGACCACGCGGAAGTGGTCGGCCTTGGCGTAGCCGTCCTCCAGCTGGATGCCGGACTGGAGGCGCTTGCCGATCTCGCGGGGCAGCGGGCCGGTGATGGCGGCGAGGTAGGTCTTCTGGACGCCGTACTTGGGGTGCGTCAGGCGGTGGGCCAGCTCTCCGTGGTTGGTGAGCAGGATGATGCCCTCGGTCTCCGTGTCGAGGCGGCCGACGTGGAAGAGCCGGGTCTCGCGGTTGGTGACGTAGTCGCCGAGGCACTGGCGGCCGTCCGGGTCCTCCATGGTGGAGACGACGCCGGCGGGCTTGTTGAGCGCGAAGAACAGGTACGACTGGGTGGCGACGGTCAGGCCGTCCACCTTGATCTCGTCCTTCGGCTGCACCCGCTTGCCCTGCGAGGTCACGATCTCGCCGTTGACCTCGACGCGGGCCTGCTCGATGAGCTCCTCGCACGCGCGGCGCGAGCCCATGCCGGCGCGGGCGAGCACCTTCTGCAGCCGCTCGCCCTCCTGCTCCGCACCCGGGAAGGTCTTCGGGGTCTTGATCACGGGGCGGTCGGCGTACCGGTCGCGCACGCGCTCCTCGATCCGCGCGTCCAGCTCGCGCGGGCGGGACTGCCCGCTGCGGCTGCCGGGACCGTTGCGCGGGCCGCCGGCGCCGCCGATGCCGGGGGTCCTGGGGCTCTTCGGGCCGCCCTTGGCCCCGCCGCGGGCCGAGGCACCGCGGGCGCCGCCGCCGTCGCGGGCGCCGCGGGCACCGCCGCCACCGGCCTTGGCCCCGGCGCGGCCGTTGCGCTCGCCCTCGGGGCCGACGTCGTAGCGGCGCTCCTCCGGACGGGGGTTGCGGATGCGCTTGGGGGCCTGGTCGCGGTCGCGGTCCGAGCCGCCGCCCTGGTACCCGCCGCCGGAGCCGCCCCGGTAGCCGCCACCGCCGGAGCCGGAGCCGCCGCGGTAGCCGCCGCCTCCGGAGCCGCCGGACCCGCCGCGGGAGCCGCCACCGCCGGAGTTGCCCCCGCGGTAGCCGCCGCCTCCGGAGCCGGAGCCGCCGCGGGAGCCACCGCGCCCGCCACCGCCGCTGCTGTTCCTGTTGCCGCCGCCGTTGCCGCTGCCACTGCTTCGCATCAAAGTTCCGTCGTCTTGTCGTCGTCTACATCGGGGTCCGGTGCGTCCGGATCGAACGACGGCACACCTTCCTGCGTCTCTGCTTCGATCGCGTCCGCCTCCGGGAGGAAGGGCGCGAGCTCCGGGAGCTCGTCCAGGCCGCGCAGGCCCATCCGCTCCAGAAAGTAGTTCGTCGTCCTGTACAGGATCGCACCTGTTTCGGGTTCCGTGCCCGCCTCCTCCACGAGACCCCGCTGGAGGAGGGTCCGCATGACCCCGTCACAGTTCACCCCGCGGACCGCCGAGACCCGCGACCGGCTCACCGGCTGCCGGTACGCGACCACGGCCAGCGTCTCCAGGGCCGCCTGGGTGAGCCGGGCCTGCTGGCCGTCCAGGACGAAGCGCTCCACGGCCGCCGCGTACTCCGGCCGCGTGTAGAACCGCCAGCCCCCCGCGACCAGCCGCAGCTCGAAACCGCGGCCCTGTACGGCGTACTCGTCGGCGAGCCCGCGCAGGGCGTCGGCGATCTCCCGCGGGGTCCGCTCCAGCAGCCTGGCCAGGTGGGCCTCGGTCGCCGGTTCGTCGACGACCATGAGCACCGCCTCCAGGGCGGGCTTCAGCTCCAGCTTCGCGACGCTCATCGCCCGGTCCTCCCTCGTCTTTCCGGGCCCTCTCCCGGACCCTGTCCTGCGGCTTCGGCGGCTTCCGGGCCCGCCGCTCCCCCTCCGGCCCCGTCCGCCGCGCCCGCCGGGCGGTCGAACTCGTCCGTCACCACCACCGGCCGGTCCCCCTCCGCGGCCGCCCAGCGGACCGTGAGCGGCCCGAGGGCCTCCTCCTGGTCGAGGGCCACCGCGCGCTCGCGGTAGAGCTCCAGGAGGGCCAGGAAGCGGGCGACGACGGTGAGGGTGTCGGGGGCGTCGGCCGTCAGCTCCCCGAAACTGGCCCGCCCGGCCGCCCGCAGCATGGCCACGACCAGCTCGGCCTGCTCGCGCACGCTCACGAGCGGGGCGTGGATGTGGTCCACGTACACCTGCGGCTTCGCCTTGGGCTGCATCGCCTTGACCGCCAGCTTCGCGAAGCCCTCGGCGCCGATGCTGATGACCACCTCGGGCAGCAGTTCGGCGTGGTGGGCCTCCAGCCCGACGGTCCGCGGGTAGCGCCTGCCCTCGGCCTCGGCCCGCAGGCCGAAGATCTCGGCGATCTGCTTGTACGCGCGGTACTGGAGCAGCCGGGCGAAGAGCAGGTCCCGGGCCTCCAGGAGGGCGAGGTCGGCCTCGTCCTCCACCTCGGCCGCGGGCAGCAGCCGGGCGGCCTTGAGGTCGAGGAGGGTGGCGGCGACCACCAGGAACTCGGTGGTCTGGTCGAGGTCCCAGTCCGGCCCCATGGCGCGGATGTGCGCCGTGAACTCGTCGGTGACCTTGTGCAGCGCGACCTCGGTGACGTCCATCTTGTGCCGGGAGATCAGCTGCAGCAGCAGGTCGAAGGGCCCCTCGAAATTCGCCAGCCGTACGGTGAACCGCCCGTCGCCGACGTCACGGCCCCCATCGGCGCCGGGGCCGGCCTCGGTGCCGGGGCCGTCCTCGGCTTCGCTGTCGGCGGCAGCTCCGGGGTCCTCACGGGCTTCGCGGTCCGCGGCGGGTTCGGGGCCCCCGTCGGCTTCGGGGACGACCGGAGCTGCTTCGGGGACGGCCAGGGCCCCAGGGACGGCCGGACCTTCAGGGGCCGCAGCAGCTTCGCGCCCCTCAGGGGCCTCAGGGGCCGCTCCGGGCTCCCCCGGGCCGCCGGGGCCGGATTCCCCCGCGGCCGCCCGTACGGGCCCCTCAGGGGCCTCCAGGGGCTCCTGCACGACCTCCGGTGCCGTCCCGGGATGCGGGTCGGACTCCGGGTCCGGCCCCGGCCCGGGGGCGCCCGGGCCGCGGCCGAGGGTGCGGCGCGGGGTACGGGGCGGCCGGGCGGGCTCGTCGGTCGGGGGCATGGCCATCCAGGGTGCACGTGCGTGGGGACGGGGCGGGGCCCCGGGCGGGCGGGACGGCTGCCGGCCGCACCACCGCGGGCAGGCTACCGGCCGCGCAGACGGCGGACCAGGATGCTCGCGTCGCCGCGCGACTCCAGGTCGGCCAGGACCACGGCGACCGCCTCGCGGACGATCCGGCCGCGGTCCACCGCGAGCCCGTGCTCCCCGCGCAGGACCAAGCGCGCGTGCTCCAGGTCCATCAGCTCCTCGGCGGAGACGTACACGGTGATCTTCTCGTCGTGGCGCTCGCGCCCGCTGGGCCGGCGGTTGGCGCCCCGGCCCTTGCCCCGCCGGGGGGCGGCCGCCGCGGAGGCTCCCGCCGCGGCCCCCGCTCCGGCGGCTGAACCTTCCTGCGGACGCCTGGGAGCGGCCACCAGCGGCACCGGGGGCGCCTCCGCGACCGTTTCCGCGGCGAGGGCGGCCGCGGCCGCCGCAGCGGCCTCCTGGAGCCGCAGGCGGCCCTCGGGGGCCCCGGCCGGCAGGCCGCCGCCGTCACCCGCGGCCGTCGCGCCGTGCTCCGCGGCCGCGGGACCCGGGTCCTCGGGGCCCGGCCGCCGCGGGGAGGAGGACTGCAGTGCCGTTCCTCCGGTGGTACGGAACAGTTCGTCGGCTCCGGGCAGACTCACTCGGCGTGACACCGGGCGAGCACCTCCCTGGCGAGCTGGCGATACGCGGCGGCGCCGACGGAGTTGGAGGCGTACGTCGTGATCGGCTCGCCGGCGACCGTGGTCTCCGGGAAGCGCACGGTACGGCCGATGACCGTGTGGTAGACGTGGTCGTCGAAGGCCTCGACCACGCGCGCCAGCACCTCGCGGCTGTGCACCGTGCGGGAGTCGTACATCGTGGCGAGGATGCCGTCGAGCTCCAGCTCCGGGTTCAGCCGCTCCTGGACCTTCTCGATGGTCTCGGTCAGCAGGGCCACGCCGCGCAGGGCGAAGAACTCGCACTCGAGCGGCACGATGACCTTGTGAGCCGCCGTCAGGGCGTTCACGGTCAGCAGGCCCAGCGAGGGCTGACAGTCGATCACGATGTAGTCGTAGTCGGCCATCAGGGGCTTGAGGGCCCGCTGGAGGGTCGACTCGCGCGCGACCTCGCTCACCAACTGCACTTCCGCAGCGGAGAGGTCGATGTTGCTCGGCAGCAAGTCCATGTTCGGGACAGCCGTCTTGAGCAGCACCTCGTCGGCCGACATGCCCCGCTCCATGAGCAGGTTGTAGACCGTCAGGTCGAGTTCCATCGGGTTCACGCCGAGGCCCACCGACAGAGCGCCCTGCGGGTCGAAGTCGACGAGCAGCACGCGCCGCCCGTACTCCGCGAGTGCGGCGCCCAGGTTGATGGTCGACGTGGTCTTGCCGACGCCGCCCTTCTGGTTGCACATCGCGATGATCTTCGCCGGGCCGTGCTCGGTCAGGGGACCGGGGATCGGGAAGTACGGCAGCGGCCGTCCGGTCGGGCCGATCCGCTCGCGCCGCTGTCTCGCGGCGTCGGGAGCGAGAGTGGCCGCGTACTCGGGGTCGGGCTCGTACTCGGCGTCGGGGTCGTAGAAATGCCCTTCGGGCATCCCGTCGTAGTCGGCGAAACCGGTGGGCTCGCGGCCGCTCAGGTCGCCGGCCATGGAGTTCACGTCTAGGCCGTCCATGCTCTTTTGGGGCGTCGTCATGTGCTGGTGGTTTGCGAAGGTGCGGACTGCGACGGAGCCGACAGCCTCGAGCCCTGCGGGGACATGGCCCCGGGCGGGCGTCCCTGCTTGACCACCCCCAGGAGTAAATGTCGACTCATTCACAAGTCGTCTTACCTCCTCGGACGTGACCAGGACACTTATCGATAGGTCAGCGTGGCACCATGCCGACGGTTGGCGACTCTATGGCGTGTCACCGGTCCGCAGCAACACAATCGGCCGGACGCGGCACGATGTGTCGGCAACCGAACACCACTCTGTCAAGGGCGTACGGGCTGCCGCTGCGAAGTTTCACGGGTGCGCGAAACGGTTAAAGGGTTACGTTCGAGGCGAGTTGGAGCCGGGCCGCCCGGCCCCGCCAACGCGTCCGGCCGGACCTTGCGGGGCAAGGTCCGGCCGGACGCGTGAGATTGACGGCACTCGTTGACGGGGCGGCGCGGGACCGGGTCGGGTCCCGTCCGCACGGTGCCGCACCGCGGCCCGTATCAGCCGAGGAGCGTGCTCAGCTCGACGGTGCCGAGCCCGTGGGCCTCGGCGACCGGGCCGTAAACGACCTGGCCGTCATGGGTGTTGAGGCCCAGGCCGAGCGCGGGGTCGCGGCGCAGCGCCTCGACCCAGCCGAGGTTCGCGAGCTGCACGATGTAGGGCAGCGTGGCGTTGGTGAGCGCGTAGGTGGAGGTGTTCGGCACGGCGCCGGGCATGTTGGCGACGCAGTAGAAGACCGAGTTGTGGACCTGGAAGGTCGGCTCGGCGTGGGTGGTCGGACGGGAGTCCTCGAAGCAGCCGCCCTGGTCGATCGCAATGTCGACAAGGACACTTCCGGGCTTCATCCGGGAGACGAGCTCGTTGGTGACCAGCTTCGGGGCCTTCGCACCCGGGATCAGTACGGCACCGACGACGAGGTCGGCCTCGACGACGGCCTTCTCCAGCTCGTAGGCGTTGGAGACGATCGTCTTGACCTTCGTACCGAAGATCTTGTCGGCCTCGCGGAGCTTGTTGATGTCGCGGTCGAGCAGGGTCACGTGGAAGCCCATGCCGATGGCGATCTGCACGGCGTTCCAGCCGGACACGCCGCCGCCGATGACCACGCACTCGCCGGCGTGGGTGCCGGGCACGCCGCCGGGGAGGACGCCGCGGCCGCCGGCCGAGCGCATCAGGTGGTAGGCGCCGACCTGCGGGGCCAGGCGGCCCGCGACCTCGGACATCGGGGCGAGCAGCGGGAGCGCGCGGTTCGCGAGCTCGACCGTCTCGTACGCGATGGCGGTGGTGCCGGACTCCAGGAGGGCGTCCGTGCACTCGCGGGAGGCCGCGAGGTGCAGGTAGGTGAAGAGGGTCTGGTCCTTGCGGAGGCGGTGGTACTCCTCCGCGATGGGCTCCTTGACCTTCAGCAGCAGGTCGGCGGTGGCCCAGACCTCGTCGGCGGTGCCGAGGATCTCGGCTCCGGCGGCGACGTACTCGGCGTCCGTGATCGAGGAGCCGGTGCCGGCGTTCTGCTCGATGAAGACCTGGTGGCCATTGCGGACGAGCTCGTGGACACCGGCGGGGGTGATGGCCACGCGGAACTCGTTGTTCTTGACCTCGCGGGGGATGCCGACCTTCATCGTCGATCACGGTCCTTGGCTCAGGGGATTAACCGGGGCAATGCCATACATACCCATTGCACCAGTACGCAGCGGGATGCACCACGGGATGACGTGGTGGAGCCAGTCTAATGAAGGATTTGGAGCTGTCTAGCCTTACAAACCAAATATCTCAGCGCGAACCACTACGGATTTCGTAGGCACCTTCTTCCTCGGGGGCATCGCTGAGCAGGCGGTCCGCGGTACCGCGGTGCAGCCGCGCCGCCGCCGGGTCGCCCAGCCGGTCGAGGGTGTCGGCGAGCCGGACCTGCAGGGCCGCCTGGAGCCGCAGGTCGCCGGCCTTGCGGGCCAGCTCCACGGCGGCGCGGCAGGTGTGCAGCGACTCCTCCGGCCGGCCCGCGTACTCCTGCACCCGGGCCATCTCGCTCAACGCCTTTGCGTGGCCGGGGACATCGGCCAGCTTCCGGTAGCCTGCCGCGGCCGAGCGCCAACTGCGCAGCGCCTCGCCGTAGCGTCCCGCGTACGTGTGCACGTTCCCCAGCCGCCCGTACAGGCGCGCCCCGTCCGCGCGCTCGCCCCGGGCCAGCCGCTGGGCCAGGGCCCTGCCGTACCAGTCGGCGGCCCTGTGCCAGTCCCCCAGCACCTGGTGCACCCCGCCTACGGATTCCATCGCGCGCCCGGTCGCGTAGTGGTCCCCGGCGGCCCGTCCGGCGTCCAGGGCGCAGCGGTAGCGCTCCAGGGCCTCGGCGGTCCGGCCGGTCTCCGCGTCGAGGTCGCCGAGGTTCAGCAGGGCGGCGGCCCGCTCCCGGTGCAGCCCGTGCCGCTCCGCCACGTCGAGGACCAGCCCGTGCAGCCCGTACAGCTCGGGGGCGGCGGCCGCGGTGCCGCGGTGCGCGGCCAGGGCCCGTACGAGCGCGGCGACCAGCCGCCGGGCCAGGGTGTCCAGCTCCCCGTCCGCCACGGCGAGGGCGGCCGAGGCCGTCAGGGCGGGCAGCCGGGTGTCCAGCCAGGCAGCGGCGGCGGCCCGGTCCGCGAAGCGCAGGGCGCGGGGCAGGCCCGCGGGCAGCTCCCGGGCCGGGGTCCCGTCCGCCAGGCCGATCACGGACTCCCCGGCGCCCGCCGCCCCCTCGGGGCCCTCGGCGGAGATCCGGCAGGACACCAGCAGCCGTACGGTCCGCTCCAGCATTCGGGCGCGGGCCAGCTGGACCTCCGCGGGGCGCTCGCGGGTCTCCAGCAGCTCCTGGAGGAGCGGGGCGAGGCAGCCGGGCACCAGGTACCGGTCCTCGCCGGCCGGGCCCAGCAGCCCCAGCCCGGCGAAGTCCGCCAGGGTGGTCTGGGCGGCGGCCACCGAGCAGCCGGAGAGCGCGGAGGCGGTGTGGCCGTCCACGGCGCCCGCGGGGGCCAGCGGAAGCAGGCGCAGGGTGCGCTGGGCGGGCTGCGGCAGGGACTCGTAGACCAGCCGGAAGGCGCGGGGCAGCGGGCCGCGGTCGGGGGTCCCCTCGCGCATCCCGTGGAGCTGCTTGACCACGTCGGCGAGGGCCGCCTTCGGGTGCGCGGCGAGCCAGCCCGCGGCCAGGGCGAGGGCGGCGGGCTGGCGCCCGCACTCCTCGGCCAGCGCCTCCGCGGCCCGGGGGTCGACGGTCACGCGGACCTCGCCGATCCGCCGTACGAGCATCTCCACGGCGGCCGGGGTGTCGAGCCCGCCGAGGGTGCAGGGGCGGACGTCGGGGATGCCGGTGAGGGGGCCCGCGCCGGTCACCACGGCCAGGCAGCCGGGGTCGTCGGCGAGCAGCGGGTCCACCTGCTGGGCGTCGGCCGCGTCGTCGAGGAGCATGACCACCCGGCGGCCGGCCAGTGCGGTCCGCAGCGCCGAGCTGAGCTCCTCCCCGCCGGCGCCGGGCGGGGTCGGCAGCCCGAGGCCCTCCAGGAGGGTGCGGGCGGTCCGCTCGGTCGGCACCTGCTCCCCGCCGGGCAGCGAGAGCCGGGCCCGCAGGACCCCGTCCGGATAGTCGGCGGCGACCTCCCGCACGAACTGCTCCGCGAGGGCCGTACGGCCGGAGCCGGGCCGCCCCGCCACGAGCAGCACGCGCGCGCGGGGCGCCTTGCGCCCGGTGAGCGTGTCGAGCCCGGTCCGCGCGATGTCCTCGCGCAACTCCTTGAGCTCCCGCCGCCGCCCGAAGAACGCGCCCCCGGACACGGCACCCCCCACACCCGACCCGTCCCGCCCGGCTGCGGGGGGGCTGGACGGCTGCTGCGCGGGGGTGGGGTGGGGGGGTGTCGGGTGCGCGGGCGCGGGGGGCGCGGGCGCCGGGTGCACGGGCGCCGGGTGCGCGGGCGGCTCCTGCCCGGCGGCCGCCCCGGCTGCCGTCATCCCGGCCGCGGTCGCCTCGGGCGCGGTCGCCCCGGGTGTGGGGTGCCCGGGCGCCTTCTGCCCGGCGGCCGGGCTCCCTGCCGTCGGGTGTACGGGCGCCCCCTGCACGGGCGGCGTCGGGTGTACGGGCTGGTGGCCGGCCTGCGAGGCCGTGGGGCCGTGGGGGTGGTGCGCGGGGGCGTCGGGGCGCCGCGCGGCTTCGTCCGTCAAGGATCCGCTCCTCTCCCTGCCGGGGGGCGCTGCCGGGTGGCCTGCCTTTGGCTCTCGGGATGGCGAGCGTAGTTCACACAGAGCGACGGGTCGGCGGGGCCGTGCCGGACACATCGCCCGATCGGATCAGCCGATCGTCACACCACGTACCCCGCTGCGCGGGGCCTCTCCCCCACCCCGCCCCTTCCCGAAACCGGGGCCACCCCCGGCCCCCGTTTCCGTGCGCTCCGCGCCCGGTGCGCTCAAACGCCGCGCGGGCTGGAATGTGCTGCGGTTCGCTGGCATGTGCCGCTCAGCGGCCTCGCCGCGGCAAATCCAGCATCGCGCGGCAAACCCAGCCCCGCCGGCGCTTGAGGCGCGGGGTGCGGGGCGGAGCCCCGAAACCACCCACCCACCCGCACCTGACCCGACCACCCCGGCCAAACCAGCCCCGCCGGCGTGTGAGGCGCGGGGGTGTGGGGGCGGAGCCCCCGCTTCGGGAAGGGGCGGGGTGGGGGAAGGAGCCCGCGCAGCGGGGGCCGGGGTCAGCAGGGGGCCCGGGGCTCACGGAGTGAACGGGCGGGCCGGCCACGGCGCATCGGCCGGGCGCAGCCCGTCGAGCCCCGCCGGCCCCCCGTCGGCAAGCGCGGCCGCCAGCGCCAGCACCCCGGTGACCAGCCCGACGTTCTGGAGCCGCCCGCCCAGGATCCCGGCGACCAGCTCGCCGACCGGCACCCGCGCGGACTCCATGTCCGCCTCCTCCTCGGAGACCTCGAAGACCTCGCCGTCCGCCTCGGACAGGTCCCGCGCGAGGTAGATCCGGATCGCCTCGTCCGAGCCGCCGGGGGTGGCGAAGATGTCGGTGAGGACCCGCCAGTCCCCGGCCTTGAGGTGCGCCTCCTCGTACAGCTCGCGCTGCGCCGCGGACAGCGGGTTCTCCCCCGGTACGTCGAGCAGCCCGGCCGGCAGCTCCCACAGCTTGTGCCGCACGGGGTGCCGGTACTGGCGCAGTACGAGGACCCGCTGCTCCCCGTCGAGGGCGAGCACGCACACCGAGCCGGGGTGCACCTGGTAGTCGCGGCGGGCGACCGAGCCGTCCGGCATGACCACGTCGTCCGTGTTCACGGCCGTCTTCTTGCCCCGGAACGGCGTCTCGCTCGCGACGACCCTCCAGGACTCCGGCACGTCCCTGATTTCCACCGACACCCTCACACCCTCCCGATCGCGGATACGCGGCAGCCGGGGTGCGGAAGGAACCCGAAAGGGATCCGCACCCCGGCCGTCTACGTTATGCGACCTGGCGTCAGGCCTTCTTCTGGCGCTCCACGGCAGCCTTCACCAGGCCCGCGAAGAGCGGGTGCGGGCGGGTGGGGCGGGAGCGCAGCTCCGGGTGGGCCTGGGTGGCCACCAGGTAGGGGTGGACCTCGCGCGGGTACTCGACGTACTCGACGAGCTTGTTGTCCGGGGAGGTGCCGGAGAACTGCAGGCCGGTCTTCTCCAGCTCGCCGCGGTAGGCGTTGTTGACCTCGTAGCGGTGGCGGTGGCGCTCCTCGACGTACTCCTTGCCGTCGTACACCTCGCGCACGATCGAGCCCTCGGCGAGCTTGGCGGGGTACATGCCCAGGCGCATCGTTCCGCCCAGGTCGCCGGCGCCCTCGACGAAGGCCAGCTGCTCCTCCATGGTGGAGATGACCGGGTGCGCGGTGGAGGCGTCGAACTCGGTGGAGTTCGCGTCCTCGATGCCGGCCAGGTTGCGCGCGGCCTCGATGACCACGCACTGCAGGCCCAGGCACAGGCCGAGCAGCGGGATCCTGTTCTCGCGGGCGTAGGTGATGGCGCCGACCTTGCCGTTCACGCCGCGGTCGCCGAAGCCGCCGGGCACGCAGATCGCGTCCACGTCGCCGAGCTGCTTGGCGGCGCCGGCCGCGGTCTTGCAGTCGTCGGAGGTGACCCACTTGATCTTGACGCGCGCCTTGTTGGCGAAACCGCCGGCGCGCAGCGCCTCGGTCACCGACAGGTAGGCGTCGGGCAGGTCGATGTACTTGCCGACGAGGGCGACGGTGACCTCGTGGTCGGGGTTGTGGACCCGGTCGAGGAGGTCCTCCCAGACGGTCCAGTCAACGTCGCGGAAGGGCAGGTCGAGCTTGCGCACGACGTACGCGTCCAGGCCCTCGGTGTGCAGGACCTTCGGGATGTCGTAGATCGACTTGGCGTCGATGGCGGCGACGACGGCGGCCTCGTCCACATCGCACATCAGCGAGATCTTGCGCTTGATGGAGGTGGGGACGTCGCGGTCGGCGCGCAGCACGATGGCGTCGGGCTGGATGCCGATGTTGCGCAGGGCGGCGACGGAGTGCTGGGTCGGCTTGGTCTTCAGCTCGCCGGAGGGGCCGATGTACGGCAGCAGCGAGATGTGCACGACGAAGACGTTGTCGCGGCCGACCTCGTGGCGGACCTGGCGGACCGTCTCCAGGAAGGGCAGGGACTCGATGTCGCCGACGGTGCCGCCCACCTCGGTGATGACGACGTCGACGTCGTCGGTCGCCATCCGCCGGATGCGGTGCTTGATCTCGTTGGTGATGTGCGGGATGACCTGCACGGTGTCGCCGAGGTACTCGCCGCGCCGCTCCTTGGCGATGACCTGCGAGTAGACCTGGCCGGTGGTGACGTTGGCCGAGCCGTCGAGGTCGACGTCGAGGAAGCGCTCGTAGTGGCCGATGTCCAGGTCGGTCTCGGCGCCGTCGTTGGTGACGAACACCTCGCCGTGCTGGAAGGGGTTCATCGTGCCCGGGTCGACGTTCAGGTACGGGTCGAGCTTCTGCATCGTGACCCGCAGGCCCCGAGCCTTGAGCAGCGCACCCAGGCTGGAGGCGGTGAGCCCCTTGCCGAGGGAGGAGGCGACACCTCCGGTGACGAAGATGTGCTTGGTCGTCATGGATTTGGGCGGCATCGCCAAGAGGGGGCTCCCGTGGTCGCGAAGTGAGGTGCGTCCGGCGGCGTCCCCTGTTTCGGGGGTGCCGGAGCTGCGGTTTCGGGGCCCCTGATTCGCACAGGCAGACCACCGGTCCACGGGGTACCAGCCTATCAGCGACCTCGGCGGTCCGCTTCCGGCCACGCGGCGGGAACCGGCCATCACACCCCACCGGAGGGCCTTTCGGCAGCTCCGCGCCCCTCACGTCACCCTTCACTCACCCGTTCGGAGTACAGGTATTGCCGTGCTCCCCCAGGAGATCACTATCGTGCGGTCGTATTCTGCTCGGATACGGATATCCCCGCCGGGCGGACCGGCTCAGGCACCACCCCCGCCCGCTCCGGCAAGCTTGAACTCGTCAACGACCCCTGACCGCGAAGAGACCGCCCGGCCGTCGTCGCCCGGGCGTACGTGGCCGTTCGACTGGAGATACGCACGTGTCCGGGCGCATCGAGGATTACGCACTCATCGGAGACATGCAGACCGCCGCCCTGGTCTGCAGGGACGGATCGGCGGACTGGCTCTGCCTGCCGCGCTTCGATTCCCACGCCGTGTTCGCAGGGCTGCTGGGCACCGGGGAGCACGGGTTCTGGCGGATCGGCCCGGCCCACCCGGCCGGCACCGAGCCGCCCCGCGCCGACCGGCGGCGCTACCGCGGGGACTCCCTGGTCCTGGAATCCGAGTGGGACACCCCGCGCGGCACCGTCCGCGTCATCGACTTCATGCCGCCGCGCGAGGACCACGCCCCCCAGCTGATGCGGATCGTCGAGGGGGTCAGCGGCCGGGTCCCGGTCCGCTCGGCGCTGCGGATGCGGTTCAGCTACGGCCGGATCGTGCCCTGGGTGCACCGGGTGGACGGCCGTACGGTCGCCGTGGCCGGACCCGATTCGATCTGGCTGGACACGGAGGCCGAGACGTACGGCAAGGACCTCACGACGTACGCCGACTTCACCGTGGCCCCCGGCGACCGGATCGCCTTCACCATCAGCTGGCAGCCCTCCCACAAGGAGCCGCCCGCCCGGCCCGAGCCCGAGGCCGCCCTGGAGGCCACCGCCGAGTTCTGGCGGGACTGGGTGGGGCACTGCACGTACCACGGGCCCTACCGGGAGGCGGTGGTCCGCTCCCTGATCACCCTCAAGGCCCTCACGTACGCCCCGACCGGCGGGATCGTCGCCGCGCCGACCACCTCCCTGCCCGAGGAGATCGGCGGGGTCCGCAACTGGGACTACCGCTACACCTGGCTGCGCGACGCGGCGATCACCCTCTCCTCGCTGCTGCGCACCGGCTACCGCGAGGAGGCCCGCGCCTGGCGCGAGTGGCTGCTGCGCGCGGTCGCCGGCGACCCCGAGAACCTGCAGATCATGTACGGCATCGCGGGCGAGCGGGAGCTCGGCGAGAACGAGCTGGACTGGCTGCCCGGGTACGAGGGCTCCCGCCCGGTCCGCGTCGGCAACGGCGCCGCCCACCAGCTCCAGCTGGACGTGTACGGCGAGGTCACCGAGGCCCTGCACCTGGCCCACATGACCGGCCTGGCCCGCAACGACTACGCCTCCGTCCTCCAGCTCAAGCTGATCCGCTACCTGGAGACGCACTGGAACGAGCCCGACGAGGGCATCTGGGAGGTCCGCGGGCCGCGCCGCCACTTCGTGCACTCGAAGGTCATGGCCTGGGTGGCCGTGGACCGCACGATCAAGCTGATCGAGTCCGGGGACGCGGACGGGCCGCTGGAGCGCTGGCGCGACCTGCGCGAGGACATCCACCGGGACGTGTGCGAGAAGGGCTACGACCCGGAGCGCAACACCTTCACGCAGTCGTACGGCAGCAGGGAGCTCGACGCCTCCCTGCTGCTCATCCCGCAGATGGGCTTCCTGCCGCCCGACGACAAGCGGGTCATCGGCACCATCGAGGCGATCCAGCGGGAGCTGTCCACCCCGGACGGGTTCATCCTGCGCTACCCGACCGCCGGCGAGGAGGCGGGCGTGGACGGGCTGGAGGGCGACGAGGGGGCCTTCCTGGCCTGCTCGTTCTGGATGGCCGACGACCTGGCGATGATCGGCCGGGTGGACGAGGCCCGCCGGCTCTTCGAGAAGCTGCTGTCCCTGCGCAACGACCTCGGACTGCTCGCCGAGGAGTGGGACCCGCGCCTCCAGCGGCAGGTGGGCAACTTCCCCCAGGCCTTCAGCCACGTCCCGCTGATCGACACGGCGCTGCGGCTCACGGCGAGCGGGGCGTACGGGGGCTGACTAGCCTGGAAGGGTCCTTCCCGCATCCCGGAAGGGGGCACCATGGCCCTCTCGAAGGCGGGCACGGCCCTGGCCGAGCTCCGCGAGGACCTGTCCGGAGACGTGTACGCGCCCGGGGACCCCGGGTACGACGGTGCCCGGACGGTCTTCAATGCGATGGTCGACCGCCGGCCGGCCGTGATAGCCCAGTGCGAGGACCCGTCCGACGTGGTCACCGCCGTGCGCTTCGCCCGGGAGCTGGACCTCCCGGTGGCGGTGCGCGGCGGCGGGCACAGCGTGGCCGGGTCCGCCCTGAACGACGGCGGGCTGGTCGTGGACCTGCGCCGGATGAACGAGGTCACGGTGCACCAGGGCGCGAGGGCGGTCCGGGTGGCCGGCGGGGCCACCATGGGGCTGCTGGACCGGGCCTGCGCTCCGTACGGGCTGGCGACCACCGGGGGCCGGGTCTCGACCACCGGCGTGGGCGGGTTCGTGCTCGGCGGGGGCTCGGGCTGGCTGGACCGGAGCTTCGGGCTGGCCGTGGACAACCTGCTCGGCGTGGAACTGGTCACCGCCGACGGCACGTTCGTCGAGGCCACCGCCGAGGAGAACCCGGAGCTGTTCTGGGCCCTGCACGGCGGCGGCGGGAACTTCGGCGTCGCCACCTCCCTGACCCTGCGGCTGCACGAGCTGCCCGCGATGTCCGTGGCGCTGGTCCTGTACCTGCCCGAGCACGGCCCCCGGGCCCTGCGGACCTACCGCGACCTCATCGAGAGCGGGCCGCCGCAGGCCGGCGGCGGGTTCCTGTACCTGACCGGGCCCCCGGAGGAGTTCGTACCGGGGCACCTGGTCGGCACCCTGCTCGCCGGGGCGCTGCTGACGTACGCCGGGCCCGAGGAGGAGATGCGGCGGGTGGCCGCGCCCCTGCTGGCCCTGCCGCACGAGGCCGAGATCGTCACCGGCATCCCGTACGCCGACCTCCAGTGCATGCTCGACGACCCGCCCGGGATGCGGAACTACTGGTCGGCGGAGTACCTGACCGGGCTGCCGGACGCGTACGCGGACGTGTTCTGCGCCCGCGCCGACTCGATGCCGGTGCCGACCGGCACCCAGCACGTGGTGTGGCCGCAGGGCGGGGCGATCGCCTCGGGCCCGGCGCAGTGGCCGGTGCCGTACCGGGGCGCGCCCTGGGCCGTGCACCCGTTCGGCATCTGGGAGGACCCGGCCGACGACGAGCGCTGCGTGCAGTGGGTCAGGGACGTCCGCGCCGACGCCGCCCCGTGGAGCACGGGCGCGGTCTACCTCAACTTCACCGGGGACGAGGGCCGGGACCGGGTGGTGGCCGGCCTGGGCGCGCAGAACATGGCGCGCCTGGCCGCGGTGAAGCGGGAGTACGACCCGGACAACGTCTTCCGCTTCAACCACAACATCAGGCCGGCCTGAGGCCCCGGTGCCCGGGCGTCAGGAGACGGCGGCGATCACCTCCCGGGCCGCCCGCTCCCCCTCGGTGGCGCCGCCCTCCATGAACCCCTGGAAGTCGTAGCTGCAGTGCTCGCCCGCGAGGTGGATGCGGCCCTGCGCGGTGCCCTCGTACTTGGCGTACCGGTGGAGGTAGCCGACGGGCCAGTAGGAGTAGGCGCCCAGCGTGCGGGGGTCGCGGTGCCAGGCCGAGAGCTGGGCCCGGCCGTTCCAGACCGCCCGGGTGCCGGGGAAGAAGGCGTCGATGCCGGTGAGCATGCGGGAGGCGAGGCCGCGTACGTACGGGTCGGACTCGGTGGCGAAGGGGGTGGCGGGGGTGAGGGCGGCCGCGAGGCTGCCGCCGCCGTACTGGAGCAGGATGCCGCCGGTGCCGGGCTGGAGCTTGGTGGTGTCCCAGGTCTGCTGCACCTCGGAGTCGGTGAAGCAGTCCCCGGCGGAGACCCCGGGCCAGGGGCCGCTGCCGCGCCAGGGCCGGGCGGTGAACTGCATGTTGAGCTTGGTGCAGTGGCCCATCCGGGCGTCGCGCAGCAGGTTGCGCATCCGCGGGTCGAAGCCGGCCGCGGAGAGGTCGATGCGCTGGAGGACCGGCAGCGGTACGCACAGGACGGTGTGGTCGGCGACGGCGGTGCGCGTGGCTCCGGAGTCGTTGAACGTGAGGGTCTGGGTGCCGTCGGCGTTGGCGCGTACGGCGGTCAGCTCGCGGCCCGGGACCAGCGTGCCGGCGGGCAGGGCCTGTGCGATGGCCTGCGGGAGGCGGTCGTTCCCGCCGACGATGTGGTAGCGCTCGTTGGACAGCCCCCACACGTTGAAGTTGCCGGGGTTGGGCTGGTAGCCCATCAGCAGGACGAGGGCCAGGGCGGACTGGAGCTGGGTGTCGGCCCCGTACTCGACGTTGTACGCCACGTCGATGAAGCGGCCGAGCCGGGAGGAGTGGCCGCCGGGGACGCGGGTCTCGATCCACTCGTACAGCGACATCTCGTCGAGGGCGGTGCCGACGGGGGTGGTGCTGTTCCAGGACACCTCCCCGGCCTCCTGGAGGTCGCGGCGCAGCGACTGGTAGACGGCCTTGAAGTCCTCGTCGGCCTGGTGGCGCGGGTAGTACGCGCCGTCGAACCAGAGGACCTCCTCGGCCCCGTTGGGCCCGCCGCCGAGGAAGTCCTCGGTCGGCAGCCCGAAGCGGCGGCACAGCTCCAGCATCTTCTTGTGGCTGGTGTCGATCAGCTCGCCGCCGATCTCGGAGCTCTGGCCGTGGGCCCAGTGGTCGCGCTGGGTCCGGATGCGGCCGCCGACGCGGCCGGGGTCGGCCTCGTACAGGGTGCAGGCGTAGCCGGCGTCCTTGAGGGTCAGGGCCGCGGTGAGGCCGGCGATCCCGGCGCCGACGACCGCGATCCGGGGGCTGCCGGCGGGCGGGGGCTTGGGGGCGGTGTCGGTGCCCGCGGCGGTCTGGGCCGCCGCGGGGGCGGCGGCCGCTGCGGCCACCGCCGTGCCCAGGCCGAGGGCGGCGGCGCGGCGCAGCAGGGCGCGGCGGTCCATGCCGCGGACCTCTGCGGTGGGGACGCGGAGGCGGCGGGCGGCGGCGTGCTCCGCGGCGAGCGTGCGGAGCGCGTGCATGAGGGGGGTACGGGCCATGGCGGTGGCTCCTACGGGGCGGTGACGGCGGAGGGGGAGGTGCCTTCGGTGCTGTCGGTGCTCTCCGTGCTGGTGGCACTGTCCGTGCCGGTGTGACGGGTGGTGCTGGTCTGACGGGTGGTCTCCGTGTGGCTGTCGGTGCGCTCCGCGGAGTCCTCCAGGACGATCCGGCCGATGAGCGCGTACCGCTCGGGATCCCTGGCCTTGAGCCACAGGCCGAGGCCGAGGCCGCCGAGGAAGACGAGGGCGACGGTCCAGGGGATCAGCTTGAAGAAGAGCGAGTCGGCGGCCAGGCCGGCGGCGGTCTCCATGTTGACCACGAGCAGGACCACGACCGCGCTCATGCCGATCCCGCCGAGGAGCGGGGCGGTCAGGGTCCGGAACCAGTGCCGGTCCTCCGGGTGGTTCCTGCGGAAGTACCCGATGACGGCGAAGGAGCACAGGGTCTGGACGATGAGGATCGCCATGGTGCCGAGGATGGCGAGCAGCGTGTAGAGGTGGATGTACGGGTCCTGGCCGGTGAGCCAGAACCCGCCGACGAGGGCCACCGCGATCGCGGTCTGGGCGACCGAGGCCACGTACGGGGAGCCGTGCCGTGCGTGGGTGCGGCCGAGGGCGGGGTGCAGGAAGCCCTCGCGGCCGATGGCGTAGAGGTAGCGGGCGGCGCACTGGTGGAAGGCCATGCCGCAGGCGAAGGAGCCGGTGAGCAGCAGCCACTGGAAGGCGTCGACGGCCCAGGCGCCGATGAAGGCCTGGGTGGGGGCGAAGAACAGGTCGAGGGGGTTCGCGGAGGCGGACAGCTCCACGGACTTGGCCAGGCCGTTGCCGGAGATGGCCATCCAGGACACGAAGATGTAGAAGAGGCCCACGCCGACCACGGAGACGAGGGTGGCCCGGGGGATGACCCGCTTGGGGTCGCGGGACTCCTCCCCGTACATCGCGGTGGACTCGAAGCCGACCCAGGACCAGAAGGCGAAGAAGAGGCCGAGGCCGGCGGAGGCGCCCGTGAAGGCGTTCTTCGGGTTGACGGGCTCGAGGGGGATCCCGTCGGGGCCGCCGCCCGCGAGGAGGACGGCGAAGGCGACGGCGAAGAGCACGGCGATCTCGGCGACGAGCATGATGCCGAGGGCCTTGGCGGTGAGGTTGATGTCGAAGTGCGCGAGGACCGCGGTGACGGCCAGCATGGCGGCCGCGTACAGGATCCAGGGGAGGTCGGCGCCCAGCTGGTCGCGGACGGTGGTCTTGGCGAAGTAGGCGAACACGCCGACGATCGAGGCCTCGAAGACGATGTACGCGAGGACGGCGAGCATGCCGGAGGCCATGCCGGCGATCCGGCCGAGGCCGTGCGAGATGTAGCCGTAGAAGGCCCCCGCGGCCGTGATCCGCTTGGCCATGGCCACGTACCCGACGGCGAAGACGGTCAGGACGAGGGTGGCGAAGAGGTATCCGGCGGGGGCTCCCGTGCCGTTGCCGAAGCCGACGGCGATGGGGAGGTTGCCGGTCATCGCGGTGATGGGGGCGGCGGTGGCGACCGCCATGAAGACGACGCCGACGAGACCGACGGAGTTCGCCTTCAGGCGCTGGACCTGGGGGGTGGGACGGGCTGAACTGGATGAACTCGACGGCATTTTCCGTCCTCTTCCGTTCGTGCGGTGTACCCGGGGTGGAGCGGGGGCCCACTCTGGACCCGCGTGACGCAGGCCACAATCGACGCGGAGTCCGATAATCGCCTTGTAGAGGCGACGAGTTGTCGGGGTGTACGGGCGCGTGTGACCGGCCGTAACCCCCGGGTGATGTGCACGGAACGGAGGGGCCGGTACCGTCCGCGATATGGACAACCAGGGCGGGATCACCGTTCAGCGCGCGCTTGAGCTGCCGGGACTGCGCAGCGGACTTCCAGAGGTCGTGGCCGGAGCCGACCGGCTCGGTCGGACCGTCCGCTGGGTGCACGCGGGCGAGGTGCCGAACATCGCCTCGCTCCTCAAGGGCGGCGAGCTGCTGCTGACCACCGGGCTGGGCCTGGGCACCCGGCCGGCCGAGCAGCGGGCCTTCGTACGCCGGCTCGCCGACCGGGGCATCGCCGCGCTCGTCGTCGAGCTGGGGCCGCGGTTCACGCGGCTGCCGGCGACCATCGTGGAGACGGCGCGGGCGGCGGGGCTGCCGCTGGTGCAGCTGCACCGGGAGGTGCCGTTCGTCGCGGTGACCGAGGAGGTCCACACCGAGATCGTCAACGGGCACTACGCGCTGCTCCAGCGGGCCGAGGAGGTCCACCGGCGCTGTACGGAGGCCCTGCTGGGCGGCGGGGGCATCCCCCAGGTGCTGCGCATCCTGGCCGGGTTCACGGCGAACCCGGTCTTCCTGGAGACCCCGGACGGCCAGCTCCTCTATGCGGCGGACGGCGGCTCCGGGGAGGTCGGCGCGGACCCGCTGCAGATCTGGGAGGGGCTGCGCGGACAGCGCGAGGCCCGGGCGGAGGGGCCGCCCGCCAACGCGGTCCTCGTGGACGTGCCCGGCGGCGGGCACGGCACCGGGTCGGTCCGGGCCCGGCTGGTGCTGCTGGGGGTGTCCGGACCGCTCCAGCCGGTCCACCGGATCGCCGCCGAGCGGACGGCGAGCGTGCTGGCGGTGGTCCTGATGCAGGCCCGGCAGGAGGAGGAGCTCGCGGCCCGGGGCCGCGGGGACTTCCTGACCGACCTGGCCGAGGGCCGGATCGCCGCGGAGGACGCCCCCGCGCAGGCCCGGGTGCTGGGCTTCCGGCCGGCGGAGGACAGCCCCCTGCTGCCGGTGGTGATGCGGCTCGCCGCCGACCTGGGGGCCTCCGGGAACTGGGCGGTGCTGGCGCGCGCCGTGCTGGAGGAGCTGGCCGCGGTGGGCGTGCCCGCGCTGCTGGGCGTACGGCCCGTGGAGGGGCGCGTACCGGTGCTGCTGGCGCTGCGCACGGACAGCGAGCGGGCGGCCGTCGCCGACCGGGTCGCGGCGGCGCTGCGGGCCGGGGTGGAGCGGGCCGGGCTGGACCGGGCCGGGACCGGGCAGCCGGTGGTCGTCGTGGGCGTGGCCGGCGGCTGGGCCGCGGCCTCCGGCGGGCTGCGGCACGCCGCGGAGACCGCGACCGCCGCGCAGGGCCTGCCGCCGCGGCCCTGGTACGACGCGCGGCGGCTGGACATCGACCTGCTGCTGTGGCGGCTGCGGGAGCACCCGGACCTGGCGGCGTACGTGGAGCGGGCGATCGGCCCGCTGCGCGCCCACGACCGGTCCTCGCGGCCGGCGCTGCTGCCGACGCTGGAGACGTACCTCGCGCACGCGGGCCGCAAGGCGGAGACCGCCCGCGAACTCCACCTGAACCGCCAGACCCTCTACAACCGCCTGGCCCGCATCTCGGAACTCCTCGGCACCGACCTGGACGACCCGGAGTCGGTCCTCTCCCTCAGCCTCGCCCTCAGAGCCCGCCGCCACACCCAGCCGTAAGGGGTGCCACCCCGAAGACCGCCCCCCACCCTTCGGCACCCCGTTCCGGACGCTCCGCGCCCGGTGCGCTCAATCGCCGCGCGGGCTGGATACCGCACCCGTGCCCTGAACTGTGCAGCCGCCACGAACCCGGCCACCCCGGGCCAGACCCGGGCCACCGAAAACCAGCCCCGCCGGCGTTTGAGGCGCGGGGCCCGGGGCGGAGCCCCGAAACCACCCGCCCGCCCCCACCCGACCCACCCACGCCGACCGAGATCCAGCCCCGCCGGCGTTTGAGGCGCGGGGGTCCTGGGGCGGAGCCCCCGGGGTCGGGAAGGGGCGGGTCGGGGAACGGGCCCCCGCGCAGCGGCGTGCCCTAACGCCCGGCCCGCCCCACCCGCTCCGCCAACTCGTCGTAGACGGCCAGCACCTGGGCCACCGTGTCGTCCTCCGTCGGCCACGTCGCCGCCTGCACGGGCCCCGCCGCAGCCAGCCCGGCCCGCCGCCCCGCATCCCCCAGCAGCCCCGCCACCGCAGCCCCCAGCGCCTCCGCGTCCCCGTACGGGACGAGGACCGCCGCGTCCCCCACCAGCTCCGGCACGCCCCCCACCGCCGTCGCCACCAGCGGTACGCCCAGCCGCAGCGCCTCCTGCGCCAGCAGCGACCGCGCCTCCCAGCGGCTCGGCAGCACCGCCACGTCCGCCGCCGCGAGCAGTTCCGCCACGTCCTCCCGCCGCCCGAGCAGCCGCACCGGCAGCCGCTCGGCCAGGATCCGCCGGGACAGCGCCGCCCGCTGCGGCCCCTCCCCCGCGATGACCAGCAGCGGCGCGGGATCCAGGGCGGCCCACCCGCGGGCCGCGTCGAGCAGCACCCCGTACCCCCGCCGCGGCACGAGGCTGCCGACCGCGATGACCAGCGGCCGCTCCACCGCGCCCAGTTCGGCCCGCGCCTTCGACTCCTGCCCCGGCTCCGCCGCCCGCAGGACGGCCGGTACGGTCACGGGGGCCAGCCGCGCATCCCGCGCACCCCGCCGCCGCGCCCGGTCCACCTGGTCGGAGGAGGTGCCCAGCACCACCGCGGCCGCCCGCGCCACCCGGCGCTCCAGCAGCCGCGTCAGCCCGCCGAGCGGCCCCTCGGCCGCCGGACCGGCGTGCCAGGTCACGACCAGCGGCACCCGCCGCCCGCCGAGCGCGAGCGCGGCGCGCAGGGCGGCCTGGAGCCCGTGGGCGTGCACGATGTCCGCGCCCGCGCACGCGGCCCGCAGGGCGCCCACGGCCGGGGGTGCGAACTGGGCACCGGCGCCCGTGAAGTCGTACTCCCCCTCGGCCTCGGGCGGGGCGCACACCGTCACCCGCACCCCCCGCGCGGCGAGGCCGGTCGCGAGCGAGCGGACGTGCGCGGTGCTGCCCGCGCCGGCGCCGCCGAGGACCTGGACGGTACGCATCGGAGGGCGCCCGTACGGCGGGACCGTTGTGCTGCTCACGTGCCGGAGCTCCTGGATGCGGGGAAGCGGGACGGGACGGGCCCGCGGGGGCCGGCCGGGCCCGCAGGGGGCCCGGCAGGAGGGACGGGCCCAGGATGCCAGCCCGTACGCGCGTTCCGCGTCCGTCCGGGTGCGGATCCCGTGCGGGAACGCGTCACACCCCTCCAGGGATCAGCCACAAGGGGGATGGCTCGTCCATACGCTCGACGCGAACCGGAGCCCGTGCGGCCGTCGGCACCCCCGACGGCACAGGACCGGCGCACACACCCGTACGCCGGCCCACCACCCACCGCCCGCGGCCACCGCCCGCGGCCACGCGCCCGGGCCCGGGCCCGCGCGCCCTACGCGTCCGCCCGCGCCGCCGCCAGCAGTTCCTCCGCATGGGCCCGCGCGGTCTGCGAGTCCTCCTGGCCCGCGAGCATCCGGGACAGCTCCCTGACCCGGTCCTCGCCCTCCAGGACCGTGACGCCGCTGCGCGTCACCGACCCGTCGTTCGTCTTCTCCACCAGCAGCTGCCGGTCGGCGAAGGCCGCGACCTGCGGAAGGTGCGTGACGACCACGACCTGCGCGGACTTGGCGAGCTTCGCCAGCCGCCGGCCCACCTCCACCGCGGCCTTGCCGCCGACCCCCGCGTCGACCTCGTCGAACAGGTACGTCGGCACCGGGTCCGAGCCCGCGAAGACCACCTCGACCGCCAGCATCACCCGCGAGAGCTCACCGCCCGAAGCGCCCTTGGCGATCGGCCGCGGCTGCGCGCCCGGGTGCGGGGCGAGCAGCAGCTCGACCTCGTCCGCACCCGTCGGCCCGTACGCCACCGGCCGCCCGCCGACCTCGACCCCGTCGGCCGGATCGTCGACCCCGGCCTGCCGGATGTCGATGGTCACGCGCGCGTGCGGCATCGCCAGCGAGGCCAGCTCGGCCGTCACGGCCGAGGCGAACCGCTCCGCGGCCTCGGCCCGCGCGTCCGTCAGGGCCTGGGCCAGACCGGACAGTTCCCGCCGCAGCCCGTCGCGCTCCGCGGTCAGCTCCCCGATCCGGTCGTCGTCCCCGTCCAGCTCCGTCAGCCGCGCCGCACCCCGCTCGGCCCAGGCCAGCACCCCGGCGATGCCGGTCGGAGCCCCGGCCTGCCCGGCCTGCCCGCCGGTCCCGGCGTCCACGCCGTACTTGCGGACCAGGTGGTTCAGGGCGGCCCGCCGCTCCTCCACCGCGGCCAGCCGCAGCGGGTCGGCGTCGAGGTCGTCGGCGTACCCGGCGAGCTCCCCGGCCACGTCCGCGAGCAGGATCCCGAGCTCCCCGATGCGCTCCGCGAGCCCGCCGAGCACCGGATCGTAGGCCCGTACGGCCTCCAGCGCCCGGTGCGCACCGGCGACCAGGGTGCCCGCGTCCACGCCCTCCGGGTCCTCCGGATTGCCCGCGAGGGCGGCGTGCGCGAGCACGGCGGCGGAGGCCAGGGACTCGGCGTGGCCGAGCCGCTCCGCCTCCGCGGCGAGCTCCTCGTCCTCCCCGGCGCGCGGTTCGACGGCGGCGACCTCGTCGAGCCCGAAGCGCAGCAGGTCGGCCTCCTGGGCCCGCTCCCGGGCCCGGGTGGTGATCGTCTCCAGTTCGCCCGCGACGGCCCGCAGCCGCCGGTACGCGGCGGTGTACTTCTCCAGCGGTACGGCCACGGCATCGCCGGCGTACCGGTCCAGGGCCTGCCGCTGCCGGGCGGGCCGCAGCAGGCCCTGCTGGTCGGTCTGGCCGTGCACGGCGACCAGGTCGTCGGCCAGCTCGCCGAGCAGCCCCACGGGCACCGACCGGCCCCCCAGGTGCGCCCGGGAGCGGCCCTCGGCGGAGACGGTACGGCTGATCAGCAGCGTGCCCTCGTCGAGCTCGGCGCCCGCCTCCTCGGCCCGCAGCGCGGCGGGGGCGTCGGCGCGCACGACGATGCGGCCCTCGACCACGGCGGCCTTGGCCCCGACCCGCACGAGCGCCGGGTCGGCCCGGCCGCCGAGCAGCAGGCCGAGGCTGGTGACCACCATCGTCTTGCCCGCACCGGTCTCGCCGGTCACCGCGGTGAAGCCGGGCGACAGCTCCACCACCGCGTCGTCGATGACCCCGAGCGACCGTATCCGCATCTCCTCAAGCACGCCCAAGACCATACCGAGGTTTCACCGGTGCCACGCGCCCCCACGGGGTGACCTTCACCGAACGGCCCGAACACCGGACGCAGAACCCCGGACACGGACCACCGGACACGGACGGCCGGACGCAGAGCACCCGGCACGGCACACCCGGCACCGACCACCGCACCGGAGCACGGCCGCGCCCGGCACCCCGCGCCCGCCCCGCCCGGCTCAGTGCGGCGCGCCCCGCCACCCCGACACCGGCAGGGCGAACTTCGCCACCAGCCGGTCCGTGAACGAGGCGTGGTGCAGCCGCGCCAGCCGCACCGGCACCGCGCCCCGCCGGACCTCCACGCGGGCCCCCGCGGGCAGCTCCAGCATCCGGCGCCCGTCGCACCACAGCACCCCGTGCGGGGTGCCCGTCTGCACCTCGACGGCGAGCACCGAGTCCGGCGAGGTCACCAGCGGCTTCGCGAACAGCGCGTGCGCGCTGATCGGCACCATCAGCAGGGCCTCGACCTCCGGCCACACCACCGGACCGCCCGCCGAGAACGCGTACGCCGTGGAGCCCGTCGGGGTCGCGCAGACGATCCCGTCGCAGCCGAACCCGGTCACCGGCCGCCCGTCGATCTCCAGGACCACCTCGAGCATCCGCTCGGGCGACACCTTCTGCACGGCGGCCTCGTTGAGCGCCCAGTCGGTGTGCAGCACGTCGCCGTTGGTCCGGACGACCACGTCGAGGGTCATCCGCTCCTCGACCTCGTACGAGCGCGACACCACCCGGTCCACGACCTTGTCGAGGTCGTCCCGCTCGGCCTCGGCGAGGAAGCCGACCCGGCCCAGGTTGACGCCCAGCATCGGCACGCCGGAGGCCCGCGCGTACTCCGCGCCGCGCAGCAGCGTGCCGTCCCCGCCGAGCACGATCAGCAGCTCGCACCCGTCGAGCACCCCGGGCCCGGTGTCCCCGACCAGCTCCACGCTGCCGGGGCTGTCCGGCAGCGGCAGGTCCGCCGCCTCGTGCTCCAGGACCCGTACGCCGATGCCGCAGCGCAGCAGCCCCTTGACCACCAGTTCGGCGCTGCGGATCGCCGCCGGCCTGCCGGTGTGCGCGAGGAGGAAGACGGTGCGTGCCGCCGCCTCCCCGCCTTCCCCTGTCACTGAAGTCGTCACTGCGGCCCCTCCGCCACTGCACGGTCCACGTCTGCCGGGTCGAGCGCCGGTGCCCCCGCCCGCAGCCAAAGAAAGTACTCGACGTTCCCGGAGGGGCCGGGCAGCGGACTGGCGGTGACCCCGAGGACGCCGAGCCCGAGCCCCGCCGCGCTGCGCGCCACGTCGCGCACGGCCTCGGCGCGCAGCTCGGCGCTGCGCACCACGCCGCCGCTGCCGAGCCGGTCCTTGCCGACCTCGAACTGCGGTTTCACCATGAGGACCAGGTCGGCCCCGGGCGCGGTGCAGCGCACCAGGGCGGGCAGGACCAGCCCGATGGAGATGAAGGAGAGGTCGCCGACGACCAGGTCGACGGGCAGGCCGTCGATCTGCTCCAGCGTCAGTTCACGGACGTTCGTGCGGTCCTTGACCGTGACCCGTGCGTCGCTCTGGAGCGACCAGGCCAGCTGCCCGTACCCGACGTCCACCGCGACCACGTGCCCGGCGCCCGAGCGCAGCAGCACGTCGGTGAACCCGCCCGTCGAAGCCCCGGCGTCCAGCGCCCGGCGCCCCTCGACCGCCAGCCCCCTGGGGATGAAGGCCGCCAGCGCCCCGGCGAGCTTGTGGCCGCCGCGGGAGACGTAGTCGGGGTCGCTGTCGTCCTTGAGGACGACGAGTGCGGCGCTCGTCTCGACCTGGGTGGCGGCCTTGGTCGCGGTGGCCCCGCCGACGGTCACGCGGCCCGCGGCGATCAGCTGGGCCGCGTGCTCCCGCGAGCGGGCCATCTTGCGGCGCACCAGTTCGGCGTCCAGGCGGCGGCGTGCCACTCCTGCCACGTTCGGTTCAGCTCCTGTTTTCGTACGGACCAGAGGCGGGGTCCGCGTCCAGCGCGTCCAGCACTTCGCGCAGGCCCCGGTGTACATCCTCATACACATCGGGGTGGGCGTCCGCCGGGAGGTGGTCCGCATCGGCCAGCCGCTCCAGCCGGGCGTCGACCTCGGGCCGCCCGGTGGGGGTGCGCAGCAGCCCGAGCGGGCGCGCGGCCGCCGGTGCGGGGTCCGGTACGGGTTCCCGTACGGGACCGGGGCCCGGCGCGGATTCCGGAGCCGGGACGGACACGGGCCCGGCGGGGTCGGGCGGGGAGTCGCTCATGCCACGACGCTACCGCGAAGCGCCCCGGCAGCCCGCGCCCGCACACCCCGCGCCCTGCGGTACGGTCGGCAGCACCATGGCCACGATCGAAGAGTGCCGCGCCGCACTCGACACGCTCTCCGACAGCATGGCGCGCGCCGACGGCGAGGTCCGCGGCGCGATCGCCCTGGACCGCTCGCTCAGCTGCCACATCACGGACCTGGACACCACCTTCCGCGGCCGGCTGGCCGGCGGGCGGATCCGGGTGGACGCCACCGAGCCCGGCCCGCCCGCCGCCAAGGCCGACGTCCGGCTCGCGATGGCGGGCGACGACCTGCTGGCCCTGGTCGGCGGGCGGCTCGACTTCGCCCGCGCCTGGGCCTCCGGCCGGATCCGGCTGGAGGCGGGCTTCCGCGACCTGCTGCGGCTGCGGAAGCTGCTCTAGGCCGTCAACAGAAGCCGTCCGTTCCAGAAGCCGGCCGTTCCGGGAGGCCGAACCTCCCGGAGGCCGTACCTCCCGGAGGCCGCCCGCGCCGGATCGCGGGACGGCCTCAGGCCGTGGCCGCGGCACCCGCAGCAGCGGCCTTCGTACGGACCTTCCGCGCCGCCGGGACCACCAGCGGGGTCCCGGTCTCGGGGTCCTCGATGACCTGGCAGCGCAGCCCGAAGACCTCCTCGACCAGCTCCGCGGTCACGATCTCGGACGGCGGCCCCTGCGCGACCACCCGACCCGCGCGCAGCGCGATCAGGTGGGTGGCGTAGCGGGCGGCGTGGTTGAGGTCGTGGAGCACGGCGACCAGGGTGCGCCCCTGCTCCTCGTGCAGACCGGCGCACAGGTCGAGGACGTCGATCTGGTGCTGGATGTCGAGGTAGGTGGTCGGCTCGTCGAGCAGCAGCAGCGGAGTCTGCTGGGCGAGGGACATCGCGATCCACACGCGCTGGCGCTGGCCGCCCGACAGCTCGTCCACGGCGCGGTCGGCCAGTTCGGCCACCCCGGTGGCGGCCATGGACTCCTGCACGATCCGCTCGTCCTCCGGGGACCACTGCCGCAGCAGGCCCTGGTGCGGGTAGCGCCCGCGCGAGACCAGGTCGGAGACGGTGATGCCGTCCGGCGCGATCGAGGACTGGGGCAGCAGCCCGAGGGTCTTGGCGACCTTCTTCGCGGGCAGCGAGCCGATCGCCTGCCCGTCGAGCAGCACCCGGCCCGCGGCGGGCTTGAGCATCCGCGAGAGGGCGCGCAGCAGGGTGGACTTGCCGCAGGCGTTGGGGCCGACGATCACGGTGAAGGAGTTGTCGGGGATCTCCACCGACAGGTTCTCCGCGATGACCCGCTGGTCGTAGCCGAGGGTGACGTTCTCCGCGGTGAGCCGCTGCACTTCCGTACTCCTTGAACCCGTCGTACCAGTGGTACCAGTCATGCCGGTCGAACCGTGTGTGGATGCCGCCATCAGAGCCGCCCCGCCTTCCGCTCGGTCACCAGCAGCCACAGCAGGTAGAGGCCGCCGACGAGGCCGGTCACCACTCCCACCGGCAGCTGGTCCGCCCCGAAGGCCCGCTGCGCCGCCCAGTCGGACGCCAGCAGCAGGACGGCCCCCATGAGCGCCGAGGCGACCAGGTTGGAGCCGGGCGAGCGGGTGAGCCGCCGGGCCAGCTGCGGGGCCGCCAGCGCGACGAAGGCGATCGGGCCGGCGGCGGCGCTCGCCGCCGTGGTCAGCAGGACCGCGGCGAGCATCAGCAGCATCCGGGTCCGCTCGACCTTCACCCCCAGCGCGTACGCGGCGTCGTCGCCCATCTCCATCATCCGCAGGGCCCGGCCCTGGCCGAGGATGAGCGGGAAGAGCACCGCGCAGGTGGTCAGCAGCGGCCACACCTGGGCCCAGTCGCGGCCGCTGAGCGAGCCGGTCAGCCAGACCGTGGCGCGGGCCGCGTCGACGAACTTCGCCTTCGTCAGCAGGTACTGGATCGCCGCCAGCAGCATCGCCGAGCAGCCGATGCCGACGAGGACGAGCCGGTAGCCGTGCACCCCGCGCTTCCACGCGAACACGTACACCGCCACACCGGCCAGCACACCGCCCGCCAGCGCCCCGCCGGCCACGGTGGCGGCATCGGCGCGGAAGAGCACGATGGCCACGAGCGCGCCGACCGCCGCGCCGTTGCCCACGCCGAGGATGTCGGGGGAGGCGAGGGGGTTGCGGGAGACGGACTGGAAGACGGCTCCGGCCATGCCGAGGGCCGCACCGACCAGCAGGCCCACCAGGACCCGCGGCAGCCGCAGGTCGTTGACGATGAACGCGTCGGCCGGGTAGCCGTTGCCCATCAGGGTCTTCACGACGTCCGCCGGCGCGATCTCGTAGTCGCCCGTGCCGATCAGGAAGACCGCCGCCAGCAGGGCAGCCGCGAGCAGCAGCAGCCCGGCCGCCAGGGCCCGCGGCTCGGCCCGCAGCGAGACGCCGCCGGGCGCGCGCAGGGTCCGCTTGCGGGGGCTGCCCGCCCGCAGTTTCACGCTCACAGCTGGGCCATCCTCTTGCGCCGTACCAGGTAGATGAAGACGGGCCCGCCGATCAGCGCGGTCACGATGCCGACCTGGAGCTCCGCGGGCCGGGTCACGACCCGCCCGACCACGTCGGCGCCGAGCAGCAGGACGGGCGACAGCACCGCCGAGTACGCCAGCAGCCAGCGCATGTCCGGGCCGGTGGCCATCCGCGCGAAGTGCGGGATCATCAGGCCGACGAAGACGATGGGACCGCAGGCCGCGGTGGCCGCCCCGCACAGCAGGGTGACGGCGACCATGGCGGTGAGCCGGGTGCGCGTCAGGTTCGCCCCGAGGGCCCGCGCGGTGTCGTCGCCCATGGCCATCGCGTTGAGCGGCCGGCCCAGGCACAGCGCGAGGACCGCGCCGACCACGATGAAGGGCGCCACCTGCCGGACCGTTTCCACATTCGCGGAGGCCAGCGAACCGACCGTCCAGAAGCGCATCTTGTCCAGCGCCTTGCTGTCCATCAGCTGTACGGCGTTGATGTAGCCGACCAGGGCCGCACTGGCCGCCGTACCCGCCAGCGCGAGCCGCACCGGCGTGGCGCTGCGGCTGCCGCCGAGCACGTACACGGCCACGGAGACCACCGCGGCCCCGGCGAAGGCGTACCAGACGAACTCGCTGAGCGTGGAGGCCCCGAAGAAGCTGATGGCGGTGACCACGGCGGCCGCCGCGCCCGCGTTGATGCCGAGGAGGCCCGGCTCGGCCAGCGGATTGCGCGTCAGCGACTGCATCACGGCGCCCGACAGCCCGAGCGCGACGCCGACCAGCAGCCCGAGCAGGGTCCGCGGTACGCGTACGTCGGACACGACCACGTCCGTGACGGTGCCGGAGTAGTGGAACAGGCCGTGCCAGACCTGCTCCAGCGACATCGGCTTGGCTCCCACGGCGATGCTCATGGTGGCGATCACCGCCAGCAGGGCCAGCGCGGCCAGCAGGCCCGCGGCGCGCACCGCGTGGCGGGAGCGCGGCGCGGCAGCGGCCGCGGCGCTCTGTTCGGGGGGACTCTCGACCAACACGCAGGTTAGGTTAGCCTACCCAATCGATAGTTCGAGCGTCCGGAACGATCTTCGAAGCCGCCGCGGCCCGCCCGCCCGGCCGCGGCGTCCTCCCTCCTCAGAGCCCCAGCTGCGCCAGCGCCTTCCCCGCGTCCAGCGCGCAGGAGCCCGTACCCGCCCGGGTCCAGGCCGCCGCACACAGCGCCCGCAGCCCGTCCATCGCACCGGCCCCACCGGACACCCCGTCCCCACCGGCCCCGCCCACCGGCTCCAGGACCAGTACGCCGTCCCCGGCCGCCGCCCGCCAGCCCCCGCAGCGGAACCCGTCCCCCGCCGGAACCACCTCGGGCTGCCCGGTCAGCATCCCCCGCAGATCGGTGTCCACGTACGTCGGCCGGTGCCTGGGCTCCGCCCGCAGCAGCTGCGCCGCGTCCGTCACCCCCGTCAGCACCAGCAGCGAGTCCACGTCCCCGTTGAACGCCCCCTCGATGTCCGTGTCCAGCCGGTCCCCGACCACCAGCGGCCGCCCGGCCCCGGTCCGCAGGATCGTCTCCCGGTGCATCGGGGGCAGCGGCTTGCCCGCCACCTGCGGCTCGGCCCCCGTCGCGATCCGTACGACCTCCACGGCCGCCCCGTTGCCCGGCCCGATCCCCCGCGCCCCCGGAATCGTCAGATCGGTGTTCGACGCGAACCACGGCACCCCGCGCGCCACGGCGTACGCGGCCTCCGCGAACCGCCCCCACGGCAGCTCCGGCCCCCCGTACCCCTGCACCACCGCCGCCGGCGAGTCGTCCGCGGAGTCCACGGGCACCAGCCCGCGCTCCCGCAGCGCCACCCGCAGCCCCTCGCCCCCGATCACGAGCACCTTCGCCCCCGCCGGCACCTGGTCGGCGATCAGCCGCGCCACCGCCTGCGCCGAGGTGATCACCTCGGCCGCGGCCGTCGGGATCCCCAGCTCGGTCAGGTGCTCCGCCACCGCGTCCGGGGTCCGCAGCGCGTTGTTGGTGACGTACGCGAGGTGCATCCCGTCCGCCCGGGCCGCCCGCAGCGAGTCCACCGCGTGCGCGATCGCCAGCCCGCCCGCGTAGACCACCCCGTCGAGATCCAGCAGAGCCGTGTCGTAGGCCCGGTGGAGGCTGCGAGAGCTGCCCGCGGGCCGGTTCCTGATCTCCCGGATCATCTGTCCGCTCCTCATATGAATTAAGCCCGGTCTGGTACTCAAACCCGATCATCCCGCATCGCGAGACGCGACTTACCATGCATCAATGACCACTTCACGGCCCGCAGAGCAGGGACTGCGCCTGATCCCGTTCCATGGACTGCGCTACGTCCCCGAGCGGGTCGGCAGCCTCGCCGCCGTCACCTCGCCCCCGTACGACGTCGTCGTACGGCCCGACGGCCTGAACCACCTGGAGTCGGCGGACCCGCACAACATCGTCCGCCTGATCCTCCCGCAGGCCGCCACCCCCGGCGCCCGCGACGACCAGGCCGCCCGCACCCTGCACGACTGGCTCGCCGAGGGCGTCCTGCGCCGCGACCCCGAGCCCGCGCTGTACGTGTACGAGCAGCAGCGCGGCGACCTCCTGCAGCGGGGCCTCATCGGCGCCCTGGCCCTCTCCGAGGCCGCCGCGGGCATCGTCCTCCCCCACGAGGACGTGATGCCGCACGTGGTCACCGACCGGGCCGGGCTGATGCGCGCCACCCACGCCAACCTGGAGCCCCTGCTCCTCACCTACCGCGGCGACGGCGCCGGCGCGGGCGCCGTGGTCGAGGAGACCGCCCGCCGCGCCCCCCTCCTGTCGACCACCACCGAGGACGGGTTCACCCACCGGCTCTGGTCCATCACCGACCCCGCCGACCTGGCGACCGTCACCGCCGACCTGTCCCGCCGCCAGGCCCTGATCGCCGACGGCCACCACCGCTGGGCGACGTACCTGCGGCTGCAGTCCGAGCAGCCGCGGCCGAGCGGGTGGGACTTCGGCCTGGTCCTGCTCGTGGACACGGTCCGCTACCCCCTCCAGGTCCGCGCGATCCACCGGATGCTGCGCCGGCTGCCCGTCCCCGAGGCCGTCGCCGCCCTGGCCGGCTCCTTCCGCGTCCGCCCGGTCGACGGCCCCCTGGACCGCGCCATGGCCGAACTCGCCACCGCCGCCGACGGGGGCAACGCCTTCCTGCTCACCGGTGACGGCACCTACCACCTGGTCACCGACCCGGACCCGGAGCTGATCGAGCGCACGGTCCGCCGGGACCGGCCCGAGGCCTGGCGCCGCCTGGACGCGACCGTCCTGCACGCCACCCTGATCGACGCCCTCTGGCAGGTCCCGGACTCCCCCGAGCACATCGCCTACATCCACGACACCGCGGCGACGGTGGAGATGGCCGGACGCAACGGCGGTACGGCCGTCCTGATGCACCCGGTCCGCGAGGACGTGGTCCTGGACCTGGCCCGCCAGGGGGTCACGATGCCCCGCAAGTCCACCTCGTTCGGCCCCAAGCCGGCCACCGGCCTGGTCCTGCGCAGCGTGGACTGAGCCCGCGGCGGGCCCCGGCAGCCCCGTACACGACGAAGGGCGGTATCCCCGGTGGGATACCGCCCTTCGCCTACGTCACTTCATCTCACAGGCCTCAGGCCCGCGAGTCGCCCTCGCTGCGGAAGGCCGACTCGGACTCGTACTCCTCGTCGTCCTCGTCGTAGTACTCGGCGACGTCGCCGGCGGCCTCGGCCGCCGCCACCTCGGCGGGGTCCTGCGCGTCGTCGTCACCGTCGAGGTCGTCGCCGTCGAGCTCATCGCCGTCGACGTCTTCGGCACCGTGCTCCCCGCGGGGCGCGGAGTCGAGCTCCTCGTCCTCGAGGTGCGCGTCCATGGCGTCGACGAACTCGACGCCGTCGAGCTCCGCGAGCCGGTCGGAGGCGTCGGTCGCCCCGTCCTTGTCGGCCTCGATGGTCTTGCCGAACCACTCGCGGGCCTCGTCCTCGCGGTCGGCCGCGAGGAGCGCGTCGGCGTACGCGTAGCGCAGGCGCGCGGTCCAGGGGTGGACGGCGCTGGAGGCCAGCTCGGGGCTCTGCAGGGTCACGATGGCGGCGTCGAGCTGCCCCATGTCCCGGCGGGCGCCGGCGGCGACGAGCCGCATCTCGACCTGCCCGGCCTTGTCCAGCTTCTGCACCTCGGGCTCGCCGGCCATCGCGAGCGCACGTTCGGGACGGCCCAGACCGCGCTCGCAGTCGGCCATGACGGGCCACAGCTCGACCGAACCGGTCATCCGGCGCGCGGCACGGAACTCGGCGAGGGCCTCGCTGTACTTCTGCGTGGCGTACGCCGCGAAGCCGGCGGCCTCGCGGACGGCGGCGACGCGGGAGGCGAGCCGCAGGGCGATGCGCGAGTACGCGTACGCCTGCTCGGGCTCCTCGTCGATCAGCCGGGCGACCATGACCAGGTTGCGCGAGACCTCCTCGGCCAGCCCCTTGGGCAGGCTCATGAGCTCCTGGCGCACGTCACCGTCGATCTCGTCGCCCGTGACGTCCTCGTCGATCGGCAGCCGCTTGACCGGCTCGCGGTCGCGGTCGCGGAAGTCCCGGTCCCGGTCGTCACGGCGCCCGTAACCACCGCGGTCGTCGCGCCCGCGGTACCCGCCGCGGTCGCCACCGCGGTCATCGCGCCGGTCGTCACGGCGGAACCCACCGCGGTCGCCCCCACGGTCGTCCCGGCGGTCGTCCCGGCCGCGGTACCCACCACGGTCGTCGTCGCGGCGGAACCCGCCCGAGGGACGGTCGTCGCGGCGGAACCCACCGCGGTCACCACCGCGGTCGCCACCCGGACGCCCACCGCGCTCGTCGTCACGGCGGAAGCCGCCGGAAGGCCGGTCGTCGCGGCGGAACCCGCCCGAGGGACGGTCGTCGCGACGGAACCCGCCACGGTCGCCACCGCGGTCGTCCCGACGGTCGTCCCGACGGAAGGAGGGACGGTCGCCACCGCGCTCGTCGTCACGGCGGAACCCACCGGACGGACGGTCGTCCCGACGGAACCCACCGCGGTCGCCACCCGGACGCCCACCACGCTCGTCGTCACGGCGGAAGGCCGGACGGTCGCCACCACGGTCGTCACGGCGGAACCCACCGGACGGACGGTCGTCCCGACGGAACCCACCGCGGTCGCCACCGGGACGCCCACCACGCTCGTCGTCACGGCGGAAGCCGCCGGAAGGCCGGTCGTCGCGACGGAACCCGCCACGGTCGCCACCGCGCTCGTCCCGACGGTCGTCGCGACGGAACCCGCCACGGTCGCCACCGCGCTCGTCGTCACGGCGGAAGCCGCCCGAGGGACGGTCGTCGCGACGGAACCCACCGCGGTCGCCACCCGGACGCCCACCACGCTCGTCGTCACGGCGGAAGGCCGGACGGTCGCCACCACGGTCGTCACGGCGGAACCCACCGGACGGACGGTCGTCCCGACGGAACCCACCGCGGTCGCCACCGCGGTCGTCGCGGCCGCGGTACCCGCCACGGTCGCCGCCCCGCTCGTCGTCACGGCGGAACGACGGGCGGTCGTCCCGACGGTCGAATCCACCCTCGCGGCGGAACGGGGGACGGTCGCCACCCCGCTCGTCACGACGGAAGGAGGGGCGGTCGCCACCGCGGTCGTCGCGACGGAACCCGCCCGAGGGACGGTCACCGCCACGGAACCCGCCGCGGTCGCCGCCACGGTCATCGCGGCCGCGGTACCCACCACGGTCGCCACCGCGGTCTCCGCCACGGTCGTCGTCCCGACGGTAGCCGCCGGAGGGACGGTCGTCACGGCGGAACCCGCCGCGGTCGCCGGCAGGCCGGCCGCCGCGGTCGTCGCGACGGAAGCCGCCGCCGGACCGGTCGTCACGGCCCCCGCGGTAGCCGCCCCTGTCGCCGTCGCCGTCGCGCCGCCTCGGCTCGCGCTCCGGACGTCCGTCGGGAGAGTTGGTGGACATGGGTGTGACTCCTGTCTTCGGGGTACCGCAGTCATTCTCGCGCAACCACGGGTGGGCCGCGCTTCGGCAAAGTCGGAAAAACAAAAGGACCCTTGGTCCCAGCGTGAACGCTGGGACCAAGGGTCCTTTGAAAGATTGTTCGGCGGCGTCCTACTCTCCCACAGGGTCCCCCCTGCAGTACCATCGGCGCTGAAAGGCTTAGCTTCCGGGTTCGAAATGTAACCGGGC
>NZ_JBVJYM010000019.1:0-146107 GCF_055600495.1 Streptomyces sp. NPDC038213
GCCGACCTCGACAAGGTCCTCGCCGACAAGGCCACCCTCACCAAGATCCTCACCTACCACGTCGTCGGCCAGAAGCTCACCCCCCAGCAGCTCGAAAGCGGCAGCTTCGAAACCCTCCAGAAGGGCATGGTCACCACCACCGGCTCCGGCGAGGCCTACAAGGTCAACGACACCGCCAACGTCGTCTGCGGCAACGTCAAGACCGCCAACGCCAACGTCTACATCATCGACACCGTCCTGATGCCGAAGTAGCCCCACAGCGGGAGCGGCAGCGGCTGCCGCCCCGTCCTGCGCATACGCCCGTGCCCGTACGCATCGACATCTGCGTACGGGCACGGGTGGCGTCGGGGCGCCCGGCGGGCCGGTGTGTCAGGCCGCGGCCTCCTGCGGGAGGCCGCGGAGGGTGACGACGCGGGCGCTGCCGTCGGTCAGCCGGTACGACAGGCCCACCACGGCCGTCCGCCCGGCGGCGACCTGGTCGGCGAGCACGCGGGAGCGGTCGAGGAGGAGGTCGACGGTGTGCCGGATGTGCTCGGCGATGATGTCGTCCTCGTCGGTGAGACCGGCCGCGCGGGCCGCCAGGACGCTGGGCGTGACGCGCTCGATGACGTCGCGCACGTAGCCGGTCGCGGCCACACCGTCGGCCAGGGCGCCGCGGGTCGCCGCGACCGCGCCGCAGGAGTCGTGGCCGAGGACGACGACCAGGGGGGCGCCCAGCACGCTGACGCCGTACTCGATGCTGCCGAGCACCTCCGCGCCCGTCACGTGCCCGGCCGTGCGGACGACGAACAGGTCGCCGAGGCCGCGGTCGAAGATGATCTCGGCGGCGAGACGGGAGTCGGAACAGCCGAACAGCACGGCGAACGGCGTCTGGCCCGGCGCGGTCTCGGCGCGGCGGGCGGCGTCCTGATTGGGGTGCTCGGAGGTGCCGGCGACGAACCGGTGGTTGCCTGCCAGCAGGAGGGCGAGCGCCTCGGACGGGGTGGGGTGGGAGGGTTCCAGGCTCATGGCCGCAGGCTACGGCCCCCGCCCGGCGCGGCGAAGGGCGGGGTCGGCGGGTCGCGGACGGCGGGTCGGGAAGCGGGCGGGGGGACGGGGTTGGGGGCGGGTCGGCAGCGGGGGATCCGGCGCGCTGGCCGGGTGCCGGCCGGGGGTGCCGGGTGCGGGCGCGGACGGTGGCGCGACCGCGTGTGTACCGCGTCCGCGGTATGCGGGGGCGGCGGGGATCAGTCTGAGGTCGCTCGGGTGGGGGCGGGCGGGCGTCTAGGGTGCGTGACATGAAGATCCGATCACCTCTGTTCCGCTTGCGGGGGCGCCGTGCGTGGGCGGCGGGCGCCGCCGCGCTGGCCCTGGCCGCGGGGGGCGTCACGGCGACGGCCGCCACTGCCGGGTCCGGCGGCGGCTCCGGCGACGTACGGCGCGAGGACCGGCGGTTCCCGATGCCGGGGGCCTCGGTCGACGCCTCGTACTTCACCGCCGGGGACCCGGCCGGGCGCCGGCCCGCGGTCCTGCTGGCCCACGGTTTCGGCGGTTCCAAGGAGGACCTGCGGGAGCAGGCCGAGGGGCTGGCGCGCTCCGGTTACGCCGTGCTGACCTGGTCGGCGCGCGGATTCGGCCGCTCGGGCGGGTCGATCGGCCTCAACGACCCGCGCTACGAGGTCGCGGACGTGTCGCGGCTGCTCGACTGGCTCGCGAAGCGGCCGGAGGTGCGGCTGGACGGGGCGGGCGACCCCCGCGTCGGGATCGCGGGAGCCTCGTACGGCGGGGCCGTGTCGCTGCTGGCGGCCGGGTACGACCGCCGGGTGGACGCCATCGCGCCGCAGATCACGTACTGGAACCTGGCCGACGCGCTGTTCCCGCAGGACGTGTTCAAGAAGCTGTGGGCCGGGATCTTCTTCACCACCGGGTCGGCGGGCGCCGGCGCGGGCGCGGGCATGGTCCCCGGTACGGATTCCGGTACGGGTACGGGTACGGAGCCCCGAGGTGCCGGGTCCGGTGCCGGGCGGGCGGCGGGTGCCGCGCCCGGGGCCGCCGGGCCGCCCGGGTGCGGGCGCTTCCAGCCCGAGCTGTGCGCGATGTACGACCGGGTGGCGGTGGCCGGGAAGCCGGACGCCGCGGCGCGGGCGCTCCTGGAGGCGCGCAGCCCCTCGGCGGTCGCGGACCGGATCAAGGTGCCCGCGCTGATCGTGCAGGGGCAGTCGGACTCGCTCTTCCCGCTGGACCAGGCCGATGCGATGGCGCGGGCGCTGGCGGCGAACGGCGCGCCGGTGGCGGTGGACTGGGCGGCCGGCGGCCACGACGGCGGTCCGGACGAGGCGGACCGGATCGGGGGCCGGGTCGAGGCCTGGTTCGACCGGTACCTCAAGACGGACGGGGCGAGCGGGGCGAAGGGGTCTTCGCAGGCCGGTCCCGGCGCCGCGGGCCCGGTGTTCCGGGTCAGCCGTACCGGCGGCATCGACTCCACGAACGGTGCCGTCGCCCTGCGCGGGGCGAGCGGTGACCGCTACCCGGGCCTGTCCGGTGACGGGGGCCCGGCGCGTGAGCTCGCGCTCGCGGGCCGCGAGCAGACCTTCGCCAATCCCGCGGGCGGCGCGCCTCCGGCGCTGTCGGCCCTGCCCGGGATCGGCGGCCAGCTGGCCGGCTTGGGCACCGGTTTCGCCTTGGACTTCCCCGGCCAGCACGCCCGGTTCGAATCGGAGCCGCTGGCCGCGGACCTGCGGCTGACGGGCAGCCCGAGCGTCGGCGTGCGGGTGCGCTCGACGGCGCGGGACGGCTCGGCGGTGCTGTTCGCCAAGGTGTACGACGTCTCGCCGGACGGGCGGCGGCAGCTGCTGCCGCGCCAGCTCGTCGCGCCCGTGCGGGTCGAGGGCGCGGGCGGGCCGGCCGGGAAGACGGTGACGGTGCGGCTGCCGGCCGTGGACCACTCCTTCGAGGCCGGGCACCGGCTGCGGCTGGTCCTCGCGGCCACCGACCTCGGTTACGCGAGCCCGGCGGCCCCCGCCGCGTACACCGTCGCGCTCGACGGGCCGCTGGCCGTCCCGGTGGCCGCCGGCCTGGAGACCACCGGCGACGGGCTGCCCACCTGGACCTGGGCCCTGCCCGCCGGGGCCGTCCTGCTCGCGGCCGCCCTGCTCGGCGTACGCCGCCGGCCGGGACGGCGTGGACACGGAGGAGGATCCGGGGCATCCACTACACCTGGTGCATCCGGCGCATCCGGCGGTGCGGAAGCCGGAGCTCCTGCGGAGGCCGACACGGGGCCGCAGGACGCGGGGCCGCAGGATCTGGGGCCGCCGGATCCGGAACTCCCCCTGGAGATCGTCGGGCTGACGAAGCGCTACGCGAAGGCGAAGGACCGGTACGCCGTGCGGGACCTGTCCTTCCGCGTGGAGCGCGGGCAGGTCCTGGGCCTGCTCGGGCCCAACGGCGCGGGCAAGACGACCACGCTGCGGATGCTGATGGGGCTCATCACCCCGGACGCGGGCGAGATCCGGGTGTTCGGTCAGCCGATCCGGCCGGGTGCCCCGGTGCTGTCGCGGGTCGGGGCCTTCGTGGAGGGCGCGGGCTTCCTGCCGCACCTCTCGGGCCGGGCCAACCTGGACCTGTACTGGCGGGCCACGGGCCGGCCGGCCGGGGACGCGCACCTGGACGAGGCCCTGGAGATCGCGGGCCTGGGCGATGCGCTGGAGCGGGCCGTGCGCACGTACTCGCAGGGCATGAGGCAGCGGCTGGCCATCGCGCAGGCGATGCTGGGGCTGCCGGACCTGCTGATCCTGGACGAGCCGACGAACGGGCTGGACCCGCCGCAGATCCGCGAGATGCGGGACGTGATGATCCGGTACGCCGCCGCCGGGCGGACCGTGATCGTTTCCAGTCACCTGCTGTCCGAGGTCGAGCAGTCCTGTACGGACCTGGTCGTCATGGACCGGGGTCGGCGGGTGGCGGCCGGGCCGGTCGCCGAGATCATCGGCGCGGGCGACACCGTGCTGGTGGCCACGGCGGAGCCGGTGGACGAGCTGCTGGCGGCGAAGATCTCGGACCTGCCGGGCGTGGAGTCGGCGGTGCCGGCGGAGGAGGGGCTGCTCGTGCGGCTGGACGGGACCGGCCCGGAGCAGCTGATCGTGGAACTGGTGCGCCTGGAGGTGCCGGTGCGCGGTGTGGGACCGCACCGCCGTCTGGAGGACGCCTTCCTCACCCTGATCGGAGGTACGGCATGAGCACGAGCACGAGCACGAGCGCGGGCACGCGGACGGCCCCCGGGCCGGGGACGGCCGGGTCCGCCGCGCCGGGCTACCGGGCCCGGCACACCCTTCCCGTCCGGGTGGAGGCGCTGCGGCAGTGGCGGCGGCGCCGGACCCTGGTGATGGGCGGGATCCTGGCCGCGCTGCCCTTCGTACTGATCATCGCCTTCGCGGTGGGCGGGGGCCCGGACGACGACCGGGGCGGTACGGGCCGGGTGTCGCTGATCGACACGGCCACGGCCTCCGGCGCGAACTTCGCGGCCACCTGCCTGTTCGTGTCGGCGGGCTTCCTGCTGGTGATCCCGGTGGCGCTGTTCTGCGGGGACACCGTGGCCTCGGAGGCGAACTGGTCCTCCCTGCGCTACCTGCTCGCCGCGCCGGTGCCGCGGGCGCGGCTGCTGTGGAGCAAGCTGGTGGTCGCCCTCGGCTTCAGCCTGGCGGCCCTGGTGCTGCTGCCCGTGGTCGCCCTGGCCGCGGGCACGGCGGCGTACGGCTGGGGCCCCCTGCAACTGCCCACCGGCGGCGCGCTGACCGGGGCGGGAACGATCCTGCCCCGGCTCGCGATCGCCGTGGCCTTCGTCTTCGTCTCGCAGCTGGTGACGGCGGGCCTGGCGTTCTGGCTGTCGACCCGCACGGACGCACCGCTGGGCGCGGTGGGCGGGGCGGTCGGCCTGACGATCGTGGGGAACGTCCTGGACGCCGTGACCGCCCTCGGCAACTGGCGCGAGATCCTCCCGGCCCACTGGCAGTTCGCCTGGGCGGACGCCCTCCAGCCGCAGATCGAATGGACCGGCATGGTCAAGGGCACCTCGGTCTCGCTCACCTTCGCGATCATCCTCTTCGCCCTCGCCTTCCGCGGCTTCGCCCACAAGGACGTGGTCTCCTGACCCACCGGTCAAACGGCGAAGGCGACGGCGCCCCGGGGCACTCCCCCGGGGCGCCGCCGTATGCGGGGCCACCGCTTACCGCCGGGGTCCGGCCCCCGGCGAACCGGTCGGAGTCCGCGGGAGGGGCGGTCTCCGGCCGGATCCGGTCAGCCGGGGGGTGGTGCGGGGGGGCGGACCGTCAGCTGTTGACGGAGGCCGTGCCGTCGACCGCGGAGGTGAAGCCGAAGGCCTTGACGGCCTGGTAGTAGGTCCAGGCCGTGGAGTCGCAGGAGGTCTTCTTCGCGCCCGAGTAGGCGGCGCACACCCGCTTGAGGTCGGCGTAGAACGCGTCGTCGAGGCGGGCCTTGTTGGAGCTGAAGGTGCCGGCGGCCTTGTAGTTGCGGTAGCCGAAGTCGTGGCGGGCGCAGGCGGTCTGGAAGGGGAAGCCGAAGGGGTTGTCGGGGGACGAGGAGCAGTAGTCGGTCGACCAGTCGAATCCGTACGCCGACCAGGCGCCCTTGTTGTTCTTCGCCGAGACCCAGGCGTTGTAGCTGGACGCGCTGGTCTGCGTCCAGCTGCTGAGGACCTGCGGCTTGTCCGAGGGGGCGGCGGAGGCGGGGGTGGCGAGGGCGAGGAGCGCCGCGGCGGGGGCGGCCACGAGAGCGGCAAGACGACTGCGCATGGGGGAACTCCCGGTTGAGGGGCGCCGGGACGGCCCCGGCGCGGTGCCTCACAGAGTGGGAGCGCACGATATCGCGCCGCTGTAGCGCCGCTGTACCCGCGGTTACAGCGGCGTGGCGGCTGCTTCTTGAGGGGGTGTCAGGGTTCGTGGAGGGGACCGCGCGGGACCACCAGGCCGGATGCGTAGGCGAAGACGACGAGCTGGGCGCGGTCGCGGGCGCGGAGCTTGGTCATGGCACGGTTGACGTGGGTCTTCGCGGTCATGGGGGTGATGACCATGGTGCCGGCGATCTCGTCGTTGGACAGGCCGCGGGCGGCGAGGGCCACCGCTTCGCGTTCCCGTGCGGTCAGTTCCGCGAGGGCGCCCGCGGCGGGTTCGGGGAGCTGCCGGCCGACGTACCGCTCGATCAGCCTGCGGGTGATCGCCGGGGCGAGCAGGGCGTCGCCGCGGGCCGCCACCCGCACGGCGTGCAGGAAGTCCTCCGGGAGCACGTCCTTGACCAGGAAGCCGGCCGCACCGGCGCGCAGGGCGTCCAGGACGTAGGAGTCCATGCCGTAGTTGGTGAGGATGACCACGTGGACCGCGGACAGCGCGGGGTCGGCCGCGATGCGGCGGGTGGCCTCGATGCCGTCGGTGCCGGGCATCTGGATGTCGAGGAGGACGACGTCGGGCAGGTGCTGCCGTGCCAGGTCCACCGCCTGGGCCCCGTCGGAAGCCTCGGCCACCACGCGGATGTCGTCCTCGAGGTCGAGGAGCGCGCGGAATCCGCTGCGGATCAGCGCCTGGTCGTCGGCCAGCAGGACGCGGATCATCCGGCGCGCTCCACGGGCAGGTCCGCGTGGACGGTGAACCCGCCGCCGGTGCGCGGTTCGGCGCGCAGCCGGCCGCCGAGGGCGGTGACCCTCTCGCGCATGCCGAGGAGTCCGACCCCGGGGGCGGGCACCGTGTCCGCTGCGGCCGTGCCGTCGTCGTCGATCCGGACGGAGAGGGCACCGGGCCGGGAGTCGATGCGCACGGACGCGGTCGCGGCCCCGGCGTGCCGGGCGACGTTGGTGAGCGACTCCTGCACGATCCGGTACACGGTCCGGGCCACGGCGGCGGGTACGTCCGGCAGCGGCCCGTCCACCGTCAGCGTCGCGTCCAGGCCGAACGTGCGTGCCCGCGCGACCAGTTCCGGTACCTCGTCCAGTCCGCGCGGCGGCGCCGTGTCGCGGTCCTCGTCGCGCAGCGCCTCGAGGGTGGCCCGCAGCTCCCGCGCCGCCTCCCGGCCGGCCTCCTGGATGGCGAGCAGGGCTTCCGGGACCGTCTCGCCGCGCTTGCGGGCCACGTGGACCGCGACCTCGGCCTGCACTTTGATCACGGATATCTGGTGGGTGAGCGAGTCGTGCAGCTCGCGCGCGATGCGCAGGCGCTCCTCGTCGGCGCGGCGGCGAGCGGTCTCCTCGCGGGTGCGCTCGGCCTCGTCGGCGCGGCGCTCGGCCTGCCGCAGGGCCTCCCCCGCGGCCCCGGCTGCAATCAGCCACGCTATTTCGAGGGCGCCGCGCGCCTGCGCGAAGGCCTGGCCGGTGTCGTGCAGTCCGGAGACGAGGGCCGCGAGGGGCAGGCAGGCGAGCACGGCCACGCTGACGGCGACCGCGACCGTACGCCGCCCCGCCCGCACGGCCGCGTACACCGCGAAGAGGTACCCGACGGCCGGTACGTCGAACCCGGCGGCCTGGTACCCGGCCGCGCAGGCCCCGGTGACGGCCAGCACCGCGACCGGGGCGCGGCGGCGCGCGGCCAGTACGAGCCCGCCGGCGGCCAGCAGCACGTACCCGAGCAGCTCGGCGCCCGGGGCGGCGGCCTCCGGCCGGCCCCCGGACCCGCCGGTCAGCAGCAGCGCCGCGGCCACACCCGCGGCGATCACCCAGTCCACGGCACCGGCCCGGACCGCGGGCCGCCCTCCAGTAGCCATGGATGCACGGTAGCCGGATCCGCGGGAGGACGACTCCTGCCTGTGGACGGTCTGTTGGCTACTGCATCCGCGGTACCCGGCGGGCCGGCTGCCGCAGGCGCGGCAGGGCGGACTGTCCACGCCCGGGGGACGACCGGCGGGCGGTCCCGCGGCGATGCTCGGAATGCGCCGCACCCCCGGCGCCGCCGCCGTCCACCCGAAGGAGCCCGCCGTGAACCCCGCGCCTGCCGTGCCCGCCACGCCCGACGTCTCTGCCGCGCCTGCCCGTCCGGTGCTCCGGTTCCGTTCCGTCCTCGCCGCGGCCGCGGGCGCCTCCCTCCTCCTCGCGTGCGGTGCAAGTGCCGCCGCCGCAGCGGCCGTTCCGGGGACGGACGGACACGCGCAGGTCGCCGCCGCCGGCGTGTACACCATGAGCGCTGGACGCATCGGGGCCGTCGTGGCCGCGCTGGCGGCTCTGGCCGGTGCGGTCGTCGGCGCCTCGGCGCTCGCCCGGGCCACTGGCCGCACCTCCTCCGGTCCGGGCCGCCGCGCCGCGGCCCGGGGCCTGGCGGCGGCGCTGTCCGGGACCCTCCTGGGCGGCGCGGTGACGGCCACCGCCTCGGGCGGCCTCGGTACGGGCAACGGCCTGGGGGGTGCCGTGGTCGCCGTGGTCCTGGGCTTGGCGGGCACCGCCCTCTGCGGTCTCGCGCTGCACCGGTCCCGGCCCCGGACCGGGCCCCGTTCCCGTACCCGTACCACCTGACCGATGGCCGGACCGGGGGCCGCCGTTTAAGGCGGGGCTACATCGTTTCGGCGGGGCCGGGGCCGGTGGCACGGTGCTCTGCATGAAGCCGAAGAAGATGCACCAGCAGAAGCCGCACGCGGCCCGTGTCGCCGCCGCCGTCGCCCTGACCGCCGCGGCCGTCCTCCTTCCCCTGTCCACCGCCCATGCCGCAGCCGCGGCGCCGTCCCCCGCCCCGGCCGCGGGCGCCGGGTGGGACGGACCCAGCAGTGCCGGTCTGGACGACATCATCTGGAGCGGGCCCGGCCGGACCGGCCTGGACGACGTCATCTGGAACGGGCCCGGCCGGACCGGGGTCCTGGGGGACATCGTCTGGAGTTAGCAAGCCCGCAGCCGTACGCCCCGGTCCCCCGGCCCGCTCCCCTGCGGGCCGGGGCGCCGGCGCTTGACCTTGACACCGTGGCAAGGGCTTCAGTGGGGGCCGGAGGTGGTCACGGTGATCATGACGGAAGAGCAGGTCGGGCGGGCGCTGGGGGACGGGAGGGCGTCGGTGCGGCTGCGGGCGGCCATGGCCGCGGGGGCGGCGCCGGACCCGGCGTACGTGGGGGTGCTGGTCGGGCGGTGCGGTGTGGAGCCGGACTTCTCCGTGCGCGAGATGCTGACCTGGGCGCTGATCCGGCACCCCGCGGACGCGGTGCTGCCGCTGCTGGTGGCCGAGGTGCGGTCCGGGCGGGCGCAGGCCCGCAGCCAGGCGCTGCACACGCTGTCCAAGATCGGGGACCGGTCGGCCTGGCCGGCGGTCACCGCGGAGCTGCTGGCCGACCCCGACGACGAGGTGGCCCGTACGGCGTGGCGGGCGGCCGTCGCGCTCGTGCCCGAGGGCGGGGAGCGGGCGCTGGCCGTAGGGTTGGCGGCGCAGCTCGGGCGGCGCGGGGCGTACGAGACGCAGTTGAGCCTGAGCCGGGCGCTGATCGCGCTCGGGGAGGCGGCGCTCGTGCCCGTACTGGAGGCCGGGGCCGCCGATCCCGATCCCCGGGTCCGCGCGCACGCGCTGGCGACCCGGCAGCTGTGGCTGGACCCGGATTCCGGTTCCGGGTCCGCGGTGGAGGAGGCGAAGCGGGTCGCCGTCGTGCGCGGCGGGCCCGCCGACACGGAGGGGCGGTAGGGGCGGTTGCTGATCGGCGAGGTGGCCCGGCGCTCGGGGGTCAGTGCCCGGATGCTGCGGCACTACGAGTCGCTGGGGCTGCTCCGGCCCTCGGAGCGCACGGGTTCCGGTTATCGGGAGTACTCGGGCGAGGACGTGCGGCGGATCTTCCACATCGAGAGCCTGCGGTCGCTGGGGCTGCCGCTGCGGGAGGTCGGGCGGGCCCTGGACGACCCCGGGTTCGCCCCCGCCGATCTCCTCGGCGAGCTGATCCGCGGGACGCGCGAGCGCATCGCGCAGGAGTCGGAGCTGCTGGCCCGGCTGGAGCGGATCGGGTCCGCGGAGCCCGCCGGCTGGGAGGAGGTCCTGCAGATCCTGCCGCTGCTGCGCGCGCTGGGCTCGGAGAGCGCCGGGGTGCGGCAGCAGGCGGCGCTGTCGGCGGGCGAGGAGGTGCCCGTACCGGTGGAGGCGCTGGTCGAGGCCGTGCTGGGCGAGTCCGAGCCGAGCGTGGCCGGGGCCCTGCGCTGGACCCTGGCCCGGTCGGCCGGGGACACGGCGGCGGCGCTGCTGGCGCAGGCGCTGGACGCGCCGGACGCCGGGGTGCGGGTGCGGGCGGTGCGGTCGCTGGCCGAGCTCCCGGGCCCGGGGGCGACCGCGCTGCTGCGGGACGCGCTCGCGCACCCCGACCCGGTGGTCGGCGGGTACGCGGCGCTGGCGCTCGGGGCGCGGGGGGTGGCGGAGGCGGTCCCGGTGCTCATCGACATGATCGTCGAGAACCGCAACGACGCCGATGCCTCGGACGCCCTGGGCCTCCTGGCGGGCGATCCCGCCGTGGCGGAGCGGATCGCGTCCGGGCTGGCCGGCCGCGCCGCCGTTCCGGTGGACCCCGGCGCTACAGGCACTCCCGGCACTGCGGCAGCGCCCGCCGCCGGGGCGGCCGCGCGGCTGCGGCTGACGCAGGCGCTCGCGGACGTACCGGGGGAGACGGCCGCACGGGCGCTCGCCGCCCTGTCCCGTGACCAGGACCGCGCGGTCGCGCTGACGGCCGCGTACGTCCTCACCCTCCGGGAGGGGGAGGGGGGCTGACCGTGCCCCCGTTCCGGTACGACAGTCGCTTCGGTCGCTTCGGTCGCTCGGGCCGGCCCGGGGATCCCGCCGCCGGACGGGTCGGCCCCCGCCCCCGGGGTCACCGGGAGCGGGGGCGGCCCGCCTCACTGCGGAGTGCGCCTCACTGCGACGTGCACCTCGCTGTGGAAGTGCGCCTCACGTCGCGAGGCCGGACGGACGGATCAGGTCCGGTCGGGGCGCTCCGTCACGCGGAGCAGGTTGACCAGCGGCTTGCCGTATCCGCTGCGGGCCACGAAGCGGACGTTGAGGACTCCGTCGGTGACGGTGACCGTGTACGTCCGGGACAGGGCCGTGTAGGTGCCGGCCTCCAGGGAGATGTCGAGGGCGGGCAGGACCTGTACGCCCTCGGCCAGCACGTCGAAGACGCGCTTGTTGGGGCGGGTGCTGGACAGTTCCGCGAAGCCGAGCTCCACGGTGTAGGTGCCGTTGGGCACGTTGTCGAAGCGGTACTCGTACATGCCCTCGCGGGCGTTGCGGTAGAGCCGCTGCTCCTCGGTGCCGTTGATGGTGGCGCCGGTGGCCTTGGTGGACGAGGTGCCCTGGTAGCCGTAGGAGCCGGGGGTGTACTTGCGGTCCGGGGACCAGGTGTCGCCGAGGACGTCCGTACCGGAGTAGTTCGATCCGGCGTCGAGGGCGGCCTGGTAGCGCGGGACGACGACCTTGACGGGCACGGTCAGCACCGGGGTGCGGCCGCTGGCCGAGGTGATCTTCAGATCGGCGGTGAGGACCGTGCCGGGGGCCAGGCCCGCCGTGTCGACGGCGAGGGCCAGGGCGGCCTTCCCGCCGGTGGGCAGTTCGCCCGCGGCGGGGGTGACGGACAGCCAGGCCGCGTCCTCGGCGACCGTGTACGCCGTGCCGAAGCCGGGGTTGGTCAGCTCCAGGGTGCGGGTGCGCTTCTGCTCCGGCGGGGCGACGACCTCCAGGGACTGCCGGGAGGCGGTGACCTTGCCGGTCTTCAGGAAGCGGGTGACGCCGGTGACCGCGTCGGCGTCGACCTGCACCGTGACCTGCTCGCTCTGGTAGGCGGGCGCGGTGACGGCGACCTGCTGGGACCCGGACGCGCTCTGGACGACGTACCCGCCGTCGGCCGCGGTGGTCGCCGTGACGGCGCCGGTTCCGGTGCCGACGGTGACGGTGGCCCCGGCGACGCCGTTGCCGTCGTTGGCGTCGAGCACCCGGCCGGTGACGACGCCGCTGCGGGTGGTGCGGAAGGAGACGGACAGGCCGTCGGAGAGGACGGCGGTGTTGTGGGAGTACTTGAAGGCGTCCGTGCCGGTCGCGTTCTCGACGCCGATGGTGGCGCTGGAGCCGCCCTTGATGCCGGTGCCGGTGGTGCCCTTGTAGTGGTAGGTCACGCGGCCGTCCTCGCCGATGGCGGCGGAGAAGGAGAACTTGTCGCTCTGTGCGGACCAGTGGGAGACCTGCCGCCACTCGACGGTGAAGACCCGGTGCGGGGCCTGGCCGGAGACCGAGGTGAAGATGCCGGAGCCGGTGCCGGCCGCGCCGACGACGAGGTCGTCCCACATCGGGTAGAGGGCGGCGTTCGGGGTGGCGGTGGAGGGCAGGTCGCCGTTGATGTCGCCGCCGTGGGCGCCGCCGAAGCTGACGGTGCCGTTGGTGCTCACCCAGGCGGCGCCGTACGTGGTGCCGTACAGCGGTACGGGGAAGGGCAGCGGGACGCGCTCGGTGGCGTTGTCGCCGGTGAGCGCGAGCTGCCGGTCGCCGGCGGCGTACGGCTGGTCGCCGGCGGCGCAGGCGTACCCGTAGCCGTCGGTGCGGTCGGGCAGGGTCACGGCGACGGTGGTGTCGGCGGCGACGGTGACCCGGGTGCTCCCGGCGGTGACGCAGCGGGAGGTGTGGCCGGCCCGGATCTCGTACGCGCCGTGGGGCAGGACCACCTCGAAGCGGCCCTGGGCGTCGGCGGTGGCCGTGACGGGGGTGTCGGCGACGGTGATGCTCGCGCCGGCGGCCGGGCCGGCTCCGGAAGAGACCGTTCCGGTCACGGTGGCGGAGGGCGCCTGCACCAGGGTGAAGTCCCCGGTGGCGGTGGCCCCTTCGGTGACGGTGGCGGCGGCGGTCTCCTGGCCGTAGCCGAACTTGCCCGCGGTGAGGTCGTACGCACCGACGGACAGGGCCGGGAAGGTGTACGTGCCGTCCGCGGCGGTGGTGGTCGTACGGTCGATCGGGCCGTCGGCGGTGACCTTGGCACCGGCGACGGGCTCGCCGCCGGAGCGGACGGTTCCGGCGAGGGCGCCGGTGGCTCCGCGCGGGGCGTTCGTCACGGCGGCGAGGGCGTCGAGGCGGCCTTCGCCGAAGACGTTGTTGTCGGCCGCGCTGCCGCCGCAGGTGGTGTTCGCGGTGTCCACGGCCGTGCCGTCGAGCAGCGCCTCGGTCGCCGCCACGTCGCCTTCGAGGGCGGGCGCGGCGGACCACACCAGGGCCACGGTGGCGGCGGTGTGCGGGGAGGCCATGGAGGTGCCCGAGAAGGAGTCGTAGCCGCCGGGCACGGAGGAGCGCACGTTGACGCCCGGGGCCGCGATGTTCGGCTTGACCGTGCCGTTCGGGGCGGCGCCGCGCGAGGAGAACGAGGCGATGTTGTTGTTGATGTCGAACGCGCCCGAGCTGTACGAGGCCGCGTAGTCGCCCGGGGAGCCGCTGGTGGCGCATCCGGGGCCGGAGTTGCCGTTGGAGAAGGCCGGGAAGATGCCCGCCGCCCGCCAGGCGGCGACGATCTCCTGGTACCACTCGTCGTGTGCCGAGCTGCCCCAGGAGTTGTTCACGATGTGGGGGGCGAGGTCGGGGCGCGGGTTGCGGCCGGCGAGGTCGGTCGGGGCGATGATCCACTGCCCGGAGGCCAGCAGGGAGGACTCGGAGCAGGAGCTGGACTCGCAGCCCTTGGCCGCGATCCACTTCGCGCCGGGGGCGACGCCCGTCTTGTTGGCCCCGCCGTCGTCGCCGACCATCGTGCCCATGGTGTGGGTGCCGTGGTCGTTGTTGTCGCAGGGCGCGGCGCCGGAGCAGACCCCGGCCGGGTCGAACCAGCTGTAGTTGTGGTCCAGCGAGCCGTCCGCGGCGCGGCCGCGGTACGCGGCGGCGAGCGCGGGGTGCGTGTGGTCGACGCCGCTGTCGATGTTGGCGACGACGATGCCCTCGCCGCGGACCCCGTACTGCTCCCACACCCGGGGGGCGTTGATGCGGTCGACGTTCCACTCGACGGCGTCGGCCGCGGCCTCCCGGCTGCCCTCCTTGGGCTTGGGCAGGCTCAGCTTGTCGTCGGTCTGGATGGTCGCGACCTCGGGGCGCTTGGCGAGGTTCTCGGCGAGCTTGCCGCTGCCGACGACGCGTACGGCGTTGACGATCCAGTACGAGGTGTGGTCGGCGCCGGCCCCTTCGAGGGCCTTGAGCAGCCCGGCCTGGGTGCGGGCGGCGTGGTCCTTCTTGGCCCTCATGACCGCCTCGGCCTTGCCGGCGCGGCTGCGCTGGCGGGTGGCGGAGGTCAGGTCGGCCTTGGTGTCGAGGTAGACCCAGAAGGCCGTCTTGCCCTCGTCCTCGAACTCGGCGCGCAGCTCGGCCTCGATCTTGAGCTGGGCCGCGGTGGGGGTCGGTCCGGGCTCGGGGGCGGCGGCCGCGACCCCGGCGCCGAGGGGTAAGAGGGCCGCGCTGGTGAGCGCGGCCAGGGTGGTGCGTAGTGCGGTTCTGCGTCGTGCCACGGGGTCTCCTCGTGCTTGGTGCGCGGGAAGGACAGGCGAGGTGCGGGGGTGCGGGTGGGACGAGAGCTGGTGGGACTGGTGGCGCGGGTGGGACTGGTGAGGCTGGTGGCGCCGGAGTGCTCGGGCGTGCGGGTGCTGTGCGTGAACGCCGCGGATGCCGTGGATGCTGTGGGGCACCTGTGAGCACGCGCCATGGTGAATCACCCGGTCGGGCCCTCACAAGACCGCCTCGGGGGAAGGGCGTCCGGCGGGCCGCGCGGGCGATCGTTTCCGGTCAGCCCTGGTACGGGCCGTCGTTCCCGCCCGCGAGGGCGCCGCGGCGCACGCCCGGGAGGCGCGAACCGAGGCGGCCGCGGAGCCGGCGGGCCGCGTCGCGGAGCTCGTCCGGCTGCCCGGCCACGTCCAGCTCCGCCAGCAGCACCATCACGGCCCGGGCCTCCCCCTCGCTCAGGAGCGCGTGGCGCGGCTGCCCGGTACCGGCTTCTTGGAGACCGTCCAGCAGCCCGTCGAGCAGTCCGTCCATCCTGTACGTGTCCATGCCGTACCAACCGTGCCGGGGGGCGCGACGTCACATCCGCACGTCGGAGGGCCGTCCGCGCGCCGGATCCGCCCCCTCCCGCAGGCGCGTCGCCCTACGGCGCCGACCCGTCCGCGCCGACCCTGCCGGGAGGATCCGCGTCGTGCACCACGAGGGCGATCTGCACCCGGTTGTTGAGGCCCAGCTTGGCCAGGATCCGCGAGACGTGCGTCTTGACCGTCGGTACGGACAGGTAGAGCGCGGCCGCGATCTCGGCATTGGTGCGGCCCTCGCCCACCGCGAGGGCCACCTCGCGCTCGCGGTCGCCGAGGAGGGCCAGTTGGGCGCGGGCCCGCTCGGCCCGGGGCGCCCGGCCCGCCGCCCCCTCCGTCCCCTGCGCGACCCGGGCGATCAACTGCCGTGCCACGGTGGGCGAGAGCACCGGCTCCCCCGCCACCACCTTGCGCACCGCGGCCACGATCTCCCCGGGCGGGGTGTCCTTCAGCAGGAAGCCGGCGGCGCCCGCGCGCAGGGCCCGCAGGACGTGCTCGTCGGTGTTGAAGGTGGTCAGGACCAGCACCTCGGGCGGGCCCTGGGGGGCAGGGCCCGCGGCAGATGCGGAACCGGACCCGGAGTCGGATGCGGAACCGGGTGATGGCGGGGATCCGGAGGCGGCGGAACGGCCGCGCAGGGCCTCCGTCGCGGCGAGGCCGTCCGTACCCGGCATCCGGATGTCCATGAGGACGACGTCGGGTGCGTGCGCGGCCACCAGCGCCGGCACCTCGGCCCCGTCCGCGGCCTCGGCGACCACCTCGATGTCCGGCGCCCCGCCCAGCATCAGCCGCAGTCCGGAGCGCACGAGCGGGTCGTCGTCGACCAGGAGTACTCGGATCATGCCGGCCACGTTAGCCGCCCGCCCGCGCCCCGGTGCCGCCCCGGGGCAGCCAGGCGTACAGGACGAAGGAGCCGTCGCGGGGCCCGTGCTCCAGCCGCCCGCCGGCCAGCGCGGCCCGTTCGGCGAGCCCGATCAGGCCCTGGCCGGAACCCGGAATGCCACTGCCGGAGGTACCGGAACCAGCGGAACCCGTCCCGCCGGGAAGGGGGTTGGCGACCGTGACCGACAGTCCCCCGCCCGGTCCCCCGGCGACCGTGACGGTGATGGCGGCGCCGGGCGCGTGCTTGCGGGCGTTCGTCAGGCCCTCCTGCACGATGCGGTAGGCGGTACGGCCGGCAGCGGCGGGGAGCCCGGCTCCCGCAGCCCCCGCCTCCTGCCGGTACGCGACCTCCATCCCCGCCTCCCGCGATTCCGCCACCAGCCGCTCCACGTCCGCCAGCGTCGGCTGCGGGCGCACCCCCTCGGCCACCGCCTCAGCCGCCCCCGCGACACCCCCCGCCTCCGCGGCCCCGACCGGCGCCCGCAGTACGCCGATCACCTCGCGCAGGTCCTGGAGCGCCTGGTGGGCGCTGTCGCGGATCACCCCGGCCGTCCGCCGCACGTCCGCCGGGGAGGCGCCCGGGTTGAACTCCAGCGCGCCCGCGTGGACGCTCAGCAGCGACAGCCGGTGCGCGAGCACGTCGTGCATCTCCCGGGCGATCTCCTCGCGCGCCTGCCGCCGCGCCTCCTGCGCGGCCCGCGCCGCCCGGTCCTCCAGGGAGGCGATCAGCGCCCGGCGGGAGCGCACGTACAGCCCCCAGCCGATGGCGCAGGCCACCAGCGCGAAGTAGGTGAGGGCCGAACCGGTGGCCTCGGGCCCGGCGCCGGTCCCGAGGACCAGGGCCACCAGGAAGACCAGGAACTGGACGAGGGCGACGCCCGCCACCCAGGCCGTGACCCGGCGCCTGCGGTGCACGGCGACCGTGAACAGCGCGACCAGCGTGGCCCCGGTCAGGAAGTGGAAGTACGAGCCGGCGAGCATGAGGCCGACGGCCAGCGGCACCGGCCGCCTCCGCCGCAGGAACACCGTGCCGCAGGCCAGGCCGCCGGCCACCTGCTCGGCGATCTGCCGCCCGGGGGACAGCTCCCCTTCGTCGATGTACACGGAGTTCGCCGTGGCCACGGTGAAGAGCACAGCGAAGAGGAAGAAGCAGAGGTCGACAAGCCAGTCGCGGCGGCTGCGCATACGGCCGAATCTACGCGCGCGGGAGCCCGGCCGGCCCGCGCGGGCCCGGGACCGATACTTTCGGACGACAAGCCGGACGCGTCCGTATACCGATGCCCGATCCCGGCGCTCGGCCCGCGCTTCCTACCGTGGGACCAATGAAGGCACTTCTCGGGTTCATCAGTTTCACCCTCATCGTCGGCGGCCTCCAGGGCCTGGTCCACGAATCCTTCGGCACGTGGATCCCGCTCATGGGCTTCATGAGGCACGTGTACGTCGACGGATATGAGATCTACATCGCAATCACGCTGGTCGTCCTCGGTATCGCCGCGGCCTCGGCTGCACAGAAGGCACCGAACTCGTAGCAGGCGCGCAACCACCGGATTCGGCAATTCGGCAGCTTCTCCCAGGAGTTCCCACACCTTCTCCCCAAAGGGCTGAACAGGCAGCTTTCGACGGAAGTGACGATTCCATCACACAGGGTATGCGCAATCGTTACCGAGGTGCGTACAACCGTTTGTCACGGGAAATTCCCGGGCTATGGTCCTCGAATGTTTTCCGTGGCGCACCAATTCAGAACGAGCCCTCCCGCGGCGGAGGGAGCGGCTCCGCCGCCGTCCGCCCCCGCCGCACCGGTGCAGCAGCGTTCCGCCTCGGCCGGGCGCCGGGACCCGTACTTCGACAACGCCAAGTACCTGGCCGTCCTGCTGGTGGCCCTCGGGCACGCCTGGCCCCTGGTGATCGAGGGCAGCCGGGCCACCCGGGCCCTCTACATGCTCGTGTACACCTTCCACATGCCGGTGTTCGTCCTCGTGTCCGGCTACCTCTCGCGCAGCTACACCGGCCGGCCCGACCAGGTGCGCCGGCTGCTGACCACGGTGGCGGTCCCGTACGTCGTCTTCGAGGTCGCCTACACGCTGTTCCACTGGTACGGGATCGACTACACGGGCCTGCCGATCAGCCTGCTCCAGCCCTTCTACCTGATGTGGTTCCTGCTCGCGCTGTTCATATGGCGGCTGACCACCCCGGTGTGGCACGCCCTGCGCAACCCGCTCGCCGTCTCCCTGGCGGTCGCGGCGCTCGCGCTGGTCACGCCGGGGCTGGGGGCGACGCTGAACCTCGTACGGGTGCTCCAGCTGCTGCCGTTCTTCGTACTGGGCCTGTGCATGAAGCCCGGGCACTTCGCACTCCTGCGCCGGCGCGGACCGCGCGCGCTGGCGGTGCTCGTCCTCGCCGGTGCGCTCCCCTTCACGTACTGGGTCACGCCCAGCATCCCGATGAACTGGGTCTACCGGTCGCGGAGCGTGCAGGAGATGGGGCACGCGTGGCTGCCGGGGCTGCTGCGGGCGGCGGTGCTCTTCGGCTGCACGCTGGTGCTGGTCGCGGCCTTCCTCGCGCTGGTGCCGCGGCGGAAGTACTGGTTCACGGTGCTCGGCTCCGGGACGATCTGCGGGTACCTGCTGCACGGGTTCGTGATCCGCACGGCGCAGTACAGCGGGTTCGTCGACAGCCACCCGTCGCTGGGCACGCCCGTCGGCCGGATCGCGGTGACGGTGGCGGTGCTCGTGCTGATGACCCTGCTGTGCGCCCCTCCCGTGCGCCGGGTCATGAAATGCGTGACGGAACCGGAACTCCGGTGGGCCTTCCGCCGGGACCCCGTCCGCCGCGCCTGAGGCGCATTCCGGTTCGTCCGGCCGTCAACCAGCGGCGGGCGGCGGGCACCCGGCCGCTGGCATGTGCCTGGGGAAAAGTACCGCCAGAGGGCTTGCGGAAGCCCGGATGACCTCAGCAGAATCCTTTTCGCGGAGCGAGCGCGCATACGGGTGATCTTCGGCCATTCGGAGTCTCGACGGTCTCTATGATCCTCCCTTGTGACAGAGAGTCAGTATGCCCGGGTCGTTGAAGACTCGGCCGATGTGGTGATCCTCGGCGCCGGTCCGGCGGGCCTCGTGCTGGGGAATCTCTTACTCCGTTCCGGGGTGGATTGCGTGATCCTGGAGCGCGCAGGGCGCGAGCGCCTTGTGAACCGGGCGCGCGCCGGATTCCTCGCGCCCCACACCGTACGGGTCCTGGCCCGCAACGGGCTCGACGGCGGACTGCGCCGCCGGGGGCGGGAGCACGGGATCTGCGAGTTCCGCAGCACCGAGGGGCGGTTCCGCCTCGAGTACCGGGACCTCGGCCGCGGCGAGCCGCACACCGTCTTCCCGCAGCACGAGCTGGTCGCCGACCTGCTGGAGCAGTACCTCGCCGGAGGGGGCCGGATCCGCTTCGGCACGGAGGCCACGGCCGTCACCGGCATCGACGGCCCGGACCCCACCGTGGCCGTACGGGAGCTGCCCGAGGCGCACGGGGGCCCGGCGGACCAGGCGGGGCCGGAGGGCGGGGAAGGCCGCCCCGGGCTCTGGCGGGCCCGGTACGTGGCCGCCTGCGACGGCCGGCACGGCGCGGGCCGGCGCTCGCTGCCCGCCGGAGCCGTCCGCCGCCACCACCGCGACCACGGGGTCTCCTGGCTCGGCCTGCTCGCCGAGGCCCCGCCCAGCATGGACGCCGTGGGCTACGCCCTCCACCCGCGCGGATTCGCCGGGCACATGGCCCGCTCGCCCGAGACCACCCGGTACTACCTCCAGTGCCCGCGGGGGCACCGGGCCGGGGAGTGGAGCGAGGAGCAGATCTGGGAGGAACTGGCCACGCGGATGGACGCGGCCGAGTACGGGGCCCTGGTGCCCGGCCGGATCGTCCAGCGGAGCATCGTCGACCTGGAGTCCGACGTGCTCGAACCGCTGCGGCACGGCTCGCTGTTCCTCGTCGGCGACGCCGCCGCGCTGATCAGCCCCGCCGCCGCCAAGGGCGCCAACCTGGCGGTGCTCGGCGCCGAGGTCCTGGGCCTCGCCCTGACCGCGGCCCTGCTCCGCGGGGACATTGGGGGCCTCGACCGGTACTCGGAGCAGTGCCTGGTCCACATCTGGCGGGCGCAGGAGTTCTCGCACTGGATGATCCGCCTGCTGCACGGCTCCGGGGAGCCCGGTGAGGAGGGCCGCTTCCAGGAGGGCATGCGGCGCTCCCGCATCGCCTCGCTGCGCGATTCACGCGCCACGCAGGACTGGTTCGCCGAGCACTACGTCGGGATCTGACCCGCGGGGCCCGACTGCCCCGGCATCCCCCGAACCCCCTCCCCTATCCACCGCCATATCCCCATATTTCCTTATCCCCATCCTCCTCCCCCACTCGTTAGGGAAACGAATGCGACCAGAGGACTGCTTCACCCTGCCCTCTCCCAGCCCCGATCCGACTCCCGGCACACCTGCCGGCTCAGCTCCCGGCCCCGCCGCCGCACCCGTCCCCCACCCCGCCCGCGCCGTGCCCGACGACGCCGGACGCCTCGCCGCCGCGGCCGGGTTCGTGCGCGCGGGCGAGGACTCCGTCCTGCTGTCGCACGTGCTGCCCGGACTCGACGGGCCCGAGCTGCGGGCCCTGAGCGAACGCTGCCGGTTCGCCCACGCCGCCGTGCTGGTCTTCCCGGCCGACGAGTCCGCCCTGCGGGCGCAGCTCGCGGCCTGCGGGCTGGCGGACGAGGCGCCCTCGCGGCCGAGCGTGGTGGTGCGCGACCGCCTGGCCGCCCGGCACGGCCACCGGCCGGCCGATCTTGACGTAAGGATTCTCCGTCCGCCGGTCCACGGCCCGCACGGGGAGCGCCGGTCGGTGGAGGTGTTCGCACTGGCCGTCCCCGGGGGCACGGACCCCCGGGAGCACGCCCGGGACGCCCGGAACCGCGCCCGGGACCACGCCCGGATCGCCGCCGTGGAGCGCGCGCACGCGCACGAGGCGCACGTGGCCTTCGAGGTCGTACGGCCCGATCCGCTGGTGCTGCGCGGTCTCCTGGCGACCTTCGCGCGGTACGGGGCGGCGGCCGACGGCGGGGGCTACAACCCGCACGAGGACGGCACCGTCTTCTACTTCGCGGCCCCGGACGGGACCAAGACGGACTACCGGCGCGTCGAGTTATACGCGGCCGGCGACCACCGCGAGATCCTCGCCGAGCACCTCTCGCAGCCGGGCGCGCAGCGGGCGGCAACGGCGAACGCCCCGTCGGCCGGGCTTCCGGAAAGCGCTGCCGGGCCGGCCTCACCCCCGGCCGCGGACCGGGATACGGAAGCGGAACCGGGCGTTGCCCTGCTGCGGCTGCTGACCGGCGCCTGGACCACCCAGGCCCTGGCGGCCTGCGCCGAGCTGCGGCTCGCGGAGGCGCTGCGCCTGCACCCCGGTGCGGACGCCCGGGAGCTGGCGCGGGAGGCGGGAGCCGATCCGCGGAGCCTGGCGACCCTGCTGCGGTACCTCGCCATGCTGGGGGTCGTCACCGCCGAGGACCGCGGCGGCGACCGGCAGGGCTACCGGCTGACCCCGGTCGGCGCCCTGCTCGACTCCCGCGCCCCGTACTCGATGCGGGCCCTGGCACTGATGTACGGCGGGGCCTTCTACCAGTCCTTCGCGCGGCTCTCGCACACCGTGCGGACCGGCCGGCCGGGCTTCGACGAGCTGTTCGGCGAGAACCACTTCGACCACTTCGCCCGCGATCCCGAACTGCTCGCGCTCTTCGACCAGTCCATGGCGGCCTCGGCCGCGATGTTCGACCCGCTGCCGGACCACCCGGTGCTCACGGCGGCGGCCGCGGCCGGGCGGACGGGCACCGTCGTGGACGTCGCGGGCGGTACGGGGGAGCTCCTGGGACGGGTGCTGTCCGCCCACCCGGCCCTGCGGGGCGTACTCCTCGAACGCCCCCAGGTCCTGGCCACGGCCCGCACCCGCCTGGCCGCACGGCCCGGCGGTGCGGCGGAGCGCTGCGAGTTCCGGGCGGGCGACTTCGCGGACGTGCCGGCGGGCGGTGACGTGTACCTGCTGTCCCGGGTGCTGCACGACTGGGACGACGAGCGCTGCCGGAGCATCCTGCGGTACTGCGCCGGGGCCATGCCGCAGGACGCCGACCTGCTGATCGTCGAGCGCCTGCTGCCCCCGCCCCGGGCGGCGGACGGCCGCACGGGCACGGTTACGGGTGCCCGTACGGACGCGGGTGCGGATGCCCGTACGGACGCGGGTGCGGGTACGGGCGCAGGGGCCGGCTCCGGTGCCGCGCTCGCCACCGCCTGGGACCTCCACATGATGTGCAACACGGGCGGGCAGGAGCGCACCGCGGAGCACTACGCCCGGCTGCTGGCCGACTGCGGCCTGCGGCTGGTCGGGCAGAGCCCCCTGCCGCTGGGGGCGCACACCCTGCACGCCCGGCGGGCCTGACCCCGCGGGGGCGGGCCGGTCGGCGGGGACCCCGGGGCGGTGACGAGCGCACGCGAAGCCGCCCCGGACTGACCGTGATTGGTCTGTACCGGGCGGGAGGCGGCCCGGAGACTGCCGGTATGGACCGGCTTCGGAACCCCCGCCTCCCCGAACTCCCCCTGCACCGGTTGCAGGTCCCCCTCCCCCACCTGCTGCCCTTCGCCATCGGCACCTTCGACACGATCGGCCCGCTGTCGCGCGCCGCCTTCCCGCACCGGCACACCTTCTACGAGATCGTCTACGTGACCGGCGGCAGCGGTGCGCACGTACTGGACCTGGTCCGCCAGCCCGTCGAGCCCCCGCAGCTGTGCGTCATCGCCCCCGGCCAGGTGCACCACTGGGCGGACGCGGAGGAGCTGACCGGGCACGTGGTGCTGTTCAACGAGGACTTCCTCCTCCCCCACACGGACGACGCGGCCGCCCTGCGCACCCTCGCGGGCCGCCCCGGCCACCCGGCGGGCGACCAGGCCGGTCCCATCGCCGCCCTGCTGGCCGATATGGCCGGCGAGCACCGCGAGGTGCCGCCCGGGTACCAGGGGGTGCTGCGCGCCGCCCTGCACATCCTCATCGCCCGCGCCCTGCGCACCCGTACCGCGGGCCCGCCCGCCGCGGCCCGCGACCGGGCGGCGGAACTGGCCGCGGCCTTCGGTCGGCTGCTGTGCGCGCCCGGCGGGGCGCAGCGGACCGTCGGCTGGTACGCGCGGGAGCTGGGCGTGTCCGCGGGGCACTTCCAGACCCTCGTACGGCAGGCGACGGGGCGCCCGCCGGGCAGTCTGATCCGCCAGCAGCAGACCCTGGAGGCGAAGCGGCTGCTGTCGGGAACGGACCTGAGCGTGCGCCAGGTCGCGGCGGCGGCCGGGTTCGCGGACCCGGCGTACTTCTGCCGCTTCTTCCGCCGGGAGACCGGGATGTCGCCGGGGGAGTTCCGCGGCTGGGCCGGTGGAAATCACCACGATCCCCGGACCGGGTCCATCGCCGCCCATCCGGACGGCCCGTAGTTTGGCTGCTGGCCGCAGGCGGTCCGGCCGGGGCGGCAGCCCGGACCGGGCCGGCCGACCGGCCCGGTCCCCGCCCTGACGACGCGCAGCGCCGTCGTGCCCGCGCCGACAGCGGGTCCTGCCCCACCAGCACGGCGAGGACCGCCCCCCACACCCTCCACCCCCACACGAGGAGGCCCGTATGCCCATGCCCGAAGACCCCGCCGCAGCGGCCGCGACCCCGCACGAGGACGGCCCCGGAGCAGCCCCGCACCTGAGCCGCAAGGCGGTGCTGCGCGCGGCGGCCGCGATCGGCGCCGCGCCCCTCCTGATCGGCGGCGGCGTGGCGCTGGCCCGCGACCGCCTGTCCGCCGGCGGCCCGGTGTCGCTGGCGCCGACCCCGGACTGCCACGACGGCGACGAGCCGACCATCGAGCAGATGGAGGGCCCGTACTTCAAGCCGAACTCCCCGCTGCGGACCTCGCTCGTCACGGCCGGCACCCCGGGCACCCGGCTGACCGTCAGCGGGTACGTCTTCGGGCGGGCCTGCCGCCCGATCCCCGGCGTGCTGATCGACTTCTGGCAGGCCGACCACAACGGCGCGTACGACAACAGCGGCTACCGCTTCCGCGGGCACCAGTTCACCACGGCGCAGGGCGCGTTCAGCCTGACGACGATCGTGCCGGGGCTCTACCCCGGCCGGACCAGGCACCTGCACGTCAAGCTCCAGGCGCCGGGCCGCCGGGTGGTGACGACCCAGCTGTACTTCCCGAACGAGCCGCGCAACAGCACGGACTCCATCTTCGACGCGCGCCTGCTGATGAACGTCCGCCAGTCCGGGCCGGGCCGCGAGGCCACCTTCGACTTCGTACTGGACGTGCCCCAGGACCCGACGACCCCGCCGACCTCTCCCCCGCCGACCACCGCTCCCCCCACCGGCACCTGGACCGCGGGCCGCGCCTACCGCGCGGGCGACGGGGTGACGTACGGGGGGCTGTCGTACCGCTGCCTCCAGGCGCACACGGCCGTCGCCGGCTGGGAGCCGCCGAACGTACCGGCCCTCTGGCAGCGCATCTGAGCCCCCTACAACCTGGAGGGGGCCGGAGGGGCGCGGGGCGGCGGAGTTCCGGCGTCCGGCGGGTGTCGAAACGATACTGCCGCGGCATTGGGGTGAACGGCCGAATCGCATATGCCCTGCGCACGTTGGACAGTCGACGCGCCGGCGACCGCCCGGGGCGCCCTTCCATCGCGATCTTTGGAGAGTCATGCGTATTCGTTCTGCTGTGACCGCTTCCGTCCTGGCTGCCGGCATCCTGCTCGGCGGGGCCGGAGCCGCCGCGGCCACCGACGACGGTGTGGAGATCGACTACTTCAACGGCGGCAAGGGCAGCTTCTCCTCCTCCTGTTCCTCGATCGCCGGCGTGCCGCACATGCTCCCGGCGTTCAACGGCCCGATCTACGGCTCCAACTGCACCGCCGGCGGCGAGCTGGAGTGGGCGAAGGGCTGGCACCTGGGTTCCTGACCCGGCACCGCGCTCATCGGGCCGTGGCCCGGCCGACCGTCCCGTCGGCCGGGCCACGGCCTGTTTGCGACCCGGCGCGCGGGGCGGTGCGCAGTTCCCCACCTGCCACCTGCCACCTGCCATCTGCCGCCCGGCTCTCGGCTCCCGGCTCCCGGCTCCCGGCTCCCGGCTCCCGGCTCCCGGCTCCCGGCTCCCGGCTCCCGGCTCCCGGCTCCCGGCTCCCGGCGCAAGGATCCGCTCAGGCCACCGCCCGGACCGCGTAAGCGAGGCCGAGGGCCGCGGCGAGGGTGCCGAGGAGCAGCCGCAGGGCCCGCTCCGGCAGCCGCGGCTGGAGCCGCGCCCCGAGGTAGCCGCCGACGAGGCCGCCGAGCCCGCAGGCCAGCCCGAGCCCCCACTCCGGGACGACCGCGCTGCCGCCCGCACCGGTCAGGGACAGCAGGACGTACGCGGCGGCCCCGACGGCCGAGGTCGCGAAGGTGGCCGCGAGGGCGGCGGGCGCCACCCGGGCCATGGGCAGCCCGCGGGCGGCGAGGACCGGGCCGAGCAGCGAACCGCCGCCGATCCCGTAGATCCCGCCGACGGTCCCGACCGCGAGGGCAAGCACGGTGAGCGCCGCGGGACCGGGCCCGGCCGGCTCCAGCGGCGCGGCGGCAGACCCGGCCGGCCTTCGCGGCGGGCGGAGCGTGCGGGCGCACAGCCACAGCCCCAGCGGCAGCAGCAGGGCGGCGGTCAGCACCCGGAACACCCCGGGCCCGGGCAGCGCGTACACGCGGATCGCGGCCCCGGCGACCACCCCGGGGAGGGTGCCCGCGACCAGCCGCCGGACCAGCGGGTCGCGCAGGGCGCCGCCGCGACGGTAGCGCCACAGGGCGCCCGGCCCGGCGACGACGTTGTAGAGCAGGTTCGTCGGGGTGACCGCGGGGCTCGGCACCCCGAACACGCTCAGGTGCACCGGCAGCAGGAACACCGCCCCGGACACCCCGACGGGCGCGGTCACCACCGCGATCAGCAGCCCGGCCGCCGCCCCGGCCGCCCACAGGCCCCACTCCACCGCGCCCACCGCCCCGAATTGCAGCGCCGCGGCTCGTTCGCGCCCCGGCTGGTCCCGCCCGCCGCCGTGCTCCGGCGGGCCCGGACAGTCTCTCCGGGGCCCAGGCCCCCGGCCGGAACCGCAACGCGATGTTCACGAACGGCGTGGCGGCAGCGCACCGGCGGCGCCCGGGCCCACCGTGGACGGGTACGCGTACCCAGGCGAAGGAGGCCCGGATGGCGATCCGGCGGATGGACAACGTGCTCGTCGTGGTCGAAGACCTCGACGCCGCCCTCGCGTTCTTCCTCGAACTCGGCATGCGGCTGGAGGGGCGCTCACCGGTCGAAGGGCGGTGGGTGGAACAGGTCATCGGCCTGGACGGCGTACGGCAGGAGGTCGCGATGCTGCGCACCCCCGACGGGCACGGGCGGGTCGAACTCGCGTCGTTCCAGCAGCCGGCGGCCCTGCCCGGCGTACCGCGGGACGCGCCCGCGAACACCCTGGGCATCCGCCGCATTATGTTCGCCGTCGACGACCTGGAGGACCTCCTCGCCCGGCTGCGTGCGCACGGCGCTGAACTCGTCGGCGAGGTGGCGGAGTACGAGGACCTGTACCGGCTCTGCTACGTCCGCGGCCCGGAGGGCATCGTCGTCGGACTGGCCCAGGAGCTCGGCTGAGGGCAGGCGGGGAGCAGTCGGGGCCGGCCCGCGCACGCGGCGGAAATCGGGCGGCCGATGACCGTACCGGTGCCCTACGCTTCCGGTCCATGACCGTCGTACTGCGGGGCGAGGCCCTGGAACTGACCGCGGCCGGACCCGGCGACGTACCCGACCTGGCCGCCATCCGGGCCACGCCGGAGGTGCTGGAGCGCTGGCGCGGCGGACCCGACCTGGCATCCGAGATCGCCGAGGACCTGTCCGACCCGGACACGCACTGCCTGGTGATCCGCAGCGGGGGCCGGACCGTCGGCATGATCCAGTGGTACGCGGAGGAGGACCCCGACTACCGGCACGCGGGCATCGACCTGTTCCTCGACCCGTCCGTACACGGCCGCGGACTCGGCACCGACGCCGTCCGCACCCTCGCCCGCCACCTCGTCCACGACCTCGGCTTCCACCGCCTGGTGATCGACCCGGCCGCCGACAACACCCCCGCGATCCGCTGCTACACGAAGGCGGGCTTCCGCCCGGTGGGCGTGATGCGGCAGTACGAGCGCGGCGCCGACGGCACCTGGCACGACGGCCTCCTGATGGACCTGCTGGCGGAGGAGCTGGCCTGAGGCCGTCGGCGGCCCGTCGCCGCCGGGCCTACCCCGGTGGCTCGGTCCCCGCCGCGTTCGACGGCACCGGTACGACGCCCGGCAGCGGGGCCATCACCCACCGCCCGTCCTCCCAGGTGATTGTCTCGGTGAACCGGACGGGCTTGTCCAGGGCGCGCGCCGTGCCCGTCAGGTCTACGCTCCACACGTTCTCGAACTCCGACGTACGGCTCCAGCGGACATCCCACCCCTGGCCGCCGTACAGCTTGATCCGGGCACGGGCGTCCTCGTCGCCCTGAGGATGGGCGCCGAGGAGCCGGGCCAGACCGGTCTCGTCCGACTCGTTGAGGAACTCCACGTAGTCCTGCAGGAAACGGTCCTGGTCCGCCAGGTCCGGGGACTTAGCCCCGCTGCCGCCTCCCCCGCACGCGGTGACCAGCACGGCGCAGAGCACAGCCACGAGCAGGCCGACGCGACGCCGCCACGGACGGCGTCCGCCGCCGTCACGTGCGGAAGGCGTAGTACGTGGCGTTCGGGAACTGGGCCACAAGGCTCCTCACCGACTTCCGGTAGGTATTGGCCGAATGGTAGGTGAGGTAGGGAACCCCGCTGGTCTTGTACGTGGTGATCATGGAGTGGTCCTTGGACCCGTTGCCGTTGCCGTTGCCGTTGCCGTTGAACAGGCACAGCACAGAGCCTTGCTCACGTACCGGCTAGTCGGCGGCGGGCGCGGACTGCGGGCCCTGACGGGGGTCCGGGCGGCGGGCGGTGCGGCGGGCCGTTGCCAGAACGAGGAGCGGGCCCGCGGCGCAGAGGGCGGCGAGGGCTCCGTAGCCGGTGGTGAGGGTGGAGACGGTGGCCACGGCCGCGACGAGGAGCGGCCCTCCGGCGTCGCCGAGTTCGCGGCCGAGTTCGGCGGAACCCATGGTCTGGCCCATCCGTTCCTCGGGTGTGGCGGCGGCGAGGGCGGCGAAGCCGAGGGGGGTGATCAGCCCGGTTCCGGTGCCGATGAGGGCTGCGGCGAGGAGGATCCCCACCAGCCCGGGGAGCATGGCGGCGGCGAGTCCGGCGGCGGTGACGAGGAGTCCGGCCAGCAGTCCCGTACGGGTGCTCAGGCGCCCGGCGTCCAGGGCGCGGCCCGCCTTGGGCTGGACGAGGGCTGCGGTGGCGGCGAGTACGGAGACGGCGGCGCCGGTGGCGACGGTGCCGAGGCCCGCTGCGGCGCCGGTGACGGGGAGGAAGCCGACGCCGACGGACAGGGCGGCGGTGGCGGCGGCGAGCGCGGCGGTGGGCGCGAGGAAGGAGCGGTCGGCGAGGCGGCGCGCGAGGTCGGCGACGGTCTGGCGCCTGCGCGGCAGCGGCGGTACGGCGGGCACGGTGAGCGCGGCCCACAGGGCGACGGCCGCGGCGCACAGCGCCATGACCGTGAACAGGAGGCGCAGTCCGCCGGCCCAGACGAGCACGCCGCCGAGCAGCGGGCCGAGGGTGTAGCCGATGGACTTGTAGAAGCCGTAGCTGCCGAAGGCGCGGCCCCGCTTGGCGGAGGGGTTGAGCCGGGCGACCATCGCAGAGGCCGAGGGGGAGAACGCGGAGGCGGCGGCGCCCTGCCCGAGGCGGGCGGCCCACAGCCAGCCGGGGCTGTCGGCTATGGCGTACAGCGCGGAGGCGGTAGCGAAGGCGACCAGCCCGCCGAGGAGCACGGGCTTCGCGCCGATCCGGTCGGCGAGGGAGCCGAAGACGGGCTTGAGGAGCACCTCTGCGCCGTCGTACAGGGCGAGGAGCCCGCCGAGGACGAGGAGCGAGGTGACGGCGTCGTCGGAGAAGCCGCCGAGGTTGGCGGCGATGCCGTGGGCGCCGAAGGCGGTGGTGAACCCGGCTGCGTACAGGGGCCACATGGATCCGCGGGGCGCGGCGGGCGGGGTGGCGGCGCCCGGCTTCGGGGTGGCCGGCGGGGTGGCGGTCACGAGGTCTCCTCGTCGGCGGGGTGGTCGGCGGGGTGGTGGTCGGCGGCGTGGAGCGCGGTGAACACGCGCTCGGCGTAGTCCTCGCAGACGGCGGTGCAGCGCTGGAGGCGGTCGGCGGCGGCGGGGGCCTCCGGAGCTCCGAAGACGTCCCGTGCGGTCAGGTCCCGGTGCCAGCGGCGCAGCCGCTCCAGGCTCTGTTCCTCTTCTTCCAGTTCGGCCAGGGTGAACTTGCCGATCCGGATCTCCTTGGCGATCTCCTCCTCGAACTTGCCGCAGTCCGCGAGGAACTCCGCCCAGTCCGCGGAGCGGGCGGCGGTGAACATCTCCCGGAACCGCTCCGCGTCCTCGCGCGAGCGCCCGGCCGCCTGAAGGGTCACGCCCTGCCCGCCGGCCCCCTCGGTCAGTTCGAGCGCCCGCCGGACCCCGTCGGCGAACACGGGCACGTCGGGAACGGTCCACACGCCCTGCCCCAGCGAGAGCGCCCCGATCCTGCGCAGTTCCCGCCAGACCGCGACCCGGTGCCGGGAGGGGTCGGCGGGCAGTTTGACCACGAGGACCAGCCAGCGCTGGTTCTGCTGTTCGGATGTCGTCACGCGGGCGAATGTAGCAACCGTTACATCGGCCGAGGCGACGGCTGTGCGATGGGCGTCCACGGACGCCAAGGGGGGCCAGGGTTCGCTAGCAGTACTCCTCGACGTACAGCAGGCGGCGATCAGGCTCGGCGCGGAACTCGTGAGCCAGGAAGCGGCCGTGCTCGGGAGCGTTCCCGCCGGGTCCGCGGTACTCGTCCTTGACCAGGCCCCAGAGACCCGGCCGCTCGCCCTCGGTGGTCAGCCGGGGAGCGATCCCGCCCGCATCCCCCCACACCACCGGTACGGAAGGGTTTTTGAGGAGCCGCCGTACGATGCGCAGGTCGATGCGCCTGCGGTGGAGCACCCAGCGGGTCCGCTGCTCGTCGAGCAGGGTCACGGGGTCCGGCAGCCCGCCGGGATCGGCGGGAAACGGCTGCATGGGACGGTCGGCACCAGCGGCTGGTACCGGGTCCGAGTCCGGGGCGGTCACTCTTCGGGTTCCCAGGCGCGGAGCAGGTCGATCAGTCCGGCGTCCCCACGGATGTCGAGGGCGCCGCCGGTTGCCGGGATCCGGTCGTAGATGAACAGCACGAGATCACTGGCCGTACCGTGCACGGAGACCCCCGGCGCCTCAGCACCCTCCCCCGGGAGGGGCGCGACACGGGCGCCGTCACCGTCGACGGTGAGCCGCCAGGCGCGGCCCTCGGCGGCGTGGAACTCGAACGCGGCGGGCGTGTGCGGCCAGGGCGAGGTCGTGGCGACGCAGGTGCTCAGGAACTCCTCGACCCCGTCGAGCGCCACCTCGGCGGGCAGCGGCTGCGGCGCGCCGAGCGCCGCCTGGGCGTCGTACGTGTGGACCGCGATCTCCTGGAGCTGGTGCCGGGCGACGGCGCCGCTGGTCCGCGGCGACTGCGACGGGCCCCACCAGGTCCAGCACCCGCCGTCCGGCCCGGCCGCGCGCAGCGCGTCGAGCAGCAGCCGCGGCGACTCGGCGAGCCAGTCCCGCAGCTCTTCGCGCCCCTCGGGCGCCGGGGCGGCCCGCACGGCCACGGCCTCGGCACCCGGCCCGTCCGCCGGCCCCGCACCCACGACGGCCGCCCAGAACCGCCGCCCCTGCCCGATGTGCTGCGCCAGCTCGAACAGCGTCCACTCCGGACAGGTGGGCACCCGCACATCGAGCCCGGACGCAGCATCCACGGCCGCCCTAAAGGCGGCAGCCCGCTCGTCAATCAGCCGGAGCACCTCAGAAAACCCAAGAGTCGTCACCACCCCGCCTCTCTACCAGCCCACCCACCCGACCAGCACCTGAATTCCCAGCCCACGAGCCCAGCACGGCAACGGCGAAGCCCCATCCCCGGGTACGCGGGGAGGTTGGCTGTCGGGGAGGCGGTCGGCCGTGGTGGCGAGGGAGGCTCACGGGGAGGTGAGGGTGACGCGGTCCGCGGTGGCTTCGACTTCGAAGGAGGGGAGGTCGACCAGGTTGACCAGGCCTCGTTCCTGTTCCGCGTCCGTCGGGCCGGCTGCGAAGAGTTTCAGGGCGCCGTCCAGGTTCTCGATGGGGTGAGGGTGCCTCCGTGGAGCCGTACGTTCTCCAGGGCGATCGCCGTGCCCAGACCGCTGCCCTCGGAGCGGGTCCGGGCCGCCTCCGCCTTGTAGAAGCGGTCGAAGACGTGGGCGAGGGCTTCGGGTGGCAGGCCCGGGCCCCGGTCCGCTACTTCGAGGGTGGCGGTCCGGGCGGTCGCCGTGAGGGTGACCGTGACGGGCGGGGCGCCGTGGCGCAGGGCGTTGCCCACGAGGTTCGCCACCGACACGTCGAAGCGGCGGCGGTCGAGCCGGCGTGGTCCCTGGCGGGCGGGCTCGCCGCGACCCTGGCCGTCGGGGTCCTGGCCGGCCTGTACCCGGCGGCCCGCGCCGCCCGCCTGCACCCGACGGTGGCGCTCAACTCCGCCTGACGGCAGGGTGGGGGCAGGCGGCGGGGGCCGCCGGGACCGGGGTACGGCCGCCCGGATACGGCACTCCCGGTCAGGCCGCGGCCGGCGCCCGCCAGTCCGCCTTCGACAGGCCCATCTGGAGGGCCGACCAGGACTGGCCGTCGACGCGTTCCACGTCGCGGAGTACGTGCAGCACGCGGAAGCCGAGGTTCTCGTAGAGGCGTACGGCGCTGTCGTTGTGGGTGAAGACGCCGAGTTCGACGTGCTCCAGGCCCAGTTCCCCGAATCCCCGCCGCAGGATCTGCGTCAGCAGGGCGGCTCCGTAGCCGCGGCCGCGGGCGTGCGGGGAGACGAGTACGCGGCCGAGCCGGGCGGAGCGCCCGTCGGCGGCCACGCGCAGGGAGGCGTGCCCGACCGGGCGGCCGTCGGGGTCGACCCCCATCCAGGTGTGCCGGTCGGGCTCGGTCGCGTACCCGGCGAGCTGCCCTTCGTCCAGGGGCCAGCTGAACCCGGGGCCCGACCAGACGCGCATCTCGACCGGGCCGGGTATCCACGTGAGGATCACGCCGACGTCGGCGAGGGTGAAGGGACGCAGTTCGACCACGGTGCTGCTCCCGTTCTTGTGCGTTCGTGCATCAGAGGTCACAGAAGTCATGCCGGTCATTTTTCATGCCAATCCGGTGGATCGGCGGCGAGCCCGGCGGAACGGCCGGGATGCGTCCACTACTCAGGCAGCTCGGCCGAGAGGGCGCGCCGGTACCGCATTTTCGAAGAAGTCCGAGGTCAGGGTGGGCGGCAGGGCAGGCGGACAGGGAGTCTGAGGTGCGCGGCCACCGGAGTGCCGGGCTAACCGGCCGCGGCCCGGCGGATCGCGTCGAGGCTGCGGGCCACGTCCTCGTCCGTCGTGGACCAGTTGCTCACCGAGATCCGCATGACGCGCCGGCCCCGCCAGGTGGACCCGCTGATCCAGGCGGTGCCCTCGTCCAGGAGCCGGGCGAGCACCCGGTCGGTGCGCTCGTCCGAGCCGAATGCGGCGCAGACCTGGGTGAAGACCACCTCGTTGAGTACGGACGCCCCTGCGATCCCCTCCCGGTCCGGACCGCCGCCGATTCCGGCGGCGAAGGCGCGGGCGTGGCGGCACAGCCGGTCGACGAGGTCGGCCGTGCCGGACCGGCCGAGGGACCTGAGGGCCGCCCACACGGTGAAGGCCCGGCCGCGGCGGGAGAGTTCGGGGACCTTGTCGACGGGGTCGCCGTGCTCGTGCTGGATGAGGTACTCGCCGCGCATCCCCATGGCCGCCCGGAGGGCGAGCGGGTCGCGTACGGCGGCCAGCCCGCAGTCGTAGGGCACGTTGAGGGTCTTGTGGGCGTCCGTGGCCCAGGAGTCGGCGTCGCGGCAGCCCTCGGTGAGGTGCGCGTGGACCGGTGAGGCGGCCGCCCAGAGGCCGAAGGCGCCGTCGACGTGCACCCACGCGCCCGCCTCGTGCGCGGCCCGGACGGCCTCGGGGAAGGGGTCGAAGGCCCCGGAGTGGATGTCCCCGGCCTGGAGCACCACGATCACGGGGCCCGCGGAGCTCGCGGGCCCCCCGGAGCCGGCCGGCAGCGCGGAGGCCGTCCGGGGCGGGGCGGCGAGGGCGGTGCGCAGGGCGTCCGGGTCGATGCGGCCCTGGTCGTCGGCCCGTACCGGCTCGGGGCGGCCGAGGCCCAGGTAGCGGAGGGCGAGGTCCACGGCCATGTGCCGGTCCGCGCCCGCGAGGACGCGGACGCGCGGGGCGCCCGCGAGCCCGTCGGCTGCGGCGTTCCAGCCGGCCCGCCGGAGCACCTCGTCGCGGGCGGCGCAGAGGCAGGTGAAGTTGGCGGTCGTGGCGCCCGTGGTGAAGCCGACGGCGCTCTCGGCCGGCAGGTCGAGCAGGTCGAGGAGCCAGGCGGTGGCGATGTCCTCGACGGCGGAGTACGCGGGGGAGGCGGCCCGCATCACGCAGTTCTGGTCCCAGGCGCCGGTGAGCCAGTCGGCGGCGAGGGCGGCGGGCTCGGTGCCGCCGACGACGAATCCGTAGAAGCGGCCGCTGGGGAAGGCGGTGAGGCCCGGTTCACAGGCCGCCGCGAGCAGGTCGACGACCTCGGCGGGATCGCTGGGGCCGGCGGGGAGTGCGGTGCCGAGCGCGGCTGCGACCTCGTCGACCGAGGCGCGGGCGGGTACGCGCCGGTCGGCGAGGCTGGAGAGCCAGCGGACGGCGTGCTCGTGGGCCCGCTGGAGCGCCGCCTCGCGCGCGTCCATACCTCGGACTATGCGCCGGGCGGGCGGGGCCCGCAATCGGGGGGCCCTGCTGCCGCGGCGTCCCCGGCGCCGGGGACGCCCGCCGCTCAGGCGTCCTGCTCCAGCGTGGGCCGCAGGCGCTCCAGGAGGGCGTAGAGCGTGGCGCTCTCGGTGGCGTCGAGGTTGTCCAGGGCGCTGTGCGTGGCCTGCATCTCCTCGCGGACGGTACGGATGATCTCGCGGCCGGCCTCGGTGGCGACCACGTTCTTGACCCGGCGGTCGGCGGGGTCGGGCTCGCGGCGGACGAGCTCGCGGGCCTCCAGGCGGTCCACGATCCCGGTGACGTTCGACGCGTCGCAGACGAGCAGGGTGGCGAGGCCGCGCATGGGCAGCGGGCTGTCGAGCTGGGCGAGGGCCTTGGCCTGGGTGGAGGTGAGCCCGTAGCGCGCGGCGGCGGCCGCGAAATCGCGCCACTGGGCCGTGCCGATGGCGGCCAGCAGCTCCAGGAGCTGGAGCTTGGTCGGGGCCTGGGAGGTGGTGCTCATGCCTGGAAGCCTACTCAAGATCCTTAACATTATCAACTATTTACTTGACCACCTTAACTATCGACATCTACCGTCTGTCGGGTCGAGTTACTTGAAGTCCTCAATCATCTGCTGCCTAAAGCATCGAGAAGGTCCCCCCGCCATGAGCAACACCCCGCCCGCCGCCGGGCGCCGCAGCGAGACGGCCGTGATCCTCGCCCTGAGCCTGGCCGCCATGGTCGTGTCGATGATGCAGACCCTGCCCGTCCCGATCCTGGGCCTGATCCAGAAGGACCTCGGGACCTCGGCGGCGAACGTCAGCTGGGTCACGACCGCCACCCTGCTCTCCGCCGCCGTCTTCACCCCGCTGCTCGGCCGCTTCGGCGACCAGCGCGGCAAGAAGCCCACGCTCGTGGCCGTCCTCGTCGTCATGGTCATCGGCTCGGTCATCGCGGCCCTCGCGAGCTCCCTGCCCCTGCTGATCCTCGGCCGGGTGCTCCAGGGCGCCGCCACCGCGATCTTCCCGCTGGCCCTGTCCGTCCTGCGCGAGGAGGTGCGCCCGCAGAAACTGCCCGGAGCGATGGCCCTGGTCAGCGGCACCCTCGCCTTCGGCAGCGGACTGGCGCTCGTCGCCACCGGCCTGCTCACCTCCGGCGAGGGCGCCGACTACCGCAGCGCGTTCTGGATGGCCACCGGCTTCGCCGTCCTCGCCCTGCTCGCCGTACTCCTCCTCGTCCCGGCCACCCGCCACAAGACGGGCGGCCGCACGGACCTGCTCGGCGCGCTGACCCTCGGCCTCGCCCTGCTGCTGCTCCTCCTGCCGGTCTCGCAGGGCCACGAGTGGGGCTGGGCCTCCGCCCGTACGCTGGGCAGCTTCGCCGGCGCCGCCGTGATGGCCGCCGTCTGGGTGTTCACCGAGCTCAAGGTCCGCGAACCGCTCGTCGACATGCGGATGTTCGTCCACCGGCCGGTCCTCATGGCCAACCTGGCCGGCCTCCTCGTCGGCTTCGGCATGTTCGCGAACTTCCTCGGCGTCTCCTACCTCGTCCAGATGCCCGAAGCCCTCACCGGCTACGGGTTCGACGCCTCGGTCCTGCGGGCCTCGGTGCAGTTCCTGCTGCCCGGCGCCGTCGTCTCCCTGCTGGCCTCCCCGATCGGCGGGCGGCTCGTCCACCAGCGCGGCCCGCGGTACGTGCTCGCGCTGGCGGCGGCCTTCGGCGCGGTCGGCTTCGGCTGGCTCGCCGTCGACCACTCCCACGCCGCCTCGGTGATCGGGGCCGGCCTGATCGTCGGCGCTGCCGTGAGCTTCGGGTACGCGGCCATGCCCGCAGTGATCATGTCGAGCGTCCCGCACCACCAGAGCGGTATCGCCAACGGCATCAACTCGATCTCCCGGTCCACCGGAAGCGCGATCGGCAGCGCCGTGGTGACCACGATCCTGGCCTCGCAGACCATCGCGAGCCCGGCACCGGGGCTTCCCGCCCTGCCCGCCGAATCGGGCTTCACCGTCACCTTCGCCATCGGGGCGGCGGCCTTCGCCCTGGTCGCGGTGATCGGACGGTTCGGCCTGCGGGCCTCCCGGCAGGGGCACGTACAGCAGGACCACGGACAGCAGGACCACGTACAGGACCGGGAGCCCTCGGCCCCGGCGGGTGCTGGTGCGGCGGCCTCCGCGGCGCAGTGACCGTGCGGCTCACCGGGCCGCCGCCGGAGTGAGGGGGGAGCGGCCCGCCCGGGTCAGCAGGGCCGTGACGGTCAGCCGGCGGTGGGCGCTCTGCCACTGCTGGAGCAGCGAGTCCAGACCGGGCGGGCAGGACTGGAGGCCCGTGACGTCCACTTCGAGGTGGTCGTACCCGTAGACCGCGGCCACGGTCAGCACCACCCGCAGGGGGCGCAGGCTGCTGTCGGGATCCGGGTCCGGGCCGGTGCCGGGGGCCGGACCGGGGAACCCGAGCCGCAGGCGGAGGGTGTTCTCGCTGGTCCGGACCCGTATGGCGGGCGGGCCGTCCTCCGCGGCGGGGGCCGGGGCGGGCGCGGGGGAAGCCGGGGCGACGGGGACGGAGGCGGCGCCGGCGGGGACGGAGTCCGCGGCCGGGGTCGCCGGGGTCGTATGTCGGGGGTTCATGCCCGCATCAACCCCCACCCGGCGGACGGGGGCACGAGGTGGGACCGGCATTCACCCTGCACCGGGCCCGGAATGACGCCTGGGAGTGCATTCCGGGTCCATGAGCGTGGCTTTTCGTGCCGGGCGCATCCGGGCTCCGGCATCCGGTTGGCCGCCCAACTTCCCGGGCCCGGACCCGCAGCTCCGCATCCCCGTCACAGGCATCCTCTGAAGGAACGGGACCGGGCCACGAGGACAGCCCCGGGAAGTTACGCGGCCGACCGGGTGAATTCCGCCGATCCCGCGGAACGAACCGACGAACGGCTTGTCCTACAGACATGACTCCATCCAAGCCCACCGCCACCACCCCCGCCCCCACCGCAAGCACCCCCGCCTCCCCCGCTCCCCTCCCCGCCCCCACTCCCCCCACCGGCACGGCCGTCCCCCACCGCCGGCACCGCCGCCCGACCCGCCACCAGGCCCGCTGCCCCCTCCCCGAACCCGCCGAGCGGCGCCGCCTGCGCGAGTCCTGGACCCTGGAGATCGCCCAGCTGGCCGTGGCCTTCGGGGTCACGGAGAACACCGTCCGCTCCTGGGAGAGCGGACGCACCTCCCCGCGGGGCGCCCGCCGCACGGCCTACGCCCGCTTCCTGACCGGCCTCTCCCAGCCGGCCCCCCTGCCGACCGCCCGAACGGTCCGCCCCCGTCAACCGGCCGCGGACCCCCGCACGGTCCGCCCCACCCACCCCGACCACCGCACGAGCATCCCCGACCCCCGCAGAAACCCCTGCCACCCCCTCCGTCCCCCGACCCCCGAACCCGTACCGTCCCCGGCCCGCACCAAAGCGACCCCCCGCCCGGCCCCGGCCGCACCCGCCCTCCTCCTCACCCCCCACCGCCCCGCCGTCCCCGCCGACCGCCGCAGACGCTGGCGCATGGCCGCCGCAGCCTGGGCCACCTGGTCCCTGGCCCTCTACCTGCTCTGGAGCACGCCCCTGACCGGGCGGTAGCCGGCGCGGTGGTCGGCGAAGCCGAGGGCCCCACGGGGAGGGCAGCGAGCTCAGGAGGCCGCCAGGTGCAGGGGGAGGTGTACGACACCGGAGGTCGGTCCCGTGAGCCCGCCCAGCGAGACGGGCAGACGGCGGGCGTCGCGGTGACGCAGGACGACCGCCGTCGCCGTGGGTGCCTGGTGGTGCTGCGGGGACATGCCGTCACCATCCGTTCGGATGGGACGCCTGCTTTCGCCGATCACCTACTTCGGCATCAGGACCGTGTCGATCAGGTGGACGGTGCCGTTCGAGGTCTCCACGTCGCCGCAGACGATGTTCGCGGTGTCGTTCACGCGGTAGGTGTCGCCGGAGCCTTCGGTGGTGAGGGTTCCGCCTTCCAGGGACTTGAAGGACCCGTCGGCGAGGTCGGCCTTCTGGACCGGCTCGCCCACCACGTGGTACGTGAGGATCTTCGTCAGCTGCGCCTTGTCGGCGAGGACCTTGTCCAGGTCCGCCTTCGGGATCTTGGCGAAGGCGTCGTTGGTCGGCGCGAAGACGGTGATGTCCTCGGTGGTGTTCAGGGTGTCTGCGAGGCCGGCGCGCTGGACCGCGGCGACCAGGGTGGACAGGGCCGGGTTCTCGGAGGCGGCGGTGGCCACGGGCTTGTCGGCCATCGAGTCCGCGGAGCCCCGGCCCTCCGCCGGCAGGCTCGCGCAGGCCGGACCGAAGGGTTCCGCCACGGCCGCAGCGGCCTGCGGGGCCGCGGCCAGGGCCAGCGGCAGCAGGGCGGCGGCGGCCGCGGCCGCGCGGCCCCGGTGGCGGCGGACGCGGGACGGGGCCTGGGGTTGGGTGTCGGGGTGGGGAGCGGAGTGGACGGGGTGGGAAGACGCTGAAGTGTTCATGATGGTCTCTCCTCCGGCGGGCCGGGCTGGGCCCGTAGTGCCGTACTGGGGATTCGGCCCGGGCGGGCGGCACGGATGCAGGACGGGAGTCTTCCGGCCCGGCGATACTTGCCCCATGTCGGAGGTGGAGGCGGGGTACGGCGTGAGCACGGGGACGGTGGCCCGGCGGCTCGGGGTCTCGCCCACCACCCTGCGCTCCTGGGAGCGCCGCTACGGCATCGGGCCCGCGGTGCGCCGGGCCGGGCACCACCGCCGCTGGAGCCCGGACGACGTGGCGATGCTGGAGGAGATGTGCCGGCTGACGGCCGCGGGCGTCCCGCCCGCCGAGGCGGCCCGGGCCGCACAGGACCGTACGGCCGCGGGGGCTGCGGGGGTGGCCGCAGTCTCCGATGCGGCCGCGCCTGCTGGCCCCGCGGCCGGCGGCACCGCAGGGGAGCAGGCGGGCGACGAGGTCGCGGCGGCCGGTGCGGGCGCCGCCTACGCCGGTGCGGACCGGGACCTGCGGGGCCTGGCGCGGGCGGCCGTGCGCCTCGACAGCGAGGCGCTGGAGGCGCTGCTGCACCGGGTGGTCGCCGAGCGGGGGCTGGTGGAGGCCTGGGAGGGCGTGATCGTGCCCGCCCTGCACGCGGTGGGGCGGAAGTGGGAGACGGCGGGCGACCGCTACGTCGAGGTGGAGCACCTGCTGTCCTGGCACGTGTCGACCGCGCTGCGCCGCTCCGCCGCCCCGGTGCCCGGCAGCACGGGCAGCGGCCGGGCCGGGGGCGGGGAGGGGGCCGTACCCCCGGTCGTGCTGGCCTGCGTACCGGGGGAGCAGCACACCCTCCCGCTGGAGGCCCTGGCCGCCGGGCTCGCCGAACGAGGCGTGCCCACCCGCATGTTCGGCGCCGCGGTGCCGATCGAGGGGCTGGAGTCCGCGGTACGGCGGCTGGGCCCGGCGGCGGTCGTGCTGTGGTCGCAGGCCCGCTCGACGGCGAGCCATCCGCTGGCGCAGCACGTGGCGCAGATGTCCTTCGGCGTGAAGGGCGCCCGCAGCCATCCGCTGGTGGTCCTGGCGGGCCCCGGGTGGGCGGGCCGGACCCCGGGCCCGGGCATGAGCCGCCCGGCGGGCCTGCGCGAGGCCCTCCAGGTACTGGCGGGCAGCGGGCGCGCGCGGGGCTGATCCCCGTACCCGCGGCAAACCGCACGGCCCCGCCCACGGCCGTGTCAGGCGTCGGGTGCGACCCGGTGGGCGCGGGTGACGGCGGGGCGGGTGAGGACGGTCAGGGTGAGGGAGAGGGCTGCGGCGGCGGTGATGGCGGTGGCCGGGCCGGTGTGCTGGGCCAGGGCTCCGGCGAGGGCGGCGCCGATGCCCTGCCAGGTCATGCGGCCGGCGGATTCGACGCCCTGGACCTGGCCGCGGACCGGTTCCGGGGTGAGGGCGAGGAGCTGTTCCTGGAGGGGGAGGGTGGCGGCGAAGCCCGCGCCGGCGGCGAACACCGCGACGGCGGCGAGGACCGTCGGCGGTTCGGCGGCGAACAGCAGGAACGGTACGGCGAGCAGCAGGCGGAGTGCGAAGGCGCAGCGGCGGCGGCGTTCCGCGGTGAGGAGCCGGCCGACCGCCAGGTCGCCGAGGAGCATTCCGGCCGATCCGGCGGCGAGGAGGAGCCCGGCGTGCTGGGGGTCGTAGGAGATGAACAGCGCCTCGCAGCCGACGATCAGGCCGTTGGGGACCCAGAGGTTCAGTAGGAGGGCCCGGTTTCCGGGCCGGGAGAAGAGGGCGGCGTTGGTGTCCCAGGTCTGGCGCAGGCCGGGGCGCCGGGTGAGGCGGATGGAGTGCTCGCGGACGGTCGCGGCGGTGACGGCGAGGGCGAGTGCGGTGAGGGCGGCGGCGAGTGCGAACAGCTGCTGCGGGCTCAGGTGGCGCAGGAGTGCGGCGCCCAGCGCGAAGCCGAGGATCGCCACGCCTCCCGAGGTCACGTTCATCAGGGAGCGCGCGGGCACGTACGCGGAGGCCGGTACGACCTCGGCGAGCAGCCCCATCCGGGTGCCGGTGCCCAGGGACTGGAAGAACCCGAGGACGAGGAGCAGTCCGAAGCGCGCGGCCAGCGGCAGCCCGGGGACGGCCTGCGCGGCGACGCCCGCCAGGGAGACGGTCTGGAGGGCGAGGAGGGTCCGCCGGGGGCGGCGGCCGTCGGCGACGGACATGAGGGTGAGGGCGCCGAGCACGGTGGCGAAGGTGGCGCCGTACATGCTGATCGCCGTCAGGAAGGGCGAGCGGGTCTGCTGGTTGACCAGGGTGCCGAGCGCGAAGCCGGACAGGGTGGTGGCGGCGACGGTCAGGGCGAAGCCGAGGTAGAGGCCTGCGAACTCGCGGGTGCGAAGGAGGGCGCGGTAGCCGGGGGGTGGGGATGCGGGTGCGGATGCGGATGCGACTTCGGGGGCGGGGGTGGGTGCAGGGTGGGGTGCAGGGGTGCGGTGGTGGTGTGAAGGCATGAAAAAAGCCTCCGAACGCACCGGGTGGGAGCGCCGAAGGCCAACGTGGTGATTATAGCACTGATTTCGGGGGCGAGGGGGTGGGGTGCTGGCGGAGGGGGGACGGTCGGGGCGCCGTCCCGACGGCTGTATCCGTTCTTGCGGACTTCTGCGGACTTCCGTCAAGTCCTGTGAATACCCGGCCGATGTCAGACCCGTCTCCTATCCTGATCACGTCGCACCAGTACAGCTTCTCGCAAGGAGTCAAGGTGGGGGATTCCTCGTTCACGTACGACGAATTTCGGACTTGGTACGAAGAGCACGCGAAGAAATTCCTCGAGCCCGCGAAAGACGCGGCCATCAATGCCTTGAACGAGCATTTGAACATGGAGATGCGGGAGGTGGAGCGGGTCCGCGTACGGGTCTCCGGCGGGCGGGTGAAGAGCCGTGAGCGGGTCTGGCGCAAGCTCGAACTGCCGAAATACCGGGACCGGATCAGCTCCCTCGCCGATATCCCGGCCGTCATCGACGACCTGGTCGGCGTCCGGGTGACGTGCAACAACAAGTCCGATGCGCAGCGGGTCATGGAAATCATGCGTTCGCTGGAGGTCCACGCGGGAGACACCGAGCCCGTACTGGAACAGCAAGCGGATTCCTACCGCGATTATGCGAAGGATCCCAAGGAGAGCGGCTACCGCGCCCTCCACATCAATCTGTGCACGTCCGTGCCGTGCGGCCTCAAGCGCAAGGTCGTGACCTGCGAGCTCCAGGTGCGCACGATCCTCCAGGACGGCTGGGGCGAGCTGACGCACGAGGACACGTACAAGCCCGGGAGTACGCCGCCGGCCCTGGTCGAGACCCTCAGCCGCCGCATGGCCGACCTGCTGGCGACGGTGGACGATATCGCGCAGGACCTGCGCGAGGCCCTCGACAGCTTTTCGAGCGAGAACCTCGACTCGGCCCCGGCCGGGGAGGCGGACGCCGAGGAGCGGGAGGCCCCGTCCACAGGCGAGGTCGCCGTGCGCGACGCAGCGGCGGAGTACCTGCGCGACCGCGTCGACAATCTGCTGCGCCCGATCGACCTCGCCAGCCTGGCGTGGGAATTGACGCGCGAATTCGGCCAGGAAGTCAGCCAGGGATGGCTCGGATTCGGTTCCTTCAAATCGCTGCTGGCGGCCGCGGTCCCGGCTGCCCGGGTGAGTTCCGCCCCTCCGTCGTACGTGCTCCCGAAGGATTTCGACGCCTCGGCGATGGCGGCGGAGGCGAAGCCCGCGCAGGGGGTGCCGGAGGCGGCGCTGGCCCTGAAGCAGGTCGACCGGGGGTTCCCCCTCATTCCGGGCGATTGCCTGGTGTCCGCGTACCGGCAGCTGGCCGAGGCCTCCCTGGCCCTGGACTGGGGGGACCGGACGCTCACCAAGATGGGCCGGGTCAACGAGCTCGTACGGCGGGCCCGCGAACTCGGCAGCGAGGAGCGGCCGGTGTCCCGCTCGCACCTCGACTACATCGCCAAGTCGCTCCTGCTCTCCGGAAAGCTGACGGGCCCGCTCACCGCCGGGGAGATCCGCGATACGTACACGGAGGGGACGTTGAAGAGGATCCAGGGCGTGCTCACACCGAGCCCCGAGCAGGAGCAGGCCGTCAGGGAGTGGCTCGCCCCGCCCGCGTGACGGCCGGACCGGCTGAGCGGAGGGGGGAGCCGCCTTCGAAGGGGCCGTGATCGGCGGCGAAGCGGGCGAACTCCTCCAGCAGCCGGGCCGAGGCCGTCCGCATGGCGGCCCGGGTCATTCCGGCCACGTGCGGGGACAGGGTGCAGTACGGATTGCCGGCCAGCGGTGAGGAGAACTGCGGCCCCTCCCTGTCGAAGACGTCGACCGCCGCCCGCGCGGGCCCCCGGCCGGGCTCGCGCAGGGCGGCGTCGAGTGCGTCCTCGCGTACGACGCTGGCGCGCGAGGTGTTGACGAGCACCGAGCCCGGCAGCATCAGGCGCAGTTCGGCGGCCCCGATGAGACCGGCGGTCTCGGGGGTCGCCGGGACGTGCACGGAGACGACCTCGCAGGTGGCGAGCAGTTCGCCGAGGGAGTCGACCCGTCGGGCGGGCCAGCCGGCGGCGCGCTCCGGGGTGAACCGCGGGGAGCCGAGGACCCGTACGTCGGCTCCGAAGGCCCGGACGAGCCCGGCCGTACGGCGGGCGACGGCGCCGGAGCCGATCAGTCCGACGCGCGCCCCCTCCAGGGTGCCGGCCGGTAGGTCCGCGAGGGCGGAGCCCCACGTTCCGGTGCGCAGGGCGCGGTCGCGGGCGGTGATCCCGCGCAGGGCGTCGAGCATGAGGGCGACGGTCAGTTCGGCGACGGCGGAGGCGTTGGCACCGGGTGTGGTGCGCAGGGCGACGCCGAGGCGCTCGGCGGCGCCGTGGTCGAAGGTGTCGGATCCGGCGGCGGCCCGTCCGGCCAGGACCAGGCGTCTTTCCAGGTGGGGAGCGGTGGCCCGGTCGAGGACGGCGCGGGTGAGGGGGATCCCGGCCCGGCATTTCAGGGCGTGGTGGCCACGGCCCCCGTCCTCGAGGTGGCGGGCGATTTCCGCTTCGCTGAACCCGTCGAAGTCCACGGTGTGCCAGGCCGCCCCGATCCGGGCGCGCAGGGCCGGGTCCGCGACCCGGCGCAGGTTGACCGTCGGCTCCAGACCGAGGCGGGCGAGCGCGGACAGCTCCGCGAGCGCCTGCTCCTCCCCGAGGGCCGGATCCACGACGAGGACCCGGCCGGGGGCGGGCGCGGAGGTGCGGGCGGGGGCATGGACCGGGTCCGGTGCAGGGGCCGGGTCGGGTGCAGGGGCCGGGTCGGGTGCAGGGGCCGGGCGGCGGTCGGGGTCGGCCGTGCTCACGCGTTGCGCCACCCGTCGAGGACGCGGTCGGCCAGGGCCCGGGCGACGTACGCGGGGACGGCGGGGTTGCGTACGGCTCGGGCGGCTTCCTCGGGGTCGAGGAGGCAGGCGGTCAGGACCGCTGCGGGCAGCGGCCGGTCGGACAGGACGGTGGCGCGGACGGTGCTGTCCGGGTCCTCGGCCAGGCGGGCCGCGTCGGCGGCGGTCAGGCGCGGGTCGGCGGCGGCGCGGCGGCGTACCTCGGGGTCGCGGTCGCGGGAGAAGCGGGCGACGAGCTCCGGGGTGGACTCCGGATCGTCGAGGGCGAGCTGCCGCATCCGGCCGTGGAGGTCTTCGGCGTACCGGAGCAGGCCGGTCCGGGGAAAGTTGGGGTGCGTGCGGGGGCGGCCCGGAGAGGAGAGGCTGCCCGTCCACCAGGTCCACACCCGCAGCAGCATCTCCGCCGGCGCGTCCTCGCAGGACTCCGCGAGGAACAGCTGCACCACCCGGTCGGGATCCCAGGCCAGCCGCTGGACGGCCTCGGGCGGCAGCCGACGGGCGCGGGCCACGCTGCGGCGGACGAGCACGTGGGCGGAGCGGGACAGGCGGCGCATCGCCTCGGGATCGCCGTGCAGCTCCTCGACCCAGGGGAGGGTGCGGAACCTCGTACGGGGGTCCACGTCCACGGGTATCGCGGCCCGCTGCTCCTCGGTGAGGTCGGGCCGCAGGGCGGTGACTTGGCGTACGCCGGGGTCGGCGTCGGCGGCGAGCCGGGCCACGGCCCCGGGTGCGAGGCGCGGGTTCCCGGCGAGGGCGGTGCGGATCGGGGCCCCGCCGGTGCCGAGGAGGTGGTCGACGAGCTCGGGGGCGAGGAGGCAGGACTCCGCGGCGCGTTCGAGAGCGGAGGCGGGGTCGGCGCCCTGCTCCCGGAGTGCGGCGAAGGCGTCGAGGCTCAGGGGCTCGGTCTCGTGGTGGCGCAGGAGGGCCTCGGCCCGTACGGCGGGCTGCGGATCGGCGAGCAGGGCCTGCCGGAGTACGCCGGGCAGGACCGGCCAGCCGCGGTGGCAGGCGGAGGCGCGGACGCGGGTCTCGGGGTCGCGGGCCAGGGCGTGGAGGACGGACTCGGGCAGGCCCAGGATCCGGACCGCTTCGGCGCGGACGCGGGCGGAGGGGTCGGCGGCGAGCGCGGCCGCGGCCGGTCCTTCGAGGCGGGCCCGGGTGTCGACGGCGAGGGTGGCGAGGAGCCAGCGCTCGCGTTCGGTGGCTGCGGTGCCGAGGAGCAGGGTCCACTGGGCGGGACTGAGCTCGGCGCCGCGCTCGGCCACGTGCAGCCGGGTCTTCGCGTCCGGCGCGGCCAGCGCGAGCGCGAGGGCCTGGTCCGGCGGAAGGAGGTGCAGCAGCTTGGGACAGCCGTGCAGCAGGGCTTCGCGTACGGGCCGGGGGGTGGCGGCGGGGCTGAGGATCAGCCCTTCGGCCCAGGCCTGGTGCAGGGCGGCGGCGGAGCGGGGACCACTGCCCGCAGGCGCAGGCGCGCCCGCATCTGCGCCCTCCTCTGCGGCCATGGCGAGGAAGGCGGCCCACACACCCGCCCGCTCCTCCGCGGTCTCCCGCGCCGCAGCCTCCGCCGAGGCGTCGATCCAGGCACTCACCCCACCGACAAGGCGAACCTGCCCGTCCCCGTCCCCCTCCGCCCTCTGCACGGAGACGACGCACTCGCCATCGGCCGAGGCCAGCAACGGTTCGGCAATACGGGGATCGCTGAGCAGACCACCGACCACCCGAACCGCATCAAGCCCCGTACCCGTACCAGCCCCCTCACCCGCACCCGCACACCGGACCCGCCGCCAGCCCCGCCCACCGGAGGCGAACAGGAACTCCCCGCCGCCGTCAGCCCCGAGAACCCTCCGAGCCGCCTCCTCAACGGATACGACGTACCCCCCGCCGCCCCCACCGCCTCCGTCACCGACGCGCTCGAAGAGCCGCCGTACCACCCGGGTCCCCCGCACTCCGGGAACCCACCACGTACCCAGCGCCTCCAGCCCCCACCCGGCGAGCTGCGCCCCGTAGTCCACATGCTCGCAGCCGCCCCCACTACCCCCGCTACGGCACATCTCCGCCCCCGCCCCTCCCCCGACCGGCCGATTCCCGCCCCGGCTCCGACCTTCATGATCGCCCAACGGGCGGCGGGCCCGGCGTCAGGGGGCGACCGGGTCGCCGGTGCCGAGTTGGAGGTACCAGATGCCGTCCGCCCGGGACAGTTCCATGCGCTGCATGCGGCCGTCGCTGAAGCGGAGTTCGGCGGCTGCGAGGTGGGTGGCGACCGGGTCGGCGACCAGGACCTCGACCGGCGCGGTCGCGACCTCGCCGCCGTAGCGGGCCACGAGGCCGTGGGCGGCCGGGCCGCGGCCCTTGAACCAGGGCGCGCCCAGTTCGGCCAGGCCCTCCGCGTCCCGGGCGGCGAGGCGCTGGACGTACGCCTTGAGGAGGAGTTCGGCCTCGTCGGCCAGCGCGCGGGCGTCGGGGTACTGGGAACGGGCGGCGCTGACGGCGACCGTGACCTGCGGTGAGCCGTGCAGCTCGTACGGCACGGGGTCGTGGAGCGCCCACCAGGTCAGACCGCCGGCGGCCGCGCACGCGGCGAGGGCCGCCGGCAGCACCCGCCGGGCGTTCAGGGAAGTCCTCGGCATACCGGTACCTGTCTTTCGCGCGGGGCGGGGCGGGCAGGCGCAGCAGCCTGAGGTCGGCATCTTCACATGATCAACCGGTGGCGTCCACGCCTGGCTCACGGACCGGGCCGTGCGGGGCTACCGCTGGTTCACGGGGGAGTCCGTCGCATCGGTCGCGCCGGTTAAGTCGGTTGAAAGGTCTGTGCGTTCCGCCTGTCGTCGCCAGAAGTCCCGGATCATGCGGTCGTCGATGTCGGGTACGGGCACGCCGAGGCGGTCCAGGGCGCGCAGGGTCGAGTCGTTGCGGTAGGCGGGGGGCTGCGGGGGCGCCGGGGGGCGGTGCGCGGTGGCCGGGTCGTCGGGCTGGTCGACGTACTGCTGGAACACGTCGAGGTACGGGAGGAACGGCAGGTCCGGCAGGGCGGTCCGGCTCCCGGTGCCCGCGTCGCTCGCCCGGCGGAGGCGGCGCAGCCACTCTCCGAGGCCGACCGCCTCCGACCGGGTCCCGCGCAGCGCGTCGAGTACGTCGAGGAAGTCGCGTGCGGAGTGGTGGCGGGGGTGGTGCAGGTGGTGGATTCGGCAGGGGGTGTGAGGATTCCGGGGGTCCTGGGGGTCCTGGGGCTGGGCACCTGCGTCCGTGCGGGTGTCGCCGACGAGGGCGAGGGATACGAGGGCGCGGGCGGCGGTGTCGGCGGGGAGCAGGTCCGCCCCGAGTCCGTTCCCCTGCGGGTGGCAGCCGAGGGCGGCGCTGGTGAGGAGGAGGCGGCAGAACATGTCGTCGGCGTTGACGGCCCCCCGCTGCGAGTCCGCCCAGATGCGGCCCAGCCGGTAGATGCGGACTGCCGCGCCGCGGGCGGCGGCCTCCTGGACCATCAGGTCGGCGACCCACTTGCTCGCTACGTAGCCGTCGGAGGCCTCGTGGCGGGAGGCGGAGGCGGGCGAGTGCTCGGTCAGTTCGGGCGGGGCGGGCGGGGTGGTTGGGGTCGTTGAGGTGGCTGGGGTGGTTGGGGTGGCTGCCGTGTTGAGGACGGCGAGGGTGGAGACGTGGTGGAAGCGCTTCGGGCGGCCCTCGGACGCGAGCTGCAGCAGGGTGCGGGTGCCGCCGACGTTGGCCGGCTTCAGGCGCTCGTACGGGGAGAGGTGGTGGACGTGCGCGCCCGCGTGGACGATCGTGTCCACCTCCTCGCGCAGCGCCTCCCAGCGCGCGGCTCCGATGCCGAGCCCCTCGCGCGCCAGGTCGCCGGGCACGATGTGCACGCGCTCCCGCCAGTCCGCGGCCTCCCGCTCCCCCCAGCAGCCGGCGCCGGGGCCGATTCCGTACGAGTCGAGCACGGCGTACAGGCGGGCGCGCCCGGACCGCTCCCCGGCCGCCCCCTCCCCGTCCGCCCGCACCAGGCAGTGGACGTGCGCCCCGGTGCGGGCCAGGAGTTCGCGCAGCAGGAAGGCGCCGACGAAGCCGGTGGCCCCGGTGAGCAGCACGTGCTGCGGCGGCGGTCCGAAGTCCGCGGTGACGGGGAAGTGCAGTGCGGGTCCGAGGTCCGCCTCCGAGGCGGGGACCAGGGGGCGGTGCGCGGCGCTGGCGCCGTGCCCGGCGGCGGGGAGGAGCAGCCGGGCCAGGGCGGCCGGGCGGGGTGCGGTGAGGAAGTCGCCGACGGCGGGGCGTACGCCGAGTTCGGCGTGGACGCGGGCCAGGAGGCGGACCGTCAGCAGGGAGTGGCCGCCGAGGGCGAAGAAGTCGTCTTCGGCGCCCACCGGTTCCGTGGTGCCGAGGACTTCTGCGAAGAGGGTGCAGAGGAGTTCCTCGTGGGAGGTGCGCGGGGCCCGGTAGGTGCCGGAAGGGCTGGGTGCGGGTGCCGGGAGGGCGGCGCGGTCCAGTTTGCCGTTGGGCGTGAGGGGGAGGCGGTCCAGGGGTACGAAGGCTGCGGGGACCATGTAGGCGGGGAGCCGGGCGGCGAGGAAGGCCCGCAGGTCGGCGGCGGTGCCGGCGGTGGTTGCGTCGCTGTCGGGCCGCCCTCCCGTCACGTAGGCGACCAGGTGCCGTCCGCCCGGGGCGTCCCGGGTGAGGACGGCGGCGCGGTCCACGTGCGGGTGGGCGGTGAGGGCGGCTTCGACCTCGCCCGGTTCCACGCGGAAGCCGCGGATCTTGACCTGGGTGTCGGTGCGGCCCCCGTACTCCAGCTGGCCCCGGGCGTTCCAGCGGGCGAGGTCCCCGGTGCGGTACATCCGGGCACCGGGCGGGCCGTACGGGTCGGCGACGAACCGCTCGGCGGTGAGCGCCGGCCGCCCGAGGTATCCGCGGGCCTCCTGCCCGCCGACGTACAGCTCGCCGAGGACCCCGACCGGGACGGGCTGCAGCCAGAGGTCGAGCAGGTAGGTCCGCACCCCGGGCAGGGCGCTGCCGATGGGCGTGGAGCGGGCGGGTGTGGAACCGGCGGGCGCGGGGCGGGCGGGCGCCGGGCCGGGACTCGTGTGATCGGGTAACACTCGGACCATCCCCCTCGGTGAGCGCGTCGCCCGCCAGTCAACGGACCGGGGCACAAGGCGTCCAGAGGGATACAAGCCACCCCCAACCGCCCAAGTCGTTCCCCGGCCGCCCTCAAGCCCCGCACCCGCTTTCCCGATCGGCTCGATGCCGTACGCGCCGCCCGCTGGTCTCCTCTCTCCGCTACAGCGGCGTGGCGCGGCCCGTTCGCCTCATGCGATTCATTCGATGACGATGCCGCTGACGGCGCTGGAGCCCGGCCCGATGGCCTCCGCATTGCCGGTGTGCGCTGCCCGCGTCGGCCCCGCCCGGTGACCGCCGGTGCGCTTGACCCCGGTGACTGCGCTGCCCCCGTCACGGGCGACCGCCTCGCCGGTCGCGACGGCCGCATCACCGGCCGAGGCGGCGACGAAGGCCAGCAACTCGCGCAGTTCCCCGGCCGCGCGCTCCCGCCCGGCCTCGTCGAGACCCTCCAGCAGGGCCTCGAACCGTCCGGCCCACACGCCTTCCTGCCGGATCCGCTGGGCGGCGGTGTCGGCCGAGGCACCCGGAACAAGGACCCGCGCGGTCTGGTCCAGGCGCTCGAGCTCGGCCGCCGCCCGCGCCCCGGTACCCCGGCCGAAGATCACGCCCACCCGCTGCCGCAGCCCCGTCCATGCGTCGGTGCCCGCGGCCTGGACGACCGCCCCGCCACCCGCCGCCGCCAGCTCCGTCAGCCCCTGTACCGGCATTCCCCACCCCTTCTCGCCCAACTGACGGCGACCACGCACCGCTCATGAACCTCTACGCCTGGTAGCTGTCAGAAGTTCCGGCCGGCACAGGAGGGCGGTTGTGACCGAGCGGCGATGATTGATACGTGCGGGATGGGCAGGTCGGTCGGCGGTTTCTCCAGGGTGGGGCATTGATCGAGGTAGGACGGCCCGGCACGAACGGACTCGCCGAGGAGTTCCTGGTACTGGACCGCGACCTCCTGCCCCGGCTACTCGACGGCACCTGGTCGCCGTACGAGCTGACCCTGATCGACGTGCCCGCCGACGTGACCCCGGAGCAGCTCGACGAGCTCGCCCTCATGCTCGGCACGACCGGCATGGACGAGCCGCTCCTGAGCCGTTCGGGAGACTCCCGTGTCTGGTCTCGGGCCACGACGACTGCTACGTGATGTTGGAGACCCGCGACTCCGCCTACCTGCCGCGGTCCTGGCGCGGCTGCTGGCCCTGCTGGCCGGCACCGCCCTGGCCGAACTCGTCGAGGAGCCCTCCTCGCGCGTTCCCGAGCCCGAGACCTGGCTGCCCGAGCAGCTGATCAGCACCGCGCCCCACTGGATCGGAGCCCTGGTCAACACCACCGGGGATCTGGTCACCATCGGGCTGGCCGCCCTGCCCGACCCGTGGCGGCTGGGCGTCCCGTTCCCACGCGCCGACCTCACCGCCACGCTCGACGTACGACACGGCACCTGGCGGCTCACGCCCGCGGAGTAGCGCGACAGGCTCAAGGGCCACCTTTCGCGCTCAGTCACAGCGGTGTGCCGAAGCCGTCCGTCCAGGTCTGGCAGAAAAAATCGAACATATGCTTGAGTGGAGGGGTCCAAGGCAAGGAGCACCGCCATGACCTCCCCCGCATCCCCCGCCCCGGCCCCCGCCGTCCCTCCGCAGCCCGCCGCCCCGGGGGCGCACCGGATGGGGCCGTGCGTGCGCTGCCGCACGCGGTGCCACCGCTACGGGCCGGGCGCCTCGCCGCTGTGCGAGGCCTGCAAGGCCTGGCACCGGAACACGTACGGCTGCTGATCCCGATGTCCGTACTGCCGCCCGACCGATCCCGCCTCCAGACGCTGGTGAACTACCTCCGGGGAGAGCTGGGCCGCGCCGAGAACGCCCTGGCGGAGGCCGCGGCCCGCGAGAGCGACGCCCGTCGCCCCGTCGTACGGGAGGCTCCCGCGTGGGTGGTCGAGCGGGGCATCGGCGCGGGCCGGCCCGTCGTCAGCGTGCACGCAGGCGACTGCTGGGACCTCGGCAGGCACCCCGCCCCCGTCGACGCCGCTGAGGCCCGCCGACTGCTGGCAGCAGGGGTGCGGGCCTGTGTCCACTGCCGTCCGGACACCGCCCTCGGGATCCTGGAGTGACCGGCCGCCCGCACGTCGTCGTCCAGCCGCCCGACGCCGGGGGCGGCCGGCGCGTCCGGGTCGGCGGCGCTTACCTCGGCCGTGCCCACGGCCCCGCCGACCTCCTGGAGTTCCTGCGCCGCGCGGGGCTGGACCCCGACGACGTACGGCTGGACGACCCGCTGCTGATCGAGTGGCGCGGCGGCGGCCCCGCGGTCTGGTCCCCGCACGGCAGCGGCCCCGCCTGAACCGGCGTTCCTGCGGATCCCGCCGGAGAGGAGACGCAGGACCGACGAGTACGAGGACGACGGCTGCGTACGTGAGGAGGCAGCGCTCGTCTCCCTCGGCTCGGTGGCCGGGCAGGGGAACGAGGACGGCGGGATGCTGCGTTCACCTGGTGCCGGGTGAGGGCTGCGCGAGAATTCAAGATGGCTGGCCGTCAGATGAGCTGGCGGGCGGGTGTTTTGCGGACGAGGGGGTTCTGCTGTGTCGCGGGGATGGAAGACCACGGTGATCGTGGTGGCGGTGGTGCTGGTGGTCTCGACGCCGTTGCTCTGGCTGCTGGACGGGCCCAACGCGGGGCAGCTGACCGGGGCCACCGTGCAGGCCGCGGCCGGTGTCGCCGCCCTGGTCTGGGCTCTGTTCCAGCAGGCGGCGAACCGCGCCGACGACAGCGCGACCGGGACCGGGGACGCGGAGGCCACCGCCGGAGGCACGGCCCGCACCGGCGTCACGCGCCCCGGGGGCCGGGGCAGCGGCTCGGCGAAGGCGGAGAACACCGGCAGGGCCAGGGCCGACGGGGCCGGCAGCAGTGCGAGCACAGGCGTCGACTACAGCTGACGTCCGCACCGACAGCGGGCAGGGACAGGGGGAGACAGACCGCGTGGGCAGGAAAGACAACGACCGGCGGGCACCGGCACGAACCGCCGGTCCGGCGATCAGCGCGACCGGCACCGGGGACGCCACCGCCGCGTCCGCGGCCACCGCGACGACCGGTTACCGGGGCCCCGTACCCGGAGGCGGCAGCGCCCCGAGCACCGTGCAGGTGTCCGGAACCGGGGACGCCACCGGCGCGGACGGCGCGCTCGTCAACACCGGCTACGTCCACCAGATGAACATCGACACGCTCACCGTGCAGCAGGGCCCCGCGTATGAGCCGGCGCCCTGGCCGCACCAGGTGGGTGTGGTCCCGTCCACGGCACGGTCGTTCCAGCACCGGGTCGAGGCCGACCGGCTGCGGGCGGCGGTCGACAGCGGGGGTACGGCGGTGCTGTCGCAGGTGCTGGTCGGGATGGGCGGGGTCGGGAAGACCCAGCTGGCCGCCGACTACGCCCGCGCGGCCTGGGCCGACGGCGGTCTGGACGTGCTGGTGTGGGTGACGGCGAGTGCCCGGTCGGCGGTGGTGAGCGGTTTCGCGCAGGCGGGGGTCGAGTTGTGCCGGGCCGATCCGGAGGATCCTGAGCGGGCGGCCAGGCAGTTCCTGGCGTGGCTGGCTCCCAAGTCCGGGCAGCGGCCGTGCCGGTGGCTGATCGTCCTCGACGACGTCGCCGACCCGGGCGACCTGGTGCTCAACCCCGGTGACCCCGCCCGCCGCTGCAGCCTGTGGCCTCCGGCCAGCCCGGACGGCCGGACGCTCGTGACCACCCACCGCCGCGACGCGGCGCTCTTCGGGGAGGGGCGGCGCCGGATCGAGGTCGGCCTGTTCACCCCGGCGGAGTCCCTGGCCTACCTCACCGCCGCCCTCACCGCCCAGGGCCGCACCGAGCCCGACCGCGAGCTCACCGCCCTCGCCCACGACCTCGGGCACCTCCCCCTGGCCCTGGCACAGGCCGCCGCGTACCTCGTCGACTCCGGTGACACCGCGGCCGCCTACCGGCAGCTGCTGGCCGACCGCGCCACCACGCTCGACCACCTCACCCCCGAAGCCCTCCCCGACGAACAGGCCACCGCACTGGCCGCCGCCTGGTCCCTCTCCGTGGACCGCGCCGACGCCCTCCGCCCGGCCGGCCTGGCCCGCCCCATGCTCCACCTCACCGCCCTCCTCGACGCCAACGGCATCCCCCAGGACGTCCTCACCAGCCCGGCAGTCCTCGACCACCTCTCCGCCCACCGCACCACAGCGGCCGACCCGCAGCAGGCCAGAGCGCAGCCGGCCCCCGACTCCCCCGACACCCCCGTCTCCCCCGTCTCCCCCGCAGACGCCGTACGGGCCCTGCGCGCCCTGGACAGGCTGAGCCTCGTCGACCACCAGCCCGGTACCCCCCGCAAAGCCGTCCGCGTCCACCAGCTGATCCAGCGGGCCACCCGCGACACCCTCACCCCCGACCAGCTCCACCACACCGCCCGCACCGCCGCCGACGCCCTCTCGACCGCCTGGCCCGCCATCGAACGCGACACCGACCTCGGACAGACGCTGCGTACCAACACCGACGCCGTCACCCGCCACGCCCAAGGCGCCCTGCACTTCCCCGACGTCCACGGGGTGCTCCACCTCTACGGCCGCAGCCTCGGCGAATCCGGACAGGTTGCCGCCGCGATCACCCACTTCCGCCAGCTCACTGCCGCCACGGGCAGCAGCCTGGGCGAAGACCACCCGGACGCCCTCACGGCCCAGGCGAACCTCGCCTACTGGCAAGGGGAGGCAGGGGACGCGGCCGGAGCCGCACAGGCCTTCGCCGACCTCCTGAAGTCCGCGGTACGGGTCCTGGGCGAAGACCACCCCAACACCTTCGCCACCCGGAACAACCTCGCCGTCTGGCGGGGACGGGCAGGGGATACGGCCGGCGCCGCCCAAGCCCTCACCGACCTCCTCCAGTCCATGGTGAGGGCTCTGGGCAGAGACCACCCCACGACCCTGACCACCCGGAACAACGTCGCCAACTGGCAGGGCGAAGCCGGGGACGCGGCCGGAGCCGTACTCGCCCTCAGCGAGCTCTTGGCAGACCGGATCCGGGTACTGGGTGCAGACCACCCCGACACCCTCACCACCCGGAACAACCTCGCCTCCTGGCAGGGCCGGGCCGGGGACCCGGCCGCAGCCGTACGGGCCCTCACCGACCTCCTGCACTCCATGGTGCGGGTACTGGGCGAGGACCACCCCACGACCCTGACCACCCGGGGCAACCTGGCCTCCTGGCTGGGAGAGGCCGGGGACGCGGCCGCAGCAGCACAGGCCTTCGCCGACCTCCTCGAGCCCACCGTGCGGGTACTGGGTGAAGACCACCCCACCACCCTCACCACCCGGGGCAACCTGGCCTCCTGGCTGGGAGAGGCCGGGGACGCAGCCGCAGCAGCACAGGCCTTCGCCGACCTCCTCGAGCCCACCGTGCGGGTACTGGGCCCCGACCACCCCGACACCCTGACCACCCGGGGCAACCTCGCCACCTGGCAGGCCGAGGCCGGGAACGCGGCCGCAGCCGCGCGGGCCTTCGCCGACCTCCTGCACTCCCAGGTGCAGGTACTGGGCGAAGACCACCCCGACACCCTCATCACCCGAAGCGACCTCGCCACCTGGCAAGGCGAGGCCGGGGACCCGGCCGGAGCCGCGCGGGCCTTCGCCGACCTCCTGCACTCCCAGGTGCAGGTACTGGGCGAAGACCACCCCGACACCCTCATCACCCGGGGCAACCTGGCCACTTGGCGAGGGCGGGCCGGGGACCCGGCCGCAGCCGTACGGGCCCTCACCGACCTCCTGCGGTCCACCGTGCGGGTGCTGGGCGAGGACCACCCCATCACCTTCACCACCCGGAACAACCTCGCCACCTGGCAGGGAGAGTCCGGGGACGCCGCCGGAGCCGCACGGGCCTTCGCCGACCTCCTGCACTCGATGGTGCGAGTGGCGGGACCGTACGACGCCGACGTGCAGATCGTTCGGCAGAATCTCGACCTCTGGCGGAGAGAGGCAGGGATGACGACCGGATCGTCGGGCGGCGGTCATGCGTGAGCGGCGTCAGGTGCGGTGTCAGCAGCCACGTCGTCTTCGGCGCCTGCCGGGGTCTCCCGCTCCGGGAAGCTGCCCTCGACCTCGGGGACGCGGACCAGGGCGGCGGGCAGCTGCCGACCGGAGCCGCCCGCGGCCCCGGTCCCGTACGGCTACGTCCCGACGTACCCCAGGTCGACCGGTGCCGCGGGCGGCCCGTCCCGCCGGACGGCCGCGAGGAGTTCGGGGAGTTGTGGCGGCCAGAGGGCCTCGGTGGCGGTGGCGAGTTCCTGCGGCGACCACCAGCGCCAGCGCAGGATCCGGTCCTCCGCGTGCGCGCCCGCGAGGTCGCCGACGGGGTCGCGGTGCGGTCCGTAGGCGAGGTAGATGTGCTCGTGCTGGCGTACGGGGATCCCGGCCCGGGTGAAATCGTGCTCCCACAGGCAGAGGACGGGGGCGGGTGCAGCGCCGGCGCCGGTGCCGCCGAGGTCGATGTCGGTCCAGCCGGTCTCCTCGCGGAGCTCGCGGCGGGCCGCTTCCAAGGGGGACTCCCCCGGGTCCGTGCCGCCGCCGGGCATGGCCCAGTGGACCCCGACCTCCGTGTTGTCGTACCGGAACATGAAGACCGAGCCTCCGGGGCTGAGCACGGCGACTCTGGCCGCCTGTCTGGGTATCCGCATCCGCCCAGCCTGCCAGCGCCCCGCAGCCCTGTCGATCATGAAATGCGCGCCGGACCCGCCGCCCGTACGTCGGCCAGTCCCCGTACGTCGGCCCGCAGCCGGGCGGCGACCGCGGCGAGGGCCAGCAGGCCGAGCCCGGCCCCCGCCGTGAAGGCGAGCACGGTGGCGCCGGAGCTGGCGAATCCGGCGAGGATCCCGAGCGGGACGAGTCGGCAGGCGAGGGCGTGGCCGCGGCGGCCGCCCGCCGCGGCGAAGTGGCGGGCGAACACGAGGAAGGCGGCGCAGAGCGCGAGGTAGCCCACCATTCCGCTGAGCATGTGCAGCACGCCGGAGGTGCTCAGCGTGGTGGCCGCCGCCTCGGGGGCGCCGGCGGGGAAGCCCGCGCCCGGATCGGCGGGGAAGACCGCGGCGAACAGGAACGAGATCCCGAAGACCCCGATCAGCCGCGGGGCCCACGTACCGCCGGGCGCTCCCCGCAGGAGCTGCCGCAGCCCGGCCGCGCCGGCGATGAGCAGCCCGCCGGTCAGCACGAAGAGGGCGACCTGTATCCAGCCGGGCCCGCCCAGGCTGAGCTGGCTGAGGGCGTTGCGCGAGAAGTCGAACCCGTCGCGTACCAGGCCCTGCACGAGCCCCGCCCCGAGGAACAGCGGCCCGGCGACGACGGCGCCGACTGCGGCGAGGGCGGGGATGGGGGCGGTGGTTCGGCCCGTGCCGGGCGTGCCGGGGGTACGCGTCCGGGCAGGGTTCTGGGTCTGCGTCTGGGTCATGGGGTGCCTTCCTCTTCTGGCGTGCGTGCGCGCCACAACGGGAACCGGAAGAACTTAGGAACTAGACGGTACAGTACTTAAATGAGAACTAGACTGTCCAGTACCTATCCACTCTCCATTCCGCGGAACGGCTACTACGGGAGCGCACCGAGGGTTCGGCGGCTGCTCACCGCTATCGGACTTCGCCGCCAAGCGGCCCGACCACCCCGGCACCCCGTCCGAGTGAATCGGCTTGCGCCGGAAATCGAACACCTGGCCTAATCGACTCATGGAGCGCACAACCTTTCCCGACGACCTCCTGCTCACCCAGATCCGGGTGCTCCAGGCGTACGCCGCCCTCGCCCGGCCGCACATAGACCACACCGCGAACCTGCGGTACGAGCTGATCGAGAACCTCCGCCTGCTGTACGCCCACCCGTACTGGACGCAGCCGGGGCACTCCCACGCCGACCTCGTGGAGCTCCGCCGCGCAGCCAGGGCCCGGGCCTCGGCCCGCGGCGGGGACTGGGCCTCGGCGGCATGAGCGGGGACGGACACAGGGACGATGACGGGGACGGGGACGAGGAGGGGGCCATGGACGAGGTGTGGAAGACGGTCGACGAGCTGGCGCGGCGGTTCGCCGAGCGGGACGGCGAGCGCGGGGTCGCGCGGGAGCAGCAGTGGACGCTGCAGGTGCTGAAGATCGGGGAGGAGTTCGGGGAGGCCGCACAGGCGGTCATCGGTGCGATGGGCACCAATCCCCGGAAGGGCCTGTCCCACACCTGGGACGACGTGCACGCGGAGGTGGCGGACACGGCGATCACCGCACTGGTGGCGCTGGCGCGGATGCGGGGAGGGGGCGCGGAGGCCGCGGCCTTCCTCAGGGAGGTACTGGAGCAGAAGTCCGCCGCGTTCCTGGGGCCGGCGGGCAGACAGGAGCGGTGAGCCGGCCCGGGCAGCGGAGCCTCAGGGCTCGCCGGGGTCTGAGGGGTCCGGTGTGGAGGGCGCAGGGGTCTCGTTCAGCCGGCCGAAGGGGACGTGGACGCCCGGCGTCGCGGGGGAGCTGCCCGTCAGGTGTCTGACCTGGTCGTCGAAGAAGATGTGGGGCCTGAGCACCGGCATGATCGTGCTCTTGTCTATGCCGCCGAGGAAGAAGGCGTCGTTGACGGTGAGCCCCCAGCCCTTGAGGCTGCGTACGGCGCGTTCGTGGGCGGGCGCGTTGCGGGCGGTGACGAGGGAGACGTGGACGCGGATCCGGTACGCCGGGTCCTTGGCCCGCTCTTCCTCCTCTCGCTGCTGGAGGCGGTTGACGTTGGCCAGGAAGTCCCGCAGCGGGCCCGGGTCGTGCGGGGTCGCGGCGTTGACGGTCTCGTGGGAGCGGAACCGCTCGATCCCGTCTGTCTGGTAGACCCGCTCCGAGGAGTCGTCGGCGAGCACCCCGTCGAAGTCGAAGGCGATGCGCAGGTCCTGGTCCCCGTACCCGTCCGGGCCGTCCAGGCCTTCCGCGCCCGACTCCTCCTGCGCCCCCGCCCCGGAACCGAGCACCCGGCCCGCCGGCAGCCCGAGGGCCACGGCCTCCCGTACGTCGGTCTCGTTCGCCGACAGGAACAGCGACATGTTGAGGGCGGGCATGAAGTGGTACGGCGAGCGGCCCTGCATGAAGATCGCGCGGCTGATGGGCAGCCCGTGCGACTCGATGGACCGCATCACCCGCAGACCGGTGTCCGGGTCGTTGCGGGACAGGACGATGACCTCGACGAGGGGGTCGTCGGGAGTGCTCAGGTCGTTCAGGGATAGCAGCCTGCGGATGAAGGAGAACGCGACCCCTTTGCCGAGGGTCTCGTCCAAGTGCTGTTCCTGGTAGGCGCGGTAGGCGTCCTCCCCCTGCTCCCGGAAGACGGCGTCCGCCTCGGTCAGGTCGAAGAGCGCACTGGACGCGATCCCGATGACCAGGCGCTTCTCAAGGTCGTAGGCCACGCCGTCGCCTCCCTCCCCCGCGCGGATACCGGGGTCCGCGCGTGCCCATCATGGCAGCAGCCCCCGCTCGAAGAGCGCTCGAGACCTTCTGGAGAGGCGGTCGGAACCGCCTCAGGACCGGGTCGCCGGGTCCCGGGTCACCGCGTCATCGGGTCACGGATCACTGGGTCCAGCCGTGCAGGGCGGCGGCGGCCTTCCGTACGTCGAGCCCGCCGCCCGCGACCTGCCGGACCAGGTCCACGACCTCGATGGGATCGGCCGTGACCCGGTACCCGGAGGCGTGCAGGTAGCCGGCCGCGACCGCGGCGGCGAAGAGTTCGTTGGAGTGCTCCAGCGCGGGTACGAGCACCAGTTGCTGGAGGAGCGCCGCAGCCCGCTGGTGCGCCTCCTCGTACACGGGGGTGTCCATCACGCGGAAGGCGTGCCGCGCCCGGGCGGCCTCCAGGCTCCCCCAGTCCACCACGTCCGGCTCACCGGGCACCTCGCGCTGCGCGACCTCCAGCAGCCACACCAGATCGATCTGCAAGAACATGCGCCTGCGCCCGGCCTCTCCAGATCCCGCGGCTCAGGCGGCGTCGACGCCGTGGCCGCCGACCGCGGGCCGCCCGCCGAGCTCACCGCCCAGGGCCCCGCCCAGACAGCCGCCGAAGTGCTCGGCGAACGCGTCGGCGTTCCGGCCGATGAACTCCCGCGCCCCGTCCCGGAACCGGGCCCCGGCGAGCCCGCGATCCAGCAGCCGGCCCGCATAGTCCTCCGCGGCCACGCGCTGCTCCGCCGCGGAGCGGAGCAGCTGCTCGTACGCCGCGTCACTGATTTCGATACGGATCTCCCGGCCCATGTTTCCTACGGTAGCCCCCCGTCCGCACCCCGCACAGGCCGATGCGCGAGCTCCCCGGCGCGGGTCAGGAGCCGGCCGCCGCGGCATCCTCGGCGCGGGTGTGCGCGACGAGCGCGTTCGCGTGCCCGTGGCCGAGCCCGTGCTCCGTCTTGAGCCAGCCGACGAGCTCCATGTGCTTGGTGAGGGGCGAGGAGCGGATGAGCTCCTGCCATTCCGCAATCGGGCGGCCGTACTTCTTCTCGATCGACGGGAAGTAGCTGGTGGGGTCGCCCTTGGGAGGGGTGGTGGCCATGGTGCTGCCCTTCTGGAGAACGGTCGTGGGTTCAGGGTGTGCGCAGAGAGTCGGGCCGGCCCGCTCAGCCGCGGCTGAAGAATTCGGTGAGGACGGGCGCGAGGGACTCCGCGGCGATGTCGTGGTGCTCGCCGGGGAAGGTGCGCAGGGTGAAGTTGTCGCCGAGCGCGGCGAGTTCGCGGGCGCCGGTGAGCATGTGGGGCGCGCCCGCGTCCCCGCTGCCGACCAGGACGGGGACGGTGACGGCCCGCCAGCGGCCGGTGCGGTCGGCGGGCAGCGGGTGTCCGGACATGGTGCTGCCCATGACCCGGCCGTCGTACGGGAGGGAGCGGGCGGCGGCCTCCATACCGGTCCAGAACGGGGCCTGCCGCATCCCGGCGACGGCCTCGGGCGGCAGCCCGACGGCGGCGGTCAGGAAGTAGGCGGCGGCGTCCCCGTACGCGCCTCGCCCGACGAGCGCGTCGAGGTGGGCGACGTAGTCCCCGGGGAGCGGCGGCCGGCTGTCGTCGGTGACGAACGGCGGCTCGTACAGGGCCAGCCGCGTCACGGCGCTCCCCCGGGCGGCGGCCTCCAGGGCGAGTACGGCCCCGGAGGACATCCCGAACAGCATGGCCCCGCGCCCGTCCCCGTCCCCCTCCCCCTCGGCCCCGGCCTGCGCGATGAGCGCGTCGATGTCCTCGACCTCGCGCTGTACGTCGTACTGCGGGCCGTCACCGCTGTCGCCGCGGCCGCGCCGGTCGTAGGTGACCACGGTGAACCGCTCGGCCAGGAGGGCCGCCAGCGGAGCCGAGGCCTGCCGGGTCATGAAGGCCCCGCCGACCAGGACCACCAGCGGCCCGGACCCCTGCCGCTCGTAGACGATCGGCGTCCCGTCCTCCGAGACCACTTTCCCCGTACCGGTGCCCACCTGCACGTTCATGCGTAACCACTTCCCCTCACGGATGAATCCGGACCTTCCCGGCCCGGCGGCCTCACCCCCGGACTGGAACTAGACCGTACAGTACTACCGCGAGTACTGGTCAGTCCAGTACTCTTTCCGTACGGGTCCCGCCCCACAGGTCCCGGCAGCCGCGACGAGAGGGAGGAACGAGCGACATGGACAGCCGTTCGGAACGCAAGCACCAGGCGATCCTGGAGGCCGCGACCGCCGTATTCCTGAACAAGGGGTACGCGGGCACGAGCATGGACGACATCGCGAAGCTCGCCGCGGTCTCGAAGCAGACCGTCTACAAGCACTTCGCGGACAAGGAGAAGCTGTTCTCCGAGATCGTCCTGGCCACCACCGACCGCATCGACGGCATGATCGACCTGGTGGCGGACGTCCCGGCGGACGCCGAGGCCCTGGAGGCGAACCTGACCCACCTCGCCCAGCAGCTCCTGACCGGCCTGACCCAGCCCCAGGTCCTCCAGCTGCGGCGGCTGGTGATCGCCAACGCCGACGCGTTCCCCGCGGTCGGCGCCGCCTGGTACGAGCAGGGCTTCGAGCGGGTCCTCGGCACCCTGGCCGACACCTTCACCCGCCTCCGCGACGCGGGCCTCCTCAAGACCGCCGACCCGCTGCTGGCCGCCCACCACTTCGCGGGCCTGCTCCTGTGGATCCCGGTGAACAAGGCGATGTTCCACGGCTCCGTCCAGCACGACACGGCCGAACTGAACGCCTACGCCGCCGCCGGCGTCCACACCTTCCTGGCCGCCTACCGCTGACGCGCCGCGACGCGCGCCCGTCCCCCGCCCGCAGTGCGCGCACCCCCGTGACACGCAGCGGAACCGCCGCCCACGACGGCCCGGGACGGGCACCCGCCCGGCTTCCAGGACCTTAGGTCGGAACCCGCAGGAAAATCAACCGGAGTTGAGTGAGAAACAGTTCCCGTTGATGTTTGAACCGCAGACCCCCTGCACCCACCCTCCACGTGCGATGAGAAGATCACCAGATGCCCGAAACCACCCCGTTCATCACCGACCGCTGGCCGATCGCCCCTTCTGCGGAGACCGACTGGCTCGAGGAGCTGGCGGGGTGCGGCGTCCTGGGGTTCCTGCCCCCCGCGCACCCGGACGCCGCCTGGGTCCTCAACGCGATGTACGAACACCCGCAGGCCCCTGCCGACGTGTCCTACGACGACGTCCACCGCGCCCGCCTCGCGGACGGGACGGCGGCACCGTTCACCCTCGCCGGGATCGACTGGAACACGGTAGGCACCGCCACCGGCGGGGGTCTCGGCCGCGCCGAGCACCCCGGCCCCGGCTGGCAGCGGCTGCGCTGGTCGGAGCTGTCCCGGCGGACGGGCGACCCGATCGTGCCGGAGGGCCTGCTCCCCTCCTACCACTGCTTCCCCTCCGCCCGTACGGAAGGGAGCTGGCCGCTGTCCTTCGCACCGCCCACGGAAGGCAGCCTCGACCGCCCCACCTGGGACCGCCTGGTCGACGTGCTCATCGACCACAGCCCGGCCGGCCCGGACACCCGCTGCCTGGCCTACTACAACCCGCTCATGCTCCCGGACGTCGACGTCGACAACCTGCACGTCCGCTCCGGGAGCCTGGGTGACGCCAAGGCTCTCTATGACAACCCCGAGGTGGACTACAGCCCGTCCAACCTCTGGGCCGCCGACCACTCGTGGATCGTCGGCACCGACTACGACTTGTGGGCCACGAAGGTCGCCGGCCCCACCCCCCTGATCGAGGCCCTCCTCACCGACCCCGACCTGGAGGCCGTCCGCCTGCCGTGGGCCCCCTGACTGCGGCCATGCCCCGCAGGCCGCCGCGGCCCGACCGTCAGCCGTGGCGGGCGCGAACGGACCCGATGCTGCCACGCGTTCACGGTGCACGAGGCGGAGCAGGTCGACAATTTCTACGCCCCGCGGACGACGCCAAGCTGGAGCGGAAGAAGAACCCGCCGGAGGGGGAGAAGAACTCGACCGCTTCGACGGGCTCCCTGCCGGCCCTCGTCCTCGCCTTCGAAGGCGAGCGTCCGTACAACTACGCCGGCGCCTTCCAGGCGCCGATCGATGAGAACCCGTCCCAGAAGGGCGGCGAGGGCCCCGCCGGACCGGCGGCCGTCCGCCGGCTTCTGAAGCACCACGCCTTCGTCTCCGAGCGCAGGCCCGACATGAGGGCGAGCCGCGTCCTGACCTACGACCCGCAGATCGGCTCCCTGCTGGACACCCCCGAAGTCCCGCGCTGCGCCTCCCCCGTGCCCTCAGCCCGGGAGCTGACGGCGTGACGCACGTGCTGCTGGTACGGCTCGCCGCCCCCTCCAGTCCTGGGGGGCGGTGTCCCGGTTCTCACGGCGCCACACCCACCGCCGGCTGCCGATCCGGTCTCCGGAGCCCTGGTCTCCAGCGAGCCTTCCGTTCGACCATGGTCACCGAGCGCTGGTACCTGTCCGATGCGACCTTCCTCGTCGGCCTCCAGCACGAGAACGCGGACTGGCTGGAGGAGATCGGGTACGCCCTCGAACACCCGAAGCGGCTGCTGTGGCTCGGGCGGAAGTCCTGCCCGCCCTCCGGAACCCTCGCCCTCGGAGTCGTGACCGGCACGATCACGGAGGTGTTCCGGACCAAGCAGCTCCTTCCCGGGGCCGCTGTGCACGAGTCCCCCGACGCGCGGGGCTCTGCCGGCTGCCGCGTGCCGACGTGGATCGAGACCGCCCCGGGTGCCCGGGCGGCGTCCGCGGTCAAGGACCAGCCAGTCAGCTTCGCCCCGGAGCGCCGGGTCCACGCCACCCGCTGGGAAACCCGTACGCGCATCACCATCCCCGCGACCGCAGACTCCTGGGAGAAGTTCGTCCTGTGACCACGGAACGCTCCTCCTCCCCCGCCCGGTTCGTCACCACCCATGCCGTCCTCACCCTCAACGCCCACCACCCTGTCGTCGCCAAGTCCCTGGTCGACGCCCAGGAGATGCACAGGACCGTGATGAGCGGGTTCCGCGGCTGGGTGGCGGACGGGGACCCGGACGCCCGCGCGCAGATAGGCGTCCTGTCGACCTGGTCGGTGGACTTGAAGGCAGCCGCGCTCGTCCTGGTCGTGGAGTCCTCCGTGCCCGGCGACTGGACCCGCATCCCCCGAGACCCTGACCGTCCGCATGCTTCCGACGGTCTCCAGCTCCACCACCCGCAAGGGGCTGCGCATCGCCCGCGCAGAAATCCGCGGCTCGCTCACGGTCACCGACCCCGAGGCTTTCGTACGGACCCTCACGAACGGCCTGGGGCACGGGCGCGCGTACAGCTGTGGCCTGATCCTGACCCGGTGAAATTCAACCGCCCTTCGGGGTCTCAATAATGTGCACCGCTCTCCCGGCCCCCGGCTCATTCACCCGAGTTGGGGGCTTTCCCCATGGAAAGATATACGTATTCATGCAGTCCCCTGCGTTCTTGCCTCCGGCGGAAATTCATATGTGGCTCCCATTTGTCGCAACAGGATGTGTCGAAGCCGCCCACCCCCACATCAACTCGCTACTGTCATGGTGCAGGGAACCCTGGGACCGGGTTCCTGCACACTCTGCACTCGCTTTGGCCTTTGCGAATATCGGCCTTATTCCTCTGGCGTTGACACATGCTCAACTCGCCGCTCAACCTCATGCCGCGCATATGGCACAAGGAGGGTCAGCCAGCGCACCGATGCCTCCCCATACTCCCTCGTGCTATCCCTGGTCACATGCCTACCAGGCACTGGCCTCAGCCAGGGAGGCCCAGCAGGCGCTGGGCCTCATCAGGTGCCAGCAAGCGCCGGCACAACGTAGTCAGCACACCTCATGGCGCAAAGCCCAGCGACAGGCCCGGATCGCATGAGGTGTGGAAAGCTCCGGCCATGACCCGCATGGCGCGGTCGAAATTCTCACGCCGCTCTTCACCGATCTTTCCGCTACCCGAGATTCACCCAAGGCCGTACCCTCTCTGCTCTCCAAATTCGCGGAGCTTCACCCGTTTGCGGTCAATGTGGATCCACCTTTGACACGGGAGATCCGGGAGGCTGGTATCGGCTATACCCGTATTTACACTGCTGACTGGCCACCCCAGTCTGTTATCGTGCACGCACTGCTCAATCAAGCCGCCGGCGAGCAGCCAGAACAAGAACTCAGGTGGCTCGAATTCGAACTCGGGAATCGTGGGGTCCGCTACATGCCCCATTCGGCAGTAGCTGTTCTGTATGCCGCTCTGGGTGACGTGCAACGCGCTGTCTTCGTTGCGACTCAGCACCCTGAGCCGCTGGGACGTGCCGCTGCGCTTGGTGCCTTCACTGTGGCGGTCCAGGACCTTGCTCTCGCTCTGGCACCCCTTGGGCCTCCGGGAGACGAAGAACTTCGAGATGCTCGGGAGCTGGTCGGGCAAGTGGTCGAGAGAACTGGGTGGTACTACGCACTCCCTGGACTTGCCCGGGTTGAGCCGGAGGCCCTTGGACCCCTTTTGGATGCGGCGTTCTCGTAGGTGGAGGTTCAGGCGAATCCTGCAAGCGGCGGGGGAAGGTGCCGGGCTGGGGTGGGGGCCGGGTGCGGGGTGGGTGGGTGTTCGGGGTTTGGTCGCTTCGGTCGCTTGGGTCGCTCGGGGTGTTTCGGTCGCTGGTGGGTTGACCGTTCGGTCGCTGTCGGCGGCTTCAGTCGCTTGGGTCGCTGCACCTCAGAGGGGCAGCGACTGAACCGCGAGCGACTCAGATGGTTCAGTCGCTGCTTCAGTCGCTAGGTGTTTGTGCAGGTCAGAGGCTATGCAGGGGGTTCTTAGCGACCGAAGCGACTGAAGTTCCCACATATGAAGACATTGGCGTGCGCGTGTGCGTGTCATAGATGGGACCCTTGAGTCGCTTCAGTCGCTATTCTAGTGTGTGGACACGGTCTGAGCTGCGGAAACGGGTCAGCGACTGAAGCAGCGACTGAAAACCTTGAGTCGCTGGCGTCTACGCGTTCAGTCGCTGTGGGGTGAGGGGGCGGACCGGGTGGGAGGGAGTGGGTCGCTTCGGTCGCTGCTTTGTCACCCGAACGCCACGCCGACACACTCCCATCCGAAGGCGTGATCGTCCGCTAGTGTTGCCTTGCCCCATTGTTGAGTTTCAGTCGCTTCGGTCGCTGTTGGAGTCGCACATGCCCCCTGAGCTGCAGTTTTTGTGCAGCGACCGAAGGGCCGGCTCAGTCGCTGAGGGACAGGAAGCCCCGTGAACCGCCGCGCCGCAGGATTCGACACGCCCGAGAGCCGCACCATTGCACGCTGGTGTGCCGAGAAGGGCTGGCCCGTGCACCCGCTTGCTGCGGGCCAGAAGACTCCGCCGAAGAACTGCATGCTCTGCCAGGGGCACGGACACCAGCCTGCCGAGTGCGAGTGCATCCCGGCCGGGCGCTGGTGCCACGGTTTCCATGCCGCGACCACCGACCAGGTCCGGATCGAGAGCTGGTGGGGGGCTCAGCCGCTGATGGGTGTGGGGGTGGCGACGGGTCCGGCCGGGCTCGTCGTGATCGACGTGGATGCGCACGGCGGGGACGTGCCGGCCCGTGACCGGATCCTGCCTGGGATTCCCATCGGGGAGTACGTGGACCTGCGGGGGCTGGAGAACGGCTACCACACGCTCGCGTTGCTCGCTGCGCTGCGCGGTGCCCAGGACCCGGCGTGGGACGAGGACACGATGAGGGTGCGGACGCCTTCGGGAGGACTGCACCTCTGGTACCGGGCTGGCGAGGGACGGGCGTGGCAGTGCTCGGCCGGCAGCAGTCGTACGCGTGCGCTGGCTTGGCAGGTCGACGTACGGGCGACCGGCGGGTACGTCGTCGCGCCGGGAAACGTGACCAAGCAGGGGGCGTACGAGCTGCTCGGACCGTGCCGGACGCCTGCGGAGCTGCCGGGGTGGCTGGCGGAAGAGCTCGTCAGGACAGGGCATTTGGTGAAGAACGAGCGGGAGGGCGGCACGACGGGCGCGGTGGTGAAGGCGCGCGCCAAGTCGGGCCGAGGGGCTGTGGGGGCCGCTGAGGGGCTTTCGGGGCGTCGGAGGGTTCGTACGCCCGGGACGGGAGTTGAGGGGCTCCAGCGGGCCTCCAAGGGCTCTGTGGGGGCGCAGAAGGCTGCTGTGGCGGCGCTGACGACCGTGCTGAGCGAGGTTGCCGAGTGCCGGAGCCAGAGCCAGGGCACCGGTTTCTCCGAGAAGTTGAACCGTGCCGCGTACACCGTCGGCGGGCTCGTCGCCGCCGGGCACCTCTCCGAGGACGCCGGTGCCGAGGCCCTGCGCGCCGCCGCCGAGCACGCCCGTCCCGGCCAGGAGGCCAGGGCCCGGCAGATCATCACCAGCGGTATGAACGCCGGTCGCACGAAGCCCTTGTACGCCGGAGGCCGCGGATGAACCGGTTCGACGGCTCCGGGGCGGGCACGGGTGCGGGGGCCGGTTCGGACGGCGGCGGTGCGGACTTCGACCCGGTCGCGGTCGCGCGGCAGATCCTGGCCGGACCGCCGCAACAGCTCGAACTGCCCGCCCAGCACGCCCCCGAGGAGGAGGCGGCGCACGGCGCAGGAGAGGATGGGGGCCCCGCGGGTGCGGAGGGGCTGGAGGGGGACGTCGGGTTCGTGATGGAGGGGGAGCTCTTCCCCGTTGCGGGAGTTGTGCCTCCCGGGACGGGACAGGTTGCCGGGCAGGGGTCGGGGCAGTTCGTCGTCCAGGCCCAGGCGCAGGGACAGGCCGGGGGGCAGGGTTCGGGTTCGCCGGCCGGCTCCGGTGGTTCTGGTTCCGGGTCGGGTACGGGTGCTGGTCCAGGTGTCGGCTCGGGTGCCGGGTTCTCCGTGCCCGCGCCTGCCCAGGCACCGGCATCGGCGGCGCCCGCAGCGGCTGCTGGGGGGACGGCATCAGGCGGGTCCCGCGGGCGGGTTCAGGCGCAGGCGCAGACCCTGCCCCCGGTGCCCGGTACCCCGCGCGGGCTGATGCCCGACAGTCTCACCGACCGCGGCAACGCCAAGCTGTTCGTACGGCTCTACGGGCGCGAGTACCGGCACGTGCCCGGCCTCGGCTGGTACCGGTGGTGCGGGCACCGCTGGGAGCTCGACGAGGACGACACCGTCATGTGGGCCGCCGGCGAGATGGCCGAGCAGCTCACCGACCACGACCCCGAGGGCCTCTACACCACGACCAACCTGCGCCAGCACCGCCGCCGCGCGCTGTCCACCTCCGGGATGAAGGCCATGCTCATGCAGGCCAAGTCCGCCCCGGGGATGGTGCTGAGCGCGACGCAACTGGACGCCGATCCGTACGCGCTGTGCACCCCCGGCGGGGTCGTCGACCTGCGCACCGGGGTGATCCACGCGCCGGACCCGGGCAAGCACTACCACTCCCGGGCGACCTCCGTGGCGCCCGAGGACATCCCGACCCCGCGCTGGCAGCTGTTCCTCGAGGACACCTTCGGCGACGACGCGGAGGGCAAGGAGGTCATCAGCTTCCTGCACCTGCTGCTCGGTTACTCGATCACCGGTGATGTCGGCGCGCAGATCATGCCGTTCCTGTACGGGATGGGCAAGAACGGCAAGTCCGTGCTGCTCGACGTGATGGTCAAGCTGCTCGGGGACTACGCGGACGCCGCGCCGCCCGGCTTCCTGATGGCCAAGCCCTTCGAGGGGCACCCGACCGACCTCGCCGAACTCCACGGGCGGCGCGTGATCGTGTGCTCCGAACTCAAGCCCGGCGACCGGTTCGACGAGGCGCGGGTCAAGCTGCTGACCGGTGGCGACCGGATCAAGGCGCGGCGGATGCGCCAGGACTTCTTCAGCTTCGACCCGACGCACAAGCTGTGGCTGCTCGGCAACCACCGCCCCGAAGTGGGCACCGGCGGCTTCGCGTTCTGGCGGCGCATGAGGCTGATCCCGTTCGAGCGGGTCGTGCCCGACCACCGCAAGGTGGACAACCTGGCCGACGCGCTCGTCCACGAGGAGGGGCCGGGCATCCTGGCCTGGCTGATCTCGGGCGCGCGCCGGTACCTTGCCGGGGAGAAGGACCTCACGGGGCCCGACCGGGTCCGGATCGCGACGACCGCCTACGCCGAGACAGAGGACCACATGGGTCGCTTCATCAGCGAGGCCTGCGTCCTGCAGATGGGCTTGCGTGCCGAACAGGCCACGATGTATCAGGCGTACCGGCAGTGGTGTGCCGACGAAGGGGCGAACCCGGTGACCTCGCGCGCGTTTGCGGCGCGGGTCCGGGAAACCCTCGGAATGAGCAGCCCGAAGGGCATGCTCACGTCCAACCAGAGGAAGTACTACCCGGGGATCGGCCTCCTCGCCGACCCGGACCATGAGGAGGAGGGTACGTGAGCGCGCTTATCGAACCCCAGCAGATCGCTCACGAATCCGAGATCGTCTGGCTCGAGCCCATCGACGGTCTCGACTACGTACGGCAGAGCCTGGACCGGCTGCAGAACCGCCGGGGCCGGCCGCCGTACCACCGCGACGGCCGGATGGTCGGGTACGCGACCCTCGCCTCGAGCGCCCGTGCCTCCCGCGCCTCGGGCACCTTCCTGCGCCGGGTGTTCTGGCTCCTCCCCCACGACCGGGACCAGCAGCCGGACGGCAGCTACGCGTCGAGCTCGCCCTCGGAGGCGATCGATCCGCGGACGATCTCGCCGAAGGTGACCGGGCACAAGACGCAGCGGTCGGCGGGTCCGCCGTCCCCGGCGATGCGCGAGCTGGGGATAACGCTTCCGGAGAAGTGAGCGGAGCGGGCCTGCGGCTCGAAAGCCGCCGGTTCGGAAACGGTCGCCTCACGCACCCTGTTCGGTCGGCTGTGGCGTCCGTACGATCGGGAACCCTCGTGATCTGACACGGAGGGGGACCGTGGTGAGCGCAGAGAACACCGATCTGGCGGTACGCGCGTTAGGCCTGCTGGAGCAGGCCGGCGGCGAACCCGGCGCGTCGCGGCATCTGATGAGGCTCCGCGTGCTCGTGGAGGACCGCTTGCGGACCACCGAGCTGGGGGCTGCCGCGCTGGCCCGGCTGAGGGCGGAACCGGGCGAGGGGGCACTCGCGATCGCCGTCACCGTCCTGGCCGACGAGATCCTGCGGGACGAGGCCTATGCCTGGGTCCTGGCCGAGGCGGTCGACTCCGGGGGCGGGGGGTCGGACGGCTCCCCCGGTGCGGCGGCCCTGCCGCCTCTGGTCCCCTCCCCTACCGCGACGGGGCAGAACCCGCATCCTCAACCACCCCCACCGGTGCAGCCGCACGTCCAGAGCATGCCGGCCTATCCCCCGCTGAAGTTCCCTCCGCAGGCTGCCCAGGTGCCGCGGTCCCCGGGTCTGACCCCTCCTTCGGCCGACGGTTCATGGCCCTGGCACGGAGCGACCGACTTCACGACACTTCAGGTGCGTCCCCCACTCCCTCCGCATATGAGGAACAGGGTGCTGTGGGTCTGGCTCCTCGGACTGCCGGCCGTCTTCGTCATCAGCCTGGGGTTCGTGCTGGTCGCCGAGTTGACCGGTCACTTCTTCTTCGCCCTCCCCTTGGCGGTGCTGGGCGGGCTCGTGTCGCTCGGAGGATCCGTGGTGTGGGCGGTCGTGCTGCTGCGGCGGCACACCAGCGCCGGGCTGGTGGCTGCCGCCATCGTGAACGGGCTCCTCTTCCTCCTGTTCTTCCTCAGCCGCTTCCTCGTCTGAACGGCTCAGCGGGGACGCCCAGGCCGGATCGTGGCGGTCCCGGCTCGTGAGCCGGGCGAGCAGGTGGTCGGCCGCGGGCTGTGCGGTGTCGCGCGTGGCGCCGAGCGAGATGAGCGCGGCGGTGACTCGGTTCCCGGCGGTGGCCGGGAGGTCCGGCTCGTTGAGGAGGGGCAGGAGCAGGAGGAGACGGGCCTCCGGATCCTGTACCCCGTCGGTCGTGCTCGCCGATGCGGTCGCGCTCGCCGTTCCGGTGGAGGCATCCGCGATGCGGATCAGCTCCTGCCACGCCAGCCCCGGCCCGGACCGCTCCCCCTCCCAACTGGCGGCGTGCTCGGGCTGGGTGCGGCCCGGGTGGGTGAGGAGGTAGTCGATGCCGTACTCCCCCGGGAGGTTCCGCCAGACCACCGTGACCCCGGTGCCGCCCTGCACCGGCAGCCGGAAGACCGGCCAGGCATCGGGGTCACAGAGGACTTCGGACAGGGCATCGGCATCGGCCTCGTCCTCCCCGGTCCATTCGGGGGTCGCGCTCTCCGCGTCCGGCTCTCCGGCGTAGATGGCCATGAGGTGGTTGAACCAGAACCCGGGGCGCGCCATCAGCCCCTCCCCCGCGACGAGCGGGCCTCCGTCGTATCCCTCGATCAGCATCCCCGGATCCTGCCACCCCCCGGTGAGCGGTTGGGCTGCGGAGTGGGCGGAGGGCTCCGGCCTCATCTTCAAAACCCGGTTTTGAAAGGGGCGAGGGTCGAGGGGCGAGGGGTGAGGGGTGAGAGGCGAGGGGTGAGGAGTGTGCGGGGAGTCGGGGGTGGGGGATTTCAAAACCCGGTTTTGAAGAGGGGTGGCTGAGGGGCGTCCCGGGTGGGCTCTGAGGATGGCTGGGCGGCGGCGCGATGGGTGCGGGTGGGTGTGAGTTCAAAACCGGGTTTTGAGAATCGGGGTGGAGTGACCCCTCCCCCACTCCCCCACCCGACGGATCCGGTGGGCTTCGTGGGGGCGGTTTCAAAACCCGGTTTTGAGTTGGGTGGGTGCGAGGGGGCTGGAGGGGTGTGAGGGGGCCATGAGGGGGGGTGGGGAAATGGTCTGGAGGGAGGGGCTGGGAGGACGTACGGTCGTGATCATGAATGAGACGACAACCTCCGGAGGGGCGGTTCAGGGTGGGGCCGGGTCCACTCCCCCGCTTCTGACCCGTTGCGCGGAGGCCGAGACCTGTGCCGACCCGAGCAGTGTGATGACGCTGCTCGGGGAGTCGGGGGCCGCCGGGGACGCGGGTGGGTTCACGAGTTACCGGTCCACGTTCGCCGAAGGTGCGGTCGGCGCTCCCGCCCACTTCCACACCAAGGCGACCGAGCTGTTCTTCGTGATCAGTGGATCCCTGCGGGTGCTCGTGGGCGAGGAGGTCAGCGTGTTGAACGCCGGCGACTTCCTCGCCGTACCCCCGCACACCCCGCACGCTTTCGCCGCCGCCCCCGGATCCGAGGCGGACGTGCTGTTCGTGTTCACCCCGGGCATGGGCCGGTTCGACTACCTCCGGCTGCTGAGCCGGGTGCTGCGCGGCGAGGCTGATCCGAGTGAGATCGCCGCGTCCGGCGAGCGCTACGACAACCACTACGTGGACAGTCCGGTGTGGCGTGCAGAGCTGGAGGGTTCCGCGGCATGAGTGGTGGACTGGGTGATGGCCGGGTGGCGGACCAGGTAGTGGGGCCCGGGATTCATGTGCGGGTTGCTCGGCCTACGCGGGATCTTGCCGCGGCCGAGCGTTTCTACGTGGACGGCCTCGGGCTCGAGGTGCAGTGGCGGACCACTGAGCGGGTCCCCGGGAAGCACGATCTGCTGATGGTCGGTCCGGTTGGCGGTTCCTGGCACTTCGAGCTGACCCATGATCCGGAGAACCCGATCGAGCCCACGCCGACCGTCGAAGACCTGTTCGTCCTCTATCTCGGCGGGCCCGTGGACGAGTCGCTCGTGGCCCGGCTGGTTGCCTCGGGCGGTACGCGGGTCTCGAACCACAACCCGTACTGGGACGAGTTCGGGGTGACCGTCGAGGATCCGGACGGGTACCAGCTCGTGCTGAGCACCCGTACCTGGGGCTGAGGCAGGGCGGCGGAGACGTGGGAAGGGGGCTGTTTTCAAAACCGGGTTTTGAAGACAGCCCCCTTCTTTGGCTCCGGGCCGCTCGGTCAGCCGCTCGGTCAGCCGCTCGGCCCAGCCGCTTGGCTCAGCGGCAGAGCGCTTCGATCGCCGCGCTGAAGCCCGCGAACTCTGCCTTGGCGGCCGAGGTCACCTCGGCGGCGGACTGCCGGCGTCCGGCGGCGTACTGCTCGGCGAGGGCGGTCAGGGCCGGGGCGGGGGTGCCTTCCGTGCTCCCGAACTCCACTGCCTCCATCGGGCCCACGCCGCCCGCGAGGAGCCAGAGGAACGCGGCCAGGTCGCAGGCGACGGGGCCCGTGGCGCCCTCCGAGCCGAGGAAGACCACCGGCTGTTCGTCCAGTGGGCGGCCTTCGCGGACCATCCAGAAGGCGGCGTAGCCTCCGGTGCCGTCCTGCCCGAACACCCGGAAGGCCCCGCCCTCGGCCTCGGTGTTGCCGGTCCAGGCCTGGATCCAGTCGGCGGTCTCGTCCGCGGACATGAACGCGTCGAAGGGTTCGTAGTCGATGGAGGTCGGGGCGGCGTCCGCATCCGCTTCCTCGGCTTCGTCGCCGTACGAGTAGGGGATCTCGATGCGGGAGAGGGCGATGAGGGCCGGGGGGAAGGTCCGGTCGGTGGGGAGGGCGGGGGCCGCGGGGGAGTGCTCTTCTCGGGTGGTCACGGGGGGAGGTTAGGGGATGGGCCCGGCAGGGACCGCGGCGGGAGGGGGGCGGGGAAGGGACGAGGAGGGCATGGGAGGGCGCGGGGGTGGGGATCAACACCGGCTGCTCGGAGCGGTTTTTCAAAACCCGGTTTTGAAAGCGGAGGCCCAGACCGCCACTTCGGCGCCTGATGTGCCGTATTTCTCACGAAAGTGACACGGTTTTCCGCGGTGCGAGATTCCGACGAAACTCCTTGACGTGCAATGCTGTCCAGGTCCGCAGTACCGGCCCCCGTGGCTGGGAAGCACACGGAATCCAAATGGAGAACCATCCATGGCACGCATCACTGCCGTCATCAACCGCAAGGGTGGGGTCGGCAAGTCGACCCTCACCGTCAACATCGCCGCCGTCGCGGCCGAGGTCCTGGGCGAGGCTCCGTCGGGGGAGCCCGACTACGTGGTCGCCGTTTCCAGCGACCCGCAGGGTTCGGCGACCTGGTGGTCGGAGCGGGTGGGCAACGACCTCCCCTTCTCCTTCATCCAGACCAAGTCCCGCAAGGACCTGACCTATTTCCCCGATCTGAAGAAGACCCGCAAGGTCAAGCACGCCTTCATCGACACCCCCGGCTGGATGGACCTGCCGGAGGACGAGGTGCAGCAGGCCGGCGACCCCTTCGGCGACAGTGCGGCGGCCGACGCCATGCGCGCCGTGCTCGCCAACGCCGACGACCTGATCATCCCCGTCGAGCCCGAGCCGCTCGGCTTCATCCCGACCCAGACCACCATCGAGGAAGTCGTCAAGCCGCTGGGCCTGCCGTACTGGGTGGTCATCAACAACTGGGATCCGCGTGACGGAATGGCCGACCTGGAGGACACCCGGGCCTTCATCGAGGGCAGCGGCTGGAACCTCGCCAACACCGTGATCCGCCACTACAAGGTCCATGCACGCGCTGCCGTCGAGGGCACCGTCGTGACCCGTTACAAGAAGAACCGCGTGGCCATGGAGGCCCGTGAGGACTTCTACAAGCTCGCCCTGGAGATCGGAGCGGGGGCCAAGCGTCGATGAGCAAGCGCACCAACTTCGCCAGCCTGATCGGCGACAAGGCCGCGGCGGCTGCCGCGGGCGGCGGGGGAGAACCCGAGAAGAAGCTCCCGCCGAACTCGGCCCTCATGCACACCCTCGTCGGCAACCCCGACAACCCGCGGGGGGAGGGGGAGTACAGCACCGATGACCCCGGGTTCGAGGAGCTGATGGCCACCCTCCGGGAGGTCGGGCAGCTCCAGCCGGTCGCGGTGGTCTCGCGCGAGGTGTTCCTGCGGCTCAAGCCGCAGCATGCCAAGGCGGTCGGTACGGCGGACTGGGTGGTCGTCAACGGCAACCGCCGCCATGCGGCCGCCCGCCAGCTCGGCTGGACCCGCCTCGACATCAAGGTGCAGGATCACCTCGGTGATGGTAAGGGCCTCCTCGACGAGGCCGTCATCATCGAGAACATCCACCGCAAGGCCATCGAGCCCTGCAAGGAGGCGGCGTTCCTCCAGGGGCTGGTCGAGCGGTACGGGTCCCAGGACAAGGTGGCCCAGCGCATCGGCAAATCGCAGATGTACGTCTCGCACCGGCTCTCCCTGCTGAGGCTGGCGCCGGAACTCCAGCACCGGGTGGACGCGGGCACGTTCAAGCTGAAGGCGGCCCGGGAGCTGGCCGCCCGGACGGCGGACCACGAGGAGCAGCGGGCCCAGTTCGCGGAGCACCTGCGGCAGTCCCAGCTGCCGAAGCCGGTGCCTCAGCCGGCCGCGCAGCCGGCGGCCGCTCCGGCGGCTGCGGTTCAGGAGCCTGCGGTGCAGCCGCCTGCGGTTCAGGAGGCGGCGGCTCCGGTTTCGGCTGCGGCTCCGGCATCGGCGGAGGTTCCCGTGGCGCCGGTCGCTCCGGTCGCTTCGGTCGCTCCTGTGGAGCAGGTTCCCGTGGCTCAGGAGCCCGTGGTTCCCGCTGAAGCGGGGACTCCGGTTCAATCGGCGACTCCGGTCGCTTCGGTCGCTCCGGTCGCTCCCGCAGATCCGGACGTACCGGCTGAGGCGGTCGTTCCGGCTTTCGTCCCCGCACCCGTGGTGAAGCCGCGGACCGCGGAGCCCGAGACCGGGGGAGTGGTGGACGATGTGCTGCCGCTGCTGTCGGCCGTACTGGACGTCGTCCACACGCCGGAGGATCTGGTCAACGGCCTCCGTGCGCTGACGGACAGCTCGTACCGGCAGCGGGTCGCCGAGCTTCTGCTGGACCAGCTGTAAAGCGGATGGTCGTTAAGTAGCACCAAGTTCAAAACCCGGTTTTGAAAAATATGGCCCGCAGGCCTCTCCGGAGGCCTGCGGGCCATCTGCGTGGGGTGGGAGGTCGTACAGAAAGGGCTGTGCGGCCCCGTGAGGGCCTGTCAGGTGCCGATGGGTCGGATCATACGGACCCCATGGAGATCGGGCCTCTAAGGGGCCATTCTGCGGTTCGCTTTTCAGGTGGATTTGGCGAATTGCCGGAATCTCGGGTTGCTGGGCGGTCGGGAGGCCTGGCCGACGGGAAAATCGCTGCCGGCCTCGCGGTCGCCGCGGCACAATCCGATGATGATCGGCAACCGGATCACCCATCGCACTGCGGACGGCATCCGCATACCCGGAACCTGGCGGCCCGCTTTCATCTGCAACGGCGGCCAGTACTTCCTCACCGACCTCTTCATCTACGCGGACGCGCTGATCGACTGCTGGGGACTGGTCACCCTGGAGGAGTTCGAGGAGAAGGTGCGCACCGGTTGGGTGGCGACCAGCTTCCCGGAGGGTGCCGACGCGTCCGTCCACGAGCTGGCGGACTGGAGGTTCGGCGAGCCGGAGAGCTGGCTCACCCCCGAGTTGCTGATCGCCGAGGTCCGCGACTCCATCGACGAGTTGAACGGCCGGCCCGATTCCACCGACCGCTGCCTCGCCGCCGTCGACGTCTTCCTCGCCGACCGGACCGAGGAGAACCGCGAGGCGGTCCGGACCGCCTTCCTGGCCGTCCCCGAATCGCAACGACGCTTCGCGCTGGGCGATATGGACCGCAAGGACTGGCCGCTGCGCATCCTGGCGGCCGGGCCCGGCGGCCGGACCTACGTGTCCTTCGACGGCACGGTCACGCAGGAGGACTACGAAGGCGCACTCGCGTACTTCGAGGAGCGGGCCCGGTTGAGGGCGGCGAGGGCCGCGAGCCTGCCCGAGGACGGGCCGGCGGCATCGTACGCACCGGCCGTCCAGCTCTCCCACTCGTACCCGGGCAAGCCGGTGGCCGACCCCGGGAAGCTCGGTCTGCGCCACGACTACCCCGCCCCGATCACGTTCGCGGGCGCGGACTACCCCTCCGCCGCCCACGCCTACTGGGCCCTGTCGGCCGCCGACCCCGGGAGTCGGGACGCGATTGCGGCGGCGGGCTCCGCGGCCGCGGCGCGTACGCTCGCGGGCCGGGGAGCCCGCCGGGAGGGCTGGGAGCAGGCCCGGACCGCGGTCATGACGCGCCTGCTGCGCGCAAAGTACGAGCAGCACCCCGAGTTGGCCGAGATCCTGCTGGGGACGGACGACGCCACCGTGATCTACGGGGACGCCGACTCGGACTTCTGGGGTGACAACTCCGGGCGCGGCCGCAACTGGTCGGGGCGGCTTCTGGAGCTCGTCCGCTCGGAACTGCAGGCGCGGCGGGCGGGGATCCTGGAGGGTTGAGTGGGAGGCCCTCCCGAGAGACGGCCTAGGCGACGGCGGTGCCTTCCAGCTCGACCAACTGGCCCGGGACCGCGAGCCGGACCACCCCGAGCAGGGTGGTGGCCGGAGCTGCCGCGGCGGCGCCCAGCCGGGTGGCCAGGACGCCGTAGTGGGGCAACAGCCCGTCCACGTCGGTGGTGTAGACGTTGAGCCGGACCAGGTCCGCCAGGGTCATGTCGGCCTCGTGGAGTACGGCCTCCAGGTTGTCCAGGCTCAGGGCCAGTTGCGCGGCCATGTCGCCCTCGTGCTGCGGCTTGCCCTCGGCGGACATGGCCGTCTGCCCGGAGCAGTAGAGGGTGCGGGTGTGTCCGGAGACCAGCTCGCCCTGGTTGAAGCCCAGTTCTGCGGACCAGGTCACCGGGTTGACTGCGGTGCGTTCCATCGGCTCTTCAGCTCCGTTCCGTGCGGTGTGGTGCGGTGTGGTGCGGCACCGCGCCGGGGCGGTGCCGCTGTCCGTGGGAAGGAGCCTGCCGGGCAAACACGACACCTTCTGTCGTGTATTGGCTACGCTCTTCGGGTGCGTGCCGACCGGCTGGTCTCCCTGGTCCTGCTGCTGCGGCAGCGCGGGCGTCTGACGGCGGACGCGCTGGCCCGCGAGCTGGAGGTCTCCACCCGTACGGTGCTGCGCGATATCGAGGCGCTGTCGGCGGCCGGGGTGCCGGTGTACGCCGAGCGCGGGCGGCACGGCGGGTTCGCGCTGCTGCCGGGCTTCCGTACCGGTCTGAGCGGGCTCACCGGGCTCAACCAGGACGAGGCCCTCGCCCTGCTGACCGCCGGGGCGGGGCGCACCGGGCAGGCGCTCGGGCTCGGTTCGGCTCTCGCGTCGGCCCTGCGGAAGGTGGTCGACGCGCTGCCCGAGGGGCACCAGGCGGTGGCGGGCGATGCGGCGCAGCGGTTCCTCGTGGAGCCGGAGAGCGACCTGCTGTCGCGGCGGCGGCAGCCGGGGGAGGAGGTGCCGGCGGCGGCGATGGCCGAGATCCGGCGGGCGGTGCTGGCCGGGCGCAAGCTGCGGATCCGCTACGCGGCCGCGGGGCAGGAGCCGCGGTGGCGGACCGTGGACCCGATCGGGCTGGTCACCGTACGGGACCGGGGCTACCTGCTGGCCGTACGGGCCGGCGCCGACCGTACGTACCGGCTGTCGCGGGTGCTGGCCGCCGAGGAACTGCCCGAGGCGGCCGAGCGGCCGGAGCGCGTCGACCTGGACCGGGCCTGGCGGGAGCGCTCGGCACGGTTCCTGTCGGAGGGCCACATCGCCGTACGGGTACGGGTGCACCCGGCCCGCCGGGAGGACCTGCTGAACACCGCGGTGGCGGTACGCGCCGCCGGGGCGAATGGAGCGTGCCCGGATGCGGCGGGGCCGCAGGCCGGTTGGCCCTGCCTGGAGGCCGTGTACCAGGACCTGTGGCACGCGGAATGGGCCCTGTGGCAGCTCGGTACGGACGCGGAGGCCCTGACCCCGCCCGAGCTGCGGGAGGCCCTCCGCACCCGCGCCGCCGTGCTGGCAGCCCGCTACGGGGCGGGCGGCGCGGAGCCGTCCTGAGGGCGGGGAGGCGGGGTGGCGGTCGGCCGGGGCTCGTCCCGGGGGTGCGCGGGTGGGCCGGAAACCGGAGGGGGGTTCGGTGCGTCTCCGCTTTCGGGGTGGTGCTCGTGGGCGGGATGGATCCCCGTACGGGGGCGGGGTCGCGCAGGGCCGGTGCGGTGCTGGTGCTGGTGGCCGGGGTGCTGGTCTACGGCTGGGCGCAGTGGTGTTTCGGGGGTGGGGGTGCGCCTGCCGCGGTGGTTGCCGTCGTGGTCGGCGGGGTGCTGGTCCTGGGGGCCGTGGTCGTGTACCTGCGGCTGGTGCGGGGGAGTGCCGGGGTGTTCGGGGCGTTCCTCCTGGCGATGGGGCTGCTGACGGCGGTGGCGCTGGCCGACCGTACGGCTGCGCGGGAGGCGGTCGCCGAGTGCGTGGTGTCGAAGGTCCACGAGAAGGTCGAGGTCAGCACGGGCGACGGCGCGCCGCCGCCGCGGACCGTGTACCGGCATGTGCTGGCGTGCCCCGGCGGGTATCCGGACGAGCTGAAGGACGATCGCCGGCTCGCGGGGAAGGGGGAGCGGATCAGGGTCGCGTACGACCCCGATCGGCGGGTCTCCCCGGAGCCGGAGGGTGAGCGGTCGCCGTGGGCGTCGCTGCTGCTCGGGCTGGGGCTGCTGGGCGGGGCCGCGGGGGTGGCGGCCCGGCGCCCGTCGGCAGCGTCAGGTGGCCGGGCCGGGGGCCGGTAGCGGCCCGGGGAGGGGGCCGGGCGGGGGGCCAGGCTTCGGGCGGGGCGTGGGGGGCTGGGGGTCGGGTTCGGGGCGCGGCCGGGTGGGCGATACGGGGTCCGGGCCGGGGGCCGGTACGGGGCCGGGGAGCGGGCCCGGTTGCGGGGCGGGGCCGGGGCCCGGGGGCGGGGTGGGGCTCGGGGGGACGGGATCGTTGGGGGGCGTGCTCATGGCGACTCCTTCCCTTGCGGGCCGGTTCCGGGGGCCGGGGGTCGGGCTCGGGCCGGGCGCCGGTGGTGGGTGCGCGCTCGGGTCCGGGCCGTTCCGTTCGGCGTCCCTTCGGGTCGGGCCGGTCGGCTCGACGGGTCCACAGGGGCGCCTGCCCGGGGAGGGCCGGGTTATGCGCGGGCTTTGTGCGGGGTGAGTGCCGGGTGCGTGCCGGCTGTTCGGGAGCTACGCGCGGGGTGCGTGCCGGCTGGGTGCGGGGTGTTCGGGGGCTGCGTGCCTCGGCGGCGTGAACCGGCCGTGGAAGGGGTGGGTTTCGGTCGTTCGTCGGGTGGGGGTGGGTCCGGTGGGGGAGGGGTGCGGGGTTCGGGGCAGGCGCGGGTTCGGCGGTGGCTGTTCGCCTTCGCCGGTCAGTGCACTCGCGAGCCGGAGGAGCAGTCATGTTGATCACCGTCACCCGGTCCGGCGGTTTCGCCGGAGTCGAGAAGACCCGCGTACTCGACACCGGCACCTGCACGGACGCCCTGCAGGTCGAGGAACTCGCCCTCCGGGCGGTGGCGCCCTCGGCGGACGGCTTCCAGTACCGCATCACCGTCGACGACCAGGTCCTCGACGTGCAGGACCCCTGCCTCTCGGAGGAGCAGCGGGCGCTGATCCGCACTGTTCTCGAGGCAGGGGCCTGAAGGCTGAGGCCTGAGGCCTACGGCCTGAGGGCTGACCGGGAGGGGCCGGACGGGTCGGTCAGGCGAGCTGGTCGGCCCGGTTCCTGTTGTTGGTGTGGTCCGGGCGGTCGTCGGTCGTGCGGGCCGGCGGGAACACCCCGGGGGCCGCGTTGCCGGTCTCCGTGTCCGCGGACGGTCGCAGGGGCCACCACAGGCGGCGGCCCAGGAGGACCGCGGCTGCCGGCACCAGGACCGAGGACAGGACGAACGCGGACAGCAGGATGCCCAGGGCGGTCGCGAAGCCGATCTGGCGGGTGGACGGGGCGGCGTTGACGGCGAGGCTGCCGAAGGAGGCGGCCAGGACGATGCCCGCGGTCGCGATGGCGGGGGCGGTGTGCCGTACCGCGCGGGCCACTGCCGCCCGTACCGGGCCGGGGCGGGCCATCTCCTCGCGGATGCGGTCGCTGATGAGGATGTTGTAGTCGGTGCCGAGGGCGACGACGAAGAGGAACAGGACCAGCGGGAGGACGAAGTTCACGCCGGGCTCGTCGCCCAGGTGCTGGAAGACGAGGGCGGAGGCGCCGAGGGTGGCGGCGAAGCACAGGCCGACGCTGATCATGAGCACGACCGGCGCGAGCACGCTGCGCAGCAGCACCAGCAGGATGAGCGCGATGAGCGCGGCGGCCACGGGGAACACCCGCCGCAGGTCCTGGTCCACGGCCGTGGAGACGTCCGCGAAGACCGCCGCCGTACCGCCGACGTGGGCGGTCAGACCGGCGGGGGTACGGGCGGCCGCGGTGTCCCGTACCGGGCCGGAGACCAGGTCGCGGGCCTGCTGGGTCTGGGAGTCGGCCTCCAGGTAGAGGTCGATGCGGACGGCCTTGCGGTCCGGGCTGAGGACGGGGGTGCCGACCCGGCCGACGCCGTCGACGCCGGCCAGGGAGCGGGGCAGGTCCCCGAGGGCGGCCGTGGTCAGGGGGCGGCCGTCGCGGGAGGTGACGTACACGTTCGCCGGATCGGAGACGCCGGCGGGCAGGACGCGGGCGATCTCCGCCGCCGTGGCGGCTGCCGGGGTCGCGTGGGCGCCACCGGTAGTGCCGAAGTCCATGCGGATGCCCTGGAGTCCGGCGGCGAGTGCGCCGAGCAGGGCCACGGAGCCGAGGGCCAGGGCGAGCGGGCGGCGGGCGACGAGCTTGCCGAGGGCGCCCGCGGCGCCGGGGCGCGGGCTGCGGGTCAGGGCGCGGGACGGCCAGAACATGCGGCGGCCGGTGACCGCGAGCAGGGCGGGCATCAGGGTGAGCGAGGCCAGCAGCATGACCAGGACGGATACGGCGACGGCCGGGCCGAGCACCCGGAACTGGCCGAAGGTCGCGATGCCCAGGGTCGCGAACGCCGCCACGATCGTCAGGGCCGCGGAAGTCACGGCGGTGCCGACGCGCGCGCTGACGTGGGCCGCGACCACGCGCGGCGGCAGGCCGGGGTGCGACCGCAGCTCCTCGCGGAAGCGGTAGAGGAGGAAGAGCAGGTAGTCGATGCCGATGCCGATGAGGACGACCCCGATGAGACCGGGGGTGGAGGTGTCGAGGCGGATCCCGGTGAGGAGGGCGGTCCCGACGACCGCGCCGGTGGCGGCGCCGCCGACGATCGTGACCGCGAGCAGCGGCAGGAGCGCGGCGAGGAGGCTGCGGAACACCAGGATGTGGATCAGTACGATCAGCCCGGTCATGGCCAGCCCGACGGCCTTCTGCGTGGGCGCGTCCGCGTCGGCGGTGTCCACGGTGTCGGCGAGGCCCCCCGTGAAGCCCGTACGCAGGCCGCTCCCGGCGAACTCGGCCTCGGCCCGGTCCCGGAAGGTGCGGTACAGGTCGTGCATCCCGGGGTCGGCGGAATTGCCCTTCAGGCGGACGGACAGCAGGTCGAAGCTGCCGTCGGGGGCGGTCATGGCCGGGCTGACGGCGGGGGTCTGCGAGTGGTCGATGTTCAGGAGCGGAGGCGCGTCCTTCGGCTCGGGCATCTGCACGCGGCTGCTGCCGAGCCGCGCGGCGGCCTCCCGTACGCGGCGGTGCTCGGCGGCAGTCAGGGGTTTGCCGTCCTCGCGGCCGACGAGGACGGTGACGTGGTTCTCGTCGGGCCGTACGCCGAAGTGGTCCTCGGCGGTGCGCAGGGCGGCGGCCGAATCGTAGGAGCGGGGCAGGAAGTCCCCGCCGGCGGGCTGGGTGACGCGGTGGACGAGCGCCTGGCCGAGGACGGCCAGGGAGATGCCGAGCACCGCCCACAGGGCGATCACCCGCCATGGGTTGCGGGTGGCGAATCCGGTCAGGGCGCGGATCACGGAGGGGCCTCCGGGGGGTGGGTCGTGGGCTGCTGGTGGGCTGCCGGTGGGCTGGTTTCCCGTGGGTCGGCCGGGTTCCCCGAGGGGTTTGCGGGCCGGTTCCCGGCTGTGGTTCCAGCTCATCAGCGGGCGGGGGCCCGTTCGTCGGGGCCGGGGAGGAGATCGCGGGTGGGAGCAGGGGACCGGCCGCCTCCGCCTCTGGGAGCCTGCTCCCAGACGGGTACGGGACCGGGGGCGGGCGGGGGGCGGCGGGGCGCGGTGGAAGAATGGATCTCCGGGCGGATCGGGTGTACCGGACATCCGGCGCGTCGACAGGGGGAGGAACCAGATGCCGTGGACGCCAGGGATGCCGTGGACGCGTAACGACGCGCTGGTCGCGGTCGGTGCCGCGGCCGTGGACCTGACCGGCTACTCGCTCGCCACCCAGAGCGACCTGGGCCGGGTGCCCGCCCTGGGCTGCCTGCTGATGCTGGTCTCGGCGCTCCCGCTGCTGGCCCGGCGCCGGGCCCCGCTGGCCGCGCTGGCGGCCGTCCTGCTGGCCGGGCTGGCGCTCAACCTGAGCGTGCCGATGGAGCAGCACTTCAACGCGGCGGTCAGTGTCGCCCTGTACACCGTGATCCGGTCCTCGGGCCCGGCGGTGGCCTCCGTCGCGGCCCTGGTGAGTGTGACGGTGCCGCTCGTGGGGCTGAGGACCTGGCCGCCGTCGGCGCTGGGACTGGCGGGCAACGCGGCCGGCGCGGCCCTCGTCGTGGCCGGGGCGCTGGTGATGAACCGCTGGCAGCGCGAGATCGAGGAGAACCGCCGCCTGCTCGCCGACCGCGCGGTCGCCGCCGAACGCCGCCGCATCGCCCGCGAACTGCACGACATCGTCGCGCACCACATCACCACCATGCAGCTGATGGCCGGCGGCGCCCGCGCCAACCTGGCGGGCGACCCCGAGGTGGTGCGAGAGGCCCTGGTGGAGCTGGAGGGCTCCGGGCGGATGGCGCTGCGGGAGATGCGGCAGCTGCTGGACGTGCTGCGGGCGGACGAGGACGAGGCCGCGGTGGCGGTGGCGGCGGCTTCTGGCGTCGGTAGCCCCGAGGCCCCGCAGCCGGGGATCGGGGACCTGCCGCGGATCGTCGCCGAGTCCTGCCGGGCGGGCCTGCCGACCTCGTTCGACGTCCGGGGGGAGGCGCGGGAACTGCCGCCGAGCGTGGCGCTGGCCGTCTTCCGGATCGTGCAGGAGTCCCTGACGAACGCCCGCAAGTACGCGGGCGGGGCGCGGGCCGCGGTGGTGCTGGAGTACGAGGGGGAGGGGGCTGCGGAGGCGGTACGGGTGGACGTGTCCGACGACGGGGCGGCGGCCGGGGGCGGGCTCGGATCGGGGTCGGTTCCCGGCTCGGGGTACGGGCTCGTGGGGATGCGTGAGCGCGTCGCGCTGCACGGGGGGACGCTGGACGCCGGTCCCGTGGCGGGCGGCGGCTTCCGGGTGGCGGCCCGGCTGCCGGTGGGGTCCGGGGGCGTACGGGGTGTGGGGGCTGGTGCTGGTGGTGCTGGTGGGGCTGGGCTGCGTACGGCGTTGCCCGGCCCGGCGGGGGAGCGGGAGCAGGAGCGGGCGGCGTGAGCGATACGACCGCGCCCCACCCGAGCGCCTCCCCGCCCCCCGAGGGCCTTCCTCTACGAGCCCCCGCCCCCGTCCCCGCCCCCGTCCGCGTGCTGATCGCCGACGACCAGCCGCTCGTCCGCCGGGGCCTGGCGCTGATCCTGTGGCCCGACCCCGGTTTCGAGGTGGTCGGTGAGGCGGCGGACGGCGCTGAGGCCGTCGAACTCGCCCACAGTCTGCGCCCCGACGTGGTCATCATGGACATCCGGATGCCGGTCCTCGACGGCGTGGCCGCGACCGGGCGGCTCGCCTCGGAGCTCCCGGACTGCCGGGTGCTCGCCCTGAGCACCTTCGACATGGACGAGTACGTGGTGGCCGCGCTGCGCGCCGGGGCCTGCGGTTTCCTGCCCAAGGACGTCTCGCCGGAGGACCTGGTGGCGGCGGTCCGCGTGGTGCACACGGGCGAGGCGGCCGTCGCCCCGCGGCTGCTGACCCGGCTGATCTCCTCGTACGTACGCAACCCCGCCGGGACCCCTGCACACCCGGTGACGCCCGCCGATCCGGAGGCCGGCGACCTCACGGCGCGCGAGACGGACGTGTGGCGGCTGATCGCCACCGGCCTCGACAACACGGAGATCGCGGCCGCGCTGGACATCAGCCCGTCGACGGTGAAGAACCACATCACGGGGCTGTTCGCGAAACTCGCCGTCCGGGACCGGGCCCAAGCGGTGATCGCGGCGTACGAGTCGGGCCTGGTCAGGACGGCCGCCGGGCACTGAAGCCGGGCGCCGCTGCGAACTCCCGTACCCGGGCCCGCATCAGGCTGCCGGAACCGGGCAGACGCGCGGTATGACGACCGCTCAGCGACCTTGCACGTACGGGCACTTGGCGGGCCGTCACCCCGTCACCGAACGGAAGCCCCGACTCCCCGCCCGACAGGAGGCACACTCATGGCCGGCATAGGCGGTTGCATCGCCCTGATCGTGGTGGGGGCCGTCCTCACCTTCGCGAGCGACTGGAAGATGGAGAGCGTCAACCTGGACGCCGTCGGCCTGATCATGATGGCCGCCGGCCTGCTGGGCCTCGCGGTGTACGCAAGCGTCCTGCGCCGCCGCCGCACCCCGGCGGCCCTCCCGGTGGTCGACGAGACCCACCACCACTGAGCCGTGAGCCCGCGCGGCGGGCGGGTGGCGGCGGTATCGGGACGACCCCGGCGCGCACGGGGTGGGGAGAGCGGCCGGAAAACCGGCCCGGCCGTGCCTGCGGGACCGTACCGCCTGCACGACGCATCCCCTCCGGGGGGCGCCCCCGAGCCATCGCAGCCGAGAGGGGCTTCCCTCACTACCCCCGGCGGCGCAAGGCTGCCCGACTCGACCATGTGCCGATGCCCAGGCCCGCCGCCTCCCCAGAACCCCCCCAACGACCCGCCCCTCTTGCCTGAGACCACCCTGCCCCCACTACGCGCCCGGCACTCCCCCACCTAACTCCCGAAGGGGAATCCGCGAAAGTACCCAAAAACCCACTGTCCCCCATCTAAAGCTGCTGGTCATCCGCTCTGCTCCCCGCGCACGCGGGGGTGGGGGTTAGAGGTGGGGCTTCTTGGGGGTCAGGGAGGTTTTGAAGGCTTTGGTTGAGTGGGGGTTTTTGGTGCATTGCCAGACGCCGTGGGGGCAGTAGTCCGTGATGCTCTGGTAGAGCGGGCGGTGTTTTTTGAACCAGGCGAGCATGCGGCGGACGTATTCGGGGTTGTCGCCGTGGCGGAAGAGGCCCCATTCCGGGTACGAGAGCTGTTTGCCGTGGGTGCGCGCGAAGTCGACCTGGTGTTGGAGGCCGTACGGCTGGGTGATGTGTTCGTCGAAGGTGCGGCCCGGCGGCTGGTCGTACGAGTCCATGCCGATGATGTCGACCACGTCGTCGCCCGGGTAGCAGCGGGTCCAGGCGATCGCGTCGCTGCCGCGGTTGGGGGCGAAGTCGAAGCGGAAGGCCTGGCCGGGGACGGATCGCATGGCGGAGACGATGCGGCGCCAGTACTCCTTCCAGGCCTCGGGGTTGGGGCGGCAGCGGTGGGTGTAGTTGAAGCCGTTCATCTCCCAGCCGAGGACGAGGACGGTGTCCGGCAGGCCCAGGGCGACCAGTCGTTTGGCGAGGCGGTGGAAGTGGTGGTCGTACGTGCCCTCCGCGCCCGCGTGGAGGAGTTCGGCGACCCGGTCGTCGGGGTACCCGGCCTCGTTGCGCTCCAGCATGGGGACGTTCAGGACGAACAGCCGGTCGGCCCGTGCCTTGCGCCACCGCGCCCAGGTGCGCAGCGAATCAGGGGCGCCCTCGATGTTGGCCCAGGTGTCGCCGGGGAGGTACGTGTGGCCGGCGCGCAGTTCGGCGCCGCCGAGCCAGCGGGAGAGCGCCTGCATGCGGTCCACGCCGGGGGAGCCGTAGTGGAGGTAGGCGCCCACGGCGGTGGGGGGTGGGGTGGGTGCGGGTGCCGCGCGGGGTGGGGGTGGGGGCAGGGAGCCTGCGGTGAGGAGGAGGGCGGCGGTGACCGTGCTCGCCCAGGCGCCCACCAGCCGACGGCTCCGGCGGCTCCGACGGCGCATGGTGCCTCCATGGACGTTGCTGCGGGTGCGTACGGCTGCGACGTTAGGGGGCTTGTTGCGGTACGGCCTGTTCGGGGGGCGGATGCTGGGCCGTTCGCGGGAGAGGGGGTGGGTGTGGGGCCGCACGGGTGAGGGGGAGGGGGCGGGGGTGAGGACAGGGGTCAGGCCGCCTGGTCCGGGTGGCGGGAGGCGACGAGCTCCTCGTCCTCGTGGTCGCCCGTGGGCGTGAAGCCGAGGGAGGCGTAGAGGCGGGCGGCCGGGGTGTTCGCCGGGTGGTAGGAGAGGCGGATCTCGCGGCAGTCCGGGAGGGCGGAGAGGCGGCGGATCAGGGCGCGTACGGCCGCCCGGCCGACGCCGGTGCCCTGCTCGGGGGCGTTGACGATCATGCCGCCGATCCAGTGGGCGCCGTCCTCCTCGTCGTACGCCCACATGACGTGGCCGGCGATCTCCCCGCCGGCGCGGATGCCGAGGGAGTTCCAGACCCCGCCGCGCATCGAGAGCAGGAGGTAGCGGGCGGCGAGCGCGGCGACGTACGGGCGCTGCTCGTCGGCCGGGGCCACGTCCGCGACCGCGCGCCAGTTGTCGTCCGTGATCTCCTCCAGGGTCACGGGGCGGTTCAGGCGGTCGGTGGGGACTGCGTCGGTCGGTCGGCTCATCTGTCCTTGGTTCTGGTGTGGGGCAGGGTGGTCAGCGCCTTTATACGCGGGGGTGTGCGGGGAGGCGTAGGGGTTTTTCGGGGGCCCGCGGCGCAGACATGGTGCCCGGGTCGTCCTGACCCGGCGGGGAAGTCTCTCGATGGTTGAGGGATCTTATGCTGGGGGGATGCCGAGGCCAGACCGCTCCACGACCCCGCCCGCCGCCGAAGGCGGCGGTGACCCTGCGCTCGGGCTGCAGTCGTTCGCCGTGTTGCTGCGCGGGCTGAACGCGGAGTTCAACCGCATCTCCCAGGAGTTCGCCCACGCCCAGGGCCTCCACCTGACCGACGTGCAGGCCCTCATCGCGATCCTCGACGCGGGGGAGGAGACCGGGGGCGGGAGCGGGGAGGAGGGGCCGATGACGCCCGGGCGGCTGCGGCAGAAGATGAACCTGACCTCCGGCGCGGTGACCGCCTGCCTGGACCGCCTGGAGAAGGCCGGGCACATCCACCGGGTCCGCGCCGCCGACGACCGGCGCGTCGTGCACCTCCACTACGCGCCCGCGGGCCGGATCGCGGCCCGCGAGTACTTCCGGCCGCTGGCGGCGGCCACGCGGGACGTGTGCGGGGGGTTCGACGCGGACGAGCTGCACGTGGTGGTGCGGTTCCTGGCCGCGATGAACCGGGAACTGGCGGGCATACGGCGCTGAGGAGCAGGAAGGGCGCCGGAGGGCTGTCGTCCGCCGGCCGGTAGCGCGGATGGCCGACAGCTGGGACGGGGAACAGCTGACCGGGGTCGGCTTCGAGCGCGTACGCCGAGTTGGAGTGGTACGACGGCCCCGCACCGCGAGCCACCGCAGGGGCCGGGAACCGGCGGGCGAGCGGCAGTGGCGGCTGGTGGCCGAGCTGCGCTGGGCCGCCGGTGCCCGCTACCGGGTCGGGGGGCTCGACTACTGGTTTCGGTGGAGCCCGGTGGGTGGTCGCTGAAGGGGCGTTCAGGCTTGGAGCGGGGCGTTCGCCGTGAGGGCCGCTTCCAGTCGGGCGATGTCCTCGGCGTCCTTTGTACGGCGGGGGCGGCCCGGTACCCACACCGGCATCATCCGCTTGATCTCGATCTGCGCACGGGGCGCGATGATCCGGCAGCGTACGGAGCCCAGGCCGCCGACCGGGCCGTCGAGCATGTCCGCCGGCCACGGCTCCCCGGCCCAGGGGCCGCCTGCGACCACGACCCGCCCGGACGAGTCCTTGGCCAGCAGGGCGAAGCTGCTCTCCACGCCGTCCTTGAGGAAGTCGAGCTGCTGGTCGGCGGGTGCGCCGGTGGACTGGAGCAGGTGTCCGGAGCGCAGCAGGGCGGCGGCCAGCGCGGGGGCGTCCTCGGCCCGGGCGAACCAGTCGACGTCCTCGTGGTCGCGGGTCATCTGCCCGCGGAAGAAGTCCGGGGCCCACCCGCCGCGCAGCCACAGCTCCACGCCGAGCGCCGCCGCCAGTTCTGCCGTCTGGCCGATCAGGTGGAGCTGAGCTGCTCCCTTCGTGTGGGGGTGGAGGTGGGCTCGGAGCTGGTGGTGGCGGGTGCCGGGGGCGTCGGTCATGAGCGCGGCTGGATCCAGAGGGCCTCGGCGGTGGCGCAGAGTTCGCCGGTGGCGGTGGCCAGGGCGGTGCCGACGGTGTATTTGCGGCCTTCGCTGGTGAGCAGCCAGGAGTAGGAGACCAGGGGGGTGGCGGCCGGGACCGGGCGCAGGAGGCGGGCGGTGAGGGAGGCCGTGACGGCGCCGGCGGGGCGGGCGTCGAGGAGGCGGCCGGCGGCGTTGCCGGGGCAGTCGAGGGCGCCCCAGACCAGTTCGGGGGGCAGCAGCCCGTCCGGGCCGGCCAGGTCGGGGGCGGGGGTCCAGGCGGTGGCGACCAGGTCGCGGCCGGGGACCGTACCGCAGTGCAGGCGCAGTCCGGTGGCCGGCGTGCGGTCGAGGCCGCAGCCGAAGCAGTCGACCTGGCCGGGCGGCGGCGCGGCGCGGTAGGCCTCGGCGGCGGCCAGGGCCTCGTCCCAGGTGGGGGGCCGGGGGGTGGCGGCGGCCGGGGTGGTCCCGAGGGCAGCCGCGGGGGTGGCGAGGGCCAGGAGGGTTTCGCCCGAAGTGAGTGCGCAGCCGCCCTCGGCGGTGGTGGACAGGAGGACGGGCTGCTCGGTGGGGACCGGGCGCCGGAAGTCGACCCGTACCGGCTGCGCGGCCGCGCGGACGGCGAGCAGGCCCGCCACGTAGCCGCCGAAGGCCACCCCCGGGTACCCGTGGAGGTGTTCCGGCACCTTGATCGTTTCGGTGGTCGCGGCAGGGGCCTTCTCGGACTCGTTCATGGGGCCAGCTCATCACAGGGGGTGGGGCGGGCTCCAGTGCCTTCGGCGGACGGCCGGTGAGGGCGGCCGGATCCGGTCGGGTGGGCCGGTCGGGTGGGTGTCGGCGGGGCGGTCCGGGAGGGCGCGGGGTAGGCGGGGAGCAGGCGTACGTTGTGGCCGGTCGCGGTGTTCCCTGGTGGAGGCGAAGGCGAAGGCGAAGGCGGAGGTGGCGGTGGGAAGGGCTGTACGGGGGCTGGTGTGGGCCGGTGTCGTCGGGGTGCTGCTGGCGTGTGCCGGGTGCGGGGCGCCCGCGGGGCGGGTGGAGGGGGCGCGGGGGGCCGGTGAGGAGTTCGGGAGGGCTGCCGCCGCCGGGGAGTGGGTGCGGGCCTGCGGGCTGCTGGCGCCCGGGACGCTGGAGGAGTTGGAGCAGGGGGAGGGCGCGGAGTGCGTGCGGGCGCTGCCGGCGGTGGCCGGGGAGTCGCCGCTCGCGGCGGGTGCGGTACGCGAGACCGAGGTGTACGGGCGGCAGGGGCTGCTGCGCTTCGACGCGGACACGGTGTTCGTCTCGCAGTTCGACGGCGGCTGGAAGGTGGTCGCGGCCGGGTGCGAGCCGCAGGGCGGGCAGCGGCCGTACCGCTGCGAGTTGCACGGAGGCGGTTGAGGATGAGGTTCCTTTTCGTGGCCTGTCTCGTCGCGGTGGTCGGCGGGCTGGCGTACTTCACCGCGATCGGGGCGATGCACCGGTGAGCGGCGGGAAGGGGAGTGGCAAGGGCGGGGGAGCGGAGAAGGGGCAGCGGCGCGGGTTCTGGCGGGACAACAGCCTGACCCTGGCCTTCGGGATCGGCTTCCTGCTGGTGCTGGCCGGGCAGGCCTTCGCCGGACACGCCGAGTTCAACGACCAGCTGGACGTGGAGGGCTTCCAGCAGATCGGGCTGGCCGAGTACCTCACGACCTCCGATTTCGCCGTGGACGTCACCGAGAACTGGCAGTCGGAGTTCCTCCAGTTCTTCCTGTTCATCTTCGGGACGGTGTGGCTGGTCCAGCGCGGTTCGCCCGAGTCGAAGGAGCTCCACAAGGTCGGCACGGAGAGCGACCGCGAGCAGCGGATCGGTGCGCACGCGGAGGCGGACTCGCCCAAGTGGGCGGGTACCCGGGACTGGCGGCAGCGGGTCTACTCCCGCTCCCTGGGCCTGGTCATGGGCTGCCTGTTCCTCGGTTCGTGGGCGGCCCAGTCGGTCGCGGGCCGGGCGGCGTACGACGAGCAGCGGCTGCGGCAGCTCCAGGACCCGGTGGGCTGGCTCTCGTACCTCTCCCGGCCGGACTTCTGGAGCCGCACCCTCCAGAACTGGCAGTCCGAACTCCTCGCCGTCGCCGCCATGGTCATCCTCTCCGTCTACCTGCGCCAGCGCGGCTCACCGGAGTCCAAACCCGTCGGCGCCCCGCATGCGGCCACGGGGGTGGAGGGCTGATGGGGGTAGCGGTCGAACCGGGGGCGCAGGCGGATCCGAAGGGCGAAGGCGACACCGCCCTGGTCGTCATCGACATGATCAACACGTACGAGCACGAGGACGCCGACCGCCTGGCGGAGCAGGTCGAACGGATCCTGCCGCCGCTCGTGGGCCTGCTGGAACGGGCCCGCGCACGCGGGGTCCCGGTGGTCTACGCGAACGACAACTTCGGCCGGTGGCGCTCCCACCACGGCGAACTGGCAGAGGCGGCGCTCTCCGGCCGCCGCCCCGAGCTGGTGCGCCCGGTGCTGCCGGAGGAGGACTCGCTGTTCGTGGTGAAGGCCCGCCACTCGGTGTTCTACGAGACCCCGCTCGCGTACCTCCTCAGTACCCTCGGCGTCCGCAGGCTCGTCCTCACCGGGCAGGTCACCGAGCAGTGCGTGCTGTACTCCGCGCTCGACGCGCACGTGCGCCACCTGGAGGTCGCCGTCCCCGCGGACGCCGTCGCCCACATCCACGAGGACCTCGCCCGGGCCGCGCTGCAGATGATGGAGCGGAACATGGGGGCCGCCGTCACGAGGGCCGCCGACCACTTCCGCTGAGGGGGAGGGCGGAGGGGCGCAAGAGGCAGGGGTGAGGGGCGGGGACCCTGCACACCCCGGCCGGCCCCTCACACCCGGCGTGTACGGGCATGTACGGGCGGGCAGCGGGCAGCCGCATCCATGGGACGGCTGGACCGTCTGCCCCGCCCGAGGCCCCGAAGGAGGCACCCATGCGCGCACTGACCTGGCAGGGCCGCGAGGACGTCCGTGTCGAGACCGTGCCCGATCCCCGCATCGAGGATCCCACCGACATCGTCATCAAGGTCACCTCCACCGGTATCTGCGGCTCCGACCTGCACCTGTACGCCGTCCTCGGCGCGTACCTCGATCCGGGGGACGTGCTCGGGCACGAGGCGATGGGGGTGGTCGTGGAGACCGGATCCGAGGTGCGGACCCTCCAGCCGGGGGACCGGGTGGTCGTACCGTTCAACATCTCCTGCGGCCACTGCTTCATGTGCGACCGCGGGCTGCACTCGCAGTGCGAGACCACGCAGGTGCGCGCGTACGGCAAGGGCGCGGCGCTCTTCGGGTACACCAAGCTGTACGGACAGGTCCCGGGCGGGCAGGCCGAGTACCTGCGGGTGCCGTTCGGGGACACGCTGCCGGTGAAGGTGCCGGAGGGGCCTCCCGACGAGCGGTTCGTGTACCTGTCCGACGTGCTGCCCACCGCCTGGCAGGCCGTCGAGTACGCCGATATCGCCCCGGGCGGCTCCGTCACCGTCCTCGGGCTCGGCCCGATCGGGCAGATGTGCGCCCGGATAGCCCAGCGGCGCGGGGCGGGCCTCGTCGTCGGCGTGGACCTCGTGGACGCCCGGCTGGAACGGGCCAGGAGCGCCGGGGTGCACGTCCTCGACCTGCGCGAGCACGGGGGAGGGCGTGGCGGAGACGGTGGGGGCAGTGCCGACCACGGCCTCGTGGACGCCGTCCGCGAGCTCACCGCCGGGCGCGGCACCGATGCCGTCATCGACGCCGTCGGCATGGAGGCCCACGGCAGTACCGCCGCCTCCCTCGCGCAGAAGGCCACCGCCCGGCTCCCCGGAGCCCTGGCCCGGCCCCTCATGGAACGGGCCGGAGCCGACCCCCTCGCCGCCCTGCACACCGCCATCGGCATGGTCCGCCGCGGCGGCACCGTCTCCGTGTCCGGGGTCTACGGCGGGGCCGTCGACCCGATGCCCCTGCTGACCATGTTCGACAAGCAGATCCAGCTGCGCATGGGCCAGGCGAACGTACGCGCCTGGACGGACGAGATCCTGCCGCTGCTCAACGACGAGGACCCCCTGGGCGTGGAGGGCTTCGCGACGCACACGCTGCCGCTGGACCAGGCCCCGGAGGCCTACGCCCGCTTCCAGGCCAAGGAGGACGGGATGATCAAGACGCTCCTCGTGCCATGAGCGCGGGGAGCGGTGAAGGGGAGGCGGGGCGGCCCGGCCGGCCCGAGGATGGATCCGTGAGTTCCCGTCGGCGCCAGCCGCCCCGCCCCCGCCTGCGCACCAGCGACCCCCACCGCCCCGGCCTGCGCCGCGTCCGGCACGGGAGGGGTTTCCGCTACCTCGACCCCGCGGGCGAGCCGGTGGACGCGGCCGAGCGCGAGCGGATCCGCGCCCTGGCCATCCCGCCCGCCTGGGAGGACGTGTGGATCTGCCCCTGGCCCAACGGGCACGTCCAGGCCCTCGGCACCGACGCGGCCGGCCGCCGCCAGTACCTCTACCACCCGCTCTTCCGGGAGCAGCGGGACGCCGCCAAGCACGCGCACGTACGGCAGGTGGCCCGCGCCCTGCCCCGGCTGCGCGCCGCCGTCGCCGAGGACCTCGGCGGGCGCGGGCTGACCCGCGACCGGGTCCTCGCCTGCGCCGCCCGCCTCCTCGACCTCGGCTTCTTCCGGATCGGCGGCGAGCGCTACGCCCGCACCAACGACAGCTACGGCCTCACCACCCTGCTCCGCGAACACGCCGCCTGCCCCGGCCGGGGCGAGGTCTGCCTCGACTTCCCGGCCAAGTCGGGCAAGCGGCAGAGCCGGGCCCTGGTCGACGCGGACGCGCTGGCCGTCGTACGGGCCCTGCTGCGGCGCCCCGAGCCGGGGCCGCGGCTGTTCGCGTACCGGGAGGGCCGTACCTGGCACGAGGTACGGGCCGAGGACCTCAACTCCTACCTGCGCGAACGCTCCGGCCGGGACATCACCGCCAAGGACTTCCGCACCTGGCACGCCACCGTGCTCGCGGCCGTCGCCCTCGCCGTGTCCGCCCGCACCTCCGACGGCAGCGCGGCCGTCCGCAAGCGGGCGATGGCGCGGGCCGTCCGCGAGGTCAGCCACTACCTGGGCAACACCCCTGCCGTCTGCCGCGCCTCGTACATCGACCCGCTGGTCTTCGAACGCTACGAGGAGGGCGTCACCATCGCCCCGGCCCTGGCCCGCCTCGGCGAGGACGCCGACTTCGGCACCCCGGCTACGCGGGGGGCTGCGGAACGGGCGGTGCTGAGGCTGCTGCGGGACTGAGGGCGGTGCGGGCGGCGGTGATGAAGGCCTGGTGGGCGGCGTGGTGTGCGGCGGCCGGGGCGCCGCTCGTGAGGGCGTGCTCCAGGGCCTCCGCCGGGGCCGTCACCGAGTCCGGGCCCTCCAGGCGGATGATGTCGAGACCCTCCCGTACGGCGGCCATGGCGGAGTCGTACGCCTCCCTGCCCGACGCTCCCGCGGTGGTGCCCAGGGCGTCCTGCCAGGTCCGCAGCCGCCGGCGCGCGGTATCGGTGCGGCCCAGGTACGCGACGTAGGCGGCCCGGCGCACGTCGCGCTCCATCGCGAGGGCCTGGGCCTCCAGGGTCCGGCGGGCCACCTCCAACTGCGCCCACGGGGGCGGGGACGGGGGCGGATACGGATACGGGAGTGGGCGCGGGCGCAGCGACCGAAGCGACTGGAGCGACCGAAGTCCGGGGGACGATCGAGGTCCCGGGGACGGCGGGCTCCGCGGGTGCGGCGCGTACGACCGAAGCGACCGAAGCGACCGGAGCGACCGACTCCCGGGGTTGGGTCGACGAGGGGGTGCTGTTGTTCGACCTCGGGAGCGTCCTCGGCCTCCTGGACGACCGGCTCGGCGCCCGGGAGGCCCTCCGGGCTGGCCGATCCCGAGGTCACCCCGCTGGCGCTCAAGGCCCTGCTCGCCCCCGCGGAACGCGCAACCCGCCTCGAGGAGTGGGCGGACGGGGGCCACCCCGAGACCGCCCCGGCGGCCGCCCTCCTCCTGGGCCGGCTGCTCGCCGACCGGGGCGAGGCCCCGGCGGCCGTCGCCGCCTGGGAGCGGGCCGTGGCCTCCGGGCACCCCGAGCACGCGCCGCACGCCATGTACGAGATCGCCCTGACCTGCGGCGGCCGGGACCTGCCGGCGGCCCGCGACTGGTACCGCCGCTGCATCGGGGCGGGTCCGTCCGCCATCACCCCGTACGCCGCCGTGAACCTCGGCGGGGTCCTGAACGCCCTCGGCGACCCGGAGGGCGCGGCGGCCTACGGGCTCGCGACCGCCTCCGACAACCGGGAACAGGCGGGCCTCGCCTGGGTCAACCTCGGTGTCATGCACGTCCAGCGGGGCGAGCCCGCACAGGCCGAACACGCCTGGCACCAGGCCCTCGGCACCGCGGCCGGCCCCCAGCGGGCGGCCATGCGGTACCTGGAGCTGCTGCGACGAGGGGAAGGGGCGGACCCGGATCCTGACCCGGACCCGCCCCCGCAGAGCACCCCCACCTGAGCCCGGAACTGATGTTCAGCCCACCTGCCCGGCCCCTCAACGTGTCAGGGCGGGCAGCACCTTCTCCCCGTACGCGGCGAAGAAGGCCTCGTCGTCCGGGCCGATCTGGCCGACGTACACCTCGTCGAAGCCCGCGTCCGCGTAGGCCCGGATCGCCGACACGTGCTCCTCCAGGTCGTCGCCGCACGGCACGCCGTCCGCGACCTGCTCCCGGGTGACCAGCGTGCTCGCCTGCTCGAAGTGCGCCGGGGTCGGGAGGATCTGGTTCAGCTCGCCGGGCAGGTGCTCGGTGGGCCACAGGCGGTACGCCGTGTCGACCGCGGCCTCCCGGTCCGGGCCCCAGCACACCTTCAGCCCGCCGATCACCGGCTTCCCGGCCCCGCCCGACTCCCGGAACACCCCGATGGTCTCCTCGTCGGGGCCCATGAGCACGCAGCCGTCCCCGATGCGGCCGGCGAGTGCGGCGGCGTTCGGGCCGAACGCCGAGACCGGGATGGGGATCCGGCCCCCGCGGGGGGCGGTGTACAGGCGGGCGTTCTCGACGGTGTAGTACTGCCCGCGGTGGCTGATCTGCTCGCCCGTGAACAGTTTCCGCATCACCTCCACCGCCTCCTCCAGCATCGCGGCCCGTTCGGCGAAGGGCGGCCAGCGGTCCCCGAGGACGTGCTCGTTGAGGGCTTCGCCCGTACCGACGCCGAGGGTGAAGCGGCCGTTCAGCAACCGGCTGGAGGTGGCGGCGGCCTGGGCGGTGACTGCCGGGTGCAGGCGGACGGTCGGGCAGGTCACGAGCGTGGTGACGGGCAGGTCCACGGTCTGCGACAGCGCCCCGATCATCGACCAGACCAGCGGGCTGTTGCCCTGCGCGTCGTTCCAGGGGTGGAAGTGGTCGGAGATCGCGAGCCGCGTGAACCCGGCGTCGGCGGCCCGGCGGGCCTGTTCGAGCAGCCGGTCCGGGGAGCACTCCTCGGAGGACAGGAAGTATCCGTACGAGGTCGTCGCATTCGTCGCATTCGACGAATGCGTCGAATTCATTGAGGTCTTCGTCATTTCGCGGCACCTCATCCGGATCCGGTCGCGGGACGGTGGGGACGGTTGCGCGGCCGGGGCCGGTGATCGCCTGCGGGACCGGAGCCGGACCCGTCCCCGGGTACGTCGCCCCGTAGGCGCCCAGACCGCAGCAGGCCCTCCAGCGCACCCTGGACCGCTGCCTGCTGCGCCGCCCTCCGAGCGGCCAGCAGCGCCGCGATATGCCACAGCGCTCCCGCCCGGAACGGACCGATGGTCCGCCTGCGGTGGAACAACCTGCTGAAGGCGGGATGCCCGCCGAGCTCCAGGGCAACGAGCCCGGACTCCGTTGCGGCCTCCCCACCCGCTTCCGGACCAGTACCGTCCGGCGCCTCCCCGGGCCCCTTCTCCCCGGACCCCTTCCGCCTTGCGACCGACATACGACCAGCCTCCTAGGACGACGGGCTACTGCCCTCCGCGCCTGCTCGCCGCCAGCCACTTGAAACGCCGGGCGACGGGCGCGACGGGTACGGCCCCCCAGCCCCGGACCCCACCCCCGGCCCGTGCAGCACCGGGCGGGGTGCGGCCCCCGTCGCAGCCCTTGATGGCCGGGACCGCACCCCGCACCGGGCCCCTACCCGGCCACGTACCCGGCACACGGCCCCGCTCTCCGGTCCCGCCCCTCGGTCGGCCCGGGCCGGCCTTCCTCCACGGGCCCCCTCAAGGCGGGAGCGGCCCGCACCCGCCGCCTGGTCCGGCGGGAAAGCCGGGGCCCGGCGGGGGTACGGGCCCCTGGTCGGCCGCCCCCTCGAAAGGTTCCGCTTCCTCCGGTCGTGCCCGCTCTCCCGGACCTCCTTGAACCGAAGTGGCGACAGTGGCGACGGTGTCCGGGGAAGCGCCCGGACCGAAGACCCGTACCACCCCTTCGCCGCGCATCCCCTCCAACTGCCGCACCCGCTCCTCGGCGCGGTCCAGCAGCCGCTGCACCTCGGCGGTGTCCACCCGCGCGTCGCCGCCGCCGGCCAGCGCCTGGAGCGTGCGCAGGGCGCAGGCCGTGCCCTCGGTGCCGAGCCGCAGGCCCTCCAGTTCGAGGAGGTCGCTGAGCGGGGAGCGGGTGACCAGGTGCCCGTTGAGCTTGAGCCGCCCGGCCCGCTCGGCCAGCCGCCCGAGGGCCAGGCGGCCGCGGGACACGGGGATCCCGAGGTCGCCCATGATGCGCCGCAGGGCCTCCCGGTCCTCGGCGAGCTCCTGGCACAGGGCGGTGAGCGGCGGTCCGAGCGCCCTGCCCCGGTGGGCGCGCGCGGCGCGGTCGGCCAGGGCCACGGTCGACTCGGCGGAGGTGAGGTGGTCGTTCAGGTAGATGCGGAGGAGGGCGCGGGGGCCGGAGATACGGGAGTCACGGGGACGGCGGGGGTTACGCGGCGTACCTGGCTCGCGCGGGCGGGGACTCACAGCAGCTCCCTGGTCCGGTGGGGTGGCGGCGGCTGGGGTCCCGGCGGCGAAGGACGCACGGGCTACGACGGAGAACTCCGGGACGACAGCCCGAGACCGCCGGGCGGTGCCCCGCGCCTACCCGCTGCCCCGAGCGCCAACCTGCCCCTCAAGGCGACGGCGCGCGCGGCTCGCGCCGGGGGGTGCCCCGTCCGGTCCCCCCTCACCCCGGGGGAGCGCCCCGGCGGGGGAGTGCAGGACCCGTCGACGGGTAGGCGCGCGCCATGTCGTCCCCCGTGATCGACCACACCCTTGCCCTGCTGGCCCGCGGCTACGCCTGGGCCCCCGCCCTCCGGCGCCGCCACGGCAGCGCCCCCGCGACCCCCACCCGCCTGATGGGCCGCCCCGCGGTCCTCCTGCACGGTCCGGCCGCGGTGCGGTTCTTCTACGACGAGCGGAACGTCCTGCGCCAGGGCGCGCTCCCGGGACCGGTCCTGGACACCCTGTTCGGCCGTGGCGCCGTACACACCCTGGACGGGGACGCGCACCAGGTCCGCAAGACCATGATGATGACCCTCCTGACCGCCCCGGGGCAGGTGAACGCCCTCGCCGAGCGCGTCCTGGCCCACTGGGACGCCGAGATCGGCGCGCGCGCCGCAGTCCCCGCCGATCCCGGCCATCCCGGCCGCCCCGGCCCCCGCCCGGCAAGTCCCCCGCCCACCCCCCTCTTCGAGGAGGTGGCCGCCGTCCTCGCGCTGGCCGTCTGCGACTGGGTCGGGGTGCCGATCCCGGAGGACGCGGGGAGGGAGGTCGCGGAGGACTGCGTGGCCATGGTGGACGGCTTCGCGACCGCCGGCCCGCGCCACTGGCGGGCCCGCCGGGCCCGGGCCCGGCAGGAGGCCTCCCTCGCCCGTACGGTCGAGGCCTTCCGCAACTCCCCGCCGGCGACGGCCGACGAGGACCGCACCTGCCTCGCGACGGTGGCCCGCCACCGCGACTCCTCGGGCAACCTCCTCGACCCGCACACCGCGGCCGTGGAACTCCTCAACATCATCCGCCCCACGGTGGCCATCGCCTGGTACGCGACCTTCGCCGCCCACGCCCTCCACCGCGACCCGGCCCTCACCCGCGACCTCCGCGAGTCCACCCCGGACCGAGGCCCCGCCCGCTGCCCCGAGAACGCCGCCGCCCCCGAGCCGGACCACACCCACCACCCCACCCCTGCCGAACCCGACCCCCGAACCCCCTCAGCCCCGATCCCCCCAACCCACCCAACCCACCCAACCCACCCCACCCCCCACATCCCCCGGACGTCCTCCCCTCTCGCCCGCGCCTTCGCCCACGAAGTCCGCCGCTTCTACCCCTTCGTCCCCTTCGTCGGCGGCCTGGCAGCGCGCGACCTGACCTTCGAAGGCCGGCGCATCCCGGAGCACTCCCTCGTCCTCCTGGACGTCTACGGCCACCTGCACGACCCCGACATCTGGCCCGACCCCTACCACTTCGACCCCCTCCGCTTCCTCCACCGGGAGCCGGCCCCCGACACCCTGATCCCGCAAGGCGGGGGAGACGCCCGTACGGGCCACCGCTGCCCCGGCGAGGACATCACGGTCACCGTCCTGGCAGCCCTGGCCCAACCCCTCGCGAGCCTGCTCTCCACCACCCGCACCCCCGCCCACCAGGACCTGCGCATCCCCCTGACCCGAGTCCCGACCCGCCCCCGCAGCGGCTTCCTCCTCTCCCTCCCCACCCCCCAAAGGCCCTCCCATGCCCGCAACGCCCCCCACCCCTAACCACCACCCCGACCCCCACCTCCACCACCCCCACCCGCCCACGCACCTCCGGAGCCCCGCCCACGAGCAGTTCCACGCACCCGTACAACGCTTCCACCCCCACGGCCGCTCCACCGCGGACCGCCCCGAGAGCAAGCGCCGCAGCCCGGCCCATCGGCCCCGTCCCGGCAGGTGACCCCGTGCCCCAGCCCAGCCCGTCCCCCCGCGCCGCCCTCTTCGACGTGGACGGCACCCTCACCGACACCAACCACCTGCACGTCACCAGCTGGTGGGAGGCCCTGCGCCAGGCCGGCCACCGCGTGGCCATGCACGACATCCACCACGCGATCGGCCTCCCCGGCGAAGACCTCCTGGCCCACCTCCTGGGCGACGCCCACGACCCCTCCGAGAACGACCGCCTGACCGCGGCCCACGACGCCCTCTACGCCACCTACTTCGACCGCCTGGCCCCCCAGGAGGGCGCGGCCGACCTCCTGCGCGAACTGGCCCGCCGCGGCTGGCGCGTAGTCCTGGTCACCTCGGCCACGAGCACGGAACTGGACGCACTCCGCAAGGCCATCGACGCGGACGACGCGATCCACGCCACGGCCTCCTCGGACGACGTGGAGGAGGGCAAACCGTCCCCCGACCCCGTCCACCACGCCCTCACCCTCGCCGAAGCCTCCGCCCAAGACGCGGTCTTCGTGGGCGACTCCACCTGGGACATGAAGTCCGCGACCCGAGCCGGCGTCCCCCCGATAGCCCTCCTATGCGGCGGCATCCCCCACCCATCCCTGACCAACGCAGGCGCCACCTCCACCTACGCAACCCCCGCAGACCTCCTCACCCACCTCCGCACCACCCCCTTCACCCCCCACTAACCCGCCCCCCGGGCCTCCCACCCAAACCGCCGATTCACCGCCCGAGCAACGCCAGTCCTGGGAGAATGCCACGGGCACCCGCAACGAGTTCACACGCAGATCGATGCACCCGATAGGCAAAATGTCCGTTTCCTCGAAAGTGGTCAAAAACCAGACGCAAGCCGAGTAAACCCCCAGGTCACCGGCTGCTCCCCGCGCACGCGGGGACGGACCCCGTGCCTGCGGTCTGCCGACTCCTCGGCCCCGCTGCTCCCCGCGCACGCGGGAATTCGTAGTGGGGGTGGGGGGGGGAGGTGGTCGTGCTGGGGATTGAGTAGGCGTACTCAGGCGGGCGGCCGCGGGGGCGGGGAGTATGGGGGAGCAACGGGGTCCGGGCGGGACGGCGTTGGGGGGTGTTCCGTGCGGCGGTCCGTTGGTGAAGCGACCACCGTCCTCAAGCAAGGAGCGCCATGTCCGACCGGCCGCTGGGCGCGATCGACCGTCTCGACTTCGGCGATCCCGGCTTGTGCCTCTGCCTGGGCCTTGCGGTTCTGGCGGTGGAGGTCGGGGTGCGGGTCTTTGCGCCGGAGGCGGCCCCGGTCGTGCAGAGCGCGGCGGTCGTCCTGTGCTGCTCCGGGGGAGTTGAGGCGTACGGGCAGGGTGCGGGGGTCGGAGTGTGAACGGCGTGGTGGGGTGCGCGGGGCGGGTGCTGCGCGGGTTCGGGCGGGCCGCGTTCGGGAACCTGCTCTCGGGGTGCTACCTCCTGATCGCGCTGCTCGCCCTCGTGATCGGCGGTGACGTGGCCGGGCTGCTGGCGCTCGCACTCGCCCTGCCGACCGGGGCGCTGCTGCTCTCGTTCGTCAACTCCCTCGGCGCCTGGGCCCAGACCGGCGCCGTCGTGTACGCGATCCTGATCGTCTCGTACGTCGTCAACGCCTTCCTGCTCGGGCTGCTGGTCCGCGGCGGGCGGCGTCTGCTCCTCGGTCGGTAGGGGGTAGGGAGGGGAGGGGGGCCGTTGTCGGCGTACGTTCGCTTGTTTTCTTTGGTGAGGAGAGATCGATGAGTACGCCCGTGAATCCCGGCAGCGGCACGGCCCGGAGGCGCATACCGGGGCTCGACCCGGGCGCCCGGCCGCCGAAGCCGTGCATGTGGTGTGGGCGGCCGGTGCCGCAGGCGCTGCCCGTGTACCGCAAGCTCTACTGCAACAACCGCCACTGGCTCCGCTACGTCCGCGAGAACTTCTGGCGCAACCTCTTCAACCTCTGAGCCGGCTTCTGCCGCTTGTCCGGCGCGCGGACCGCGGCGGCCAGGGTGCTTCGCAGGTCCGCGAGGTGCTCGGTGTCCGGGGGGAGGGACAGGGAGTCGAGGAGGCGGAGCGCCGCGGACGGTTCCAGGTCGCCATACGCGTCGTGGTGGCTCGTGAGGAGCGCGTGGAAGAGGTCGGGGTGCAGGGCGGGGAGGCGGGCGGCGGTGCGGTACGCCGGCTCCTTGACCGGCCAGGGCACCGGGCCCGAGTGCCGCAGCACCCGGCGGGTGCGGCGGAGCAGGGCCTCCGAGGGGTCGGCCTCGGGGAGGAGCCGGTCGAGGTCGTTCCCCAGTACCTCGGCGAAGGCCGTCGCGGCGGTGGCGGGGTCCTCGAACCAGTCCACCCACAGGGAGTACGTGACCGCCTCCACGGTGCGGGCGGCTCCGGACGTGTCGTCCGCGGCCACCGCCGCCTCCAGGCGGTCCCGGTAGCCGGACCAGACCAGATCTGCGGGGAGACGGTTCTCCGGGGTGCCGCCGCGCAGCGTCGCCCGGTAGATCTCGGACGTGACCCAGTACTCGCCGAGGAGGTCCAGCAGGCCGAAGGCCAGGCGGGCCCGTTCGGCCGGCTCCAGGCCCTCGGAGGCCAGGGCTGCGGCGGTCCACTCGTGCGCCACGTCGTTGGGCGTGAGCAGTACGTCCGGGTGCTCGTCGCTCACCCAGCCGGCGCCGCGGCCGTCCGCCCCCTCGGGGGTCCGGTGCGGGGCCTGCCTGATGCCGCGGTCGGCCAGCCAGCGGCGGGCGTCGTCCGCGGGTTGCACGGCCGCCGAGGGTCCCACGGCCTCTGCGGGCTCCGTCGGCGGCTGAGTGGCTCGGATTTTCCCTTCCATGGGGAAAGTATCGCAATTCATTCGAAAGACGGGCCGGGGCGGCCGTCAGAGGATGTTCATGAGGATGACCGCCGCCCAGCACAGCATGATCACCGACATGACGGCGGTGACCGCGAGCCACGCTCTTCGTGATTCGTCCATGCGACCGGTCCGCTCTGGCGAGGGGGCAGGGGTACGGGGGCCCTCCCGCCCATCATGGACCCGCGCCCCCCGCCCCGCCGCCCGGGACGGTTCCCCGCCGCCCGGGAAGCGGACCCGGCGTCCCCTACGCGTACGGGTCGAAGGGGATCCCCGCCGGCTTCGCCTTGGCCAGGTGGGACGCGAAGGAGCCGTCCTTCAGGCCGAAGTGCGCGCTGCCGAAATCGGCCTGGGTGAGCTTGTCCCGGATGCCCGCCGGGTAGCCGTCCCAGCCGACGAGGGTCGGGAACTGCCAGGTGCGGCGGTGGTTCTCCGGCGGCTCGTCGTTGCCGTTCGCCGGGCGGAAGCAGTGGGTGCTGATGCCGTCCTTGTGGTAGACGATCTTCGGGTGGGTCCCGTCCCAGCGGATCCGGTCGCGCGCGTGGATCGCGAAGTTCCCGTGCTCCGAGGTCGCCACGTACTTCGCCTCGCCGCTCTGCACCCACACCACCACGTGCTCCCAGTCGTGCCGGTGCCCGCCCCAGCTCACCCCGTCGAGCGCCTGGTCCTTCTCGAAGTACAGCCCGTAGATGACCGCGCACCAGCCGTTGTTGCACTTCGCGCGCGCGTAGCCGTTGGTGTTCTCCAGGTCGCTCGCGTCCCGGCAGTTGCCGTTGAGGGCGCCGGTCGGCTTGAGGCCGCCGTTCAGCACCCCGTTCGAGCCGATGGCCGGGGTGGGGTAGCAGCCGTCCGTGTCGTAGTCGAAGGCCGGCTGGTACGTGGACTCCAGCGCGGAGGCGTTGCCGGGCAGCGCGGGCGGCGGGGCCGCGAACGCCGCGCCGGGCAGGGCGACTACGAGGGCGAAGGCGGCGGCGACGACGGCCGCGGACCGCGCGAGGTGCTGACTCGTACGCAAGGGGGGTCTCCTGAGGGCTGGTCATGGACGGCCGCTGCGTGTCCTGCTGTGTCCTGCCGTCTCCTGCTGTGTCCTGCCGGTGCGGCCGGGGCGCCCGCAGCATCATTGGTCAGCGGAGGCGAGGCGGCAAGAGCCGGGAGGCCCGCCCGTCCGATACGCGTGCGATGTCCCCGACTGCTCTTAAAACCAACGGGAGTTGAACATCCAGATGCCCGATACCGCCCAGCCCGGTGACGAGGTCGCGGACCTCCAGGTGGACGTGGCCGCCCTCCTGCTGGAGCACGTGTACGCGCCCCTGCTGGACGCCCACCACGTCCGGGGCGTGCTCCCCGCCCCCGCCGGCACCCCCGCCGTCCGCATCGTCATCGGCGCACGCGGCGCCTGCGAGCCCGCCCTGCTGACCGGGTACGAGGTGCCCGTCCGTACGGGCGGGGACGGCCTGCGCACCGCGCACGACGTGGTCGCGCTCGTACGGGCCGCGCTCACCGGCACCCACATCTACTCCACCTCCCGGATCACGTCCGTCCTCGGCATGGACCTGTACCACCTCGATCCGGACGAACTGACCGGAGCCCCCTTCACCACCGACGACTGGGCGGCCACCCTCCTCCGCTGCCTCGCACACCCCGGACCGGCGGCGGAGCAGCAGACCGACGCCCGGCTGCGGGGCTTCCTCTTCCGCGAGGGCGGGCTGCTGCGCCTGTACATGGACACCGACCGCAGGCCGGGCGTGATCGGCGCCGACGTCCGGCCCGGCGGCGCACTGACCGCCCTGCTGGCCGCGCTGCCCTCCCTCGTCGAGGACGACTGGCCCCCCGCGCCGTCCTCGGGATCCGGGGCGGGGGACCCGCACTGCACGGTCCTGGCGGACCTCACCCACTGGTGACCAGCTGACCAGTTGACCAGCCGGCCAGCTGACCCGGGCCCGGAAGCCCGGGTCACCCCCGGCGCTAGAAGTACACGTAGAACGTGAACGACGTGCTCGCGCTGCGCCCCGCCCCGTCCGTCACCGTCACGGTCGCCGTCCGGAAGCCCCAGGCGGACGGGGTCCCGGTCACGGTGCCGGTGGCCGCGTCGATGCTCAGCCCGGCGGGCAGGTTGGCGGCCGTCCAGCGGTACGGGGCCGTGCCGCCGGTCGCGCGCAGGGGCAGGGTCACGGGCCGGCCGACGTACACCGTCTGGCCGCCCGGGTTCTCCAGCACCGGCGCCCCGCCCGTGTTCTGGGTGACCGTCCAGCCGAAGGACACCGAACCGGCCGCCCCCGCGGCGTCCGTGGCCGTCAGCGTGACCGTGGAGGTTCCGGCGGCCGTCGGGGTCCCGGAGACCGTACCCGTCGCCCGGTCGACGGACAGGCCGGCGGGCAGGCCCGAGGCCGTCCACGTGTAGGGCGCCGTACCACCCTCCGCGCTGTTCTTCAGGACCACGGCCGCGCCCACCGCCCCGCTCTGCGCGGCGACCGGCGCCACGGTCACCTTGCCGGGCTGCGGGGGAGCGGAGGTGAGCAGGGTCGCGCCGAAGCGGGTGAGCGCCTCGTTCACCGGCTGGAAGATGGTGAACTTCTCGCCGCTCCCGGAGGAGCAGGTCGCACTGCCCCCGCCCGAGTGCAGGCCCACCGCCTTGCCTCCGGTCGCCGTCACGTACGCGCCGCCCGAGTCCCCGCCCGCCGAGCAGGCGCTGCTGTACGACAGCCCGTCGATGACCACGTTCCCGTAGTCCACGCTCTGGTCGACCTTGGTGACCTCGCCGCAGCGCAGCCCGGTGGTCTGCCCCGAGCGGCACACGGCCGTGCCGACCACCGCGTCCGCCGAGCCGGTCACCGCGATATCGGCCTGCCCGTGCCCCGACACCTTCGCCGCGAGGTTCCAGCCCTGCTGGTCCACGTCCACGATGCCCATGTCCCCTTCGCGGGCGTTCACCGAGCCCGTGCCGCCGCGGTTCGACGTGCCGACGCGGGTGCCGTCCCTGCCGTACGCGGCCTGGTTGACGTCGTTGGTGCAGTGCCCGGCGGTCAGGAAGGCCTTGGCCCCGGTGTCCTTGCGGGTCACCGCGAAGCCGATCGAGCACGGGCTCTCGCTGCCCGGCACCCACTTCTCCCCGCCGACCACGTCCGCCTGCTGGTACGCCGCCCCCGCCGCGTCCGCCACCGCCACCAGCGCGCCGAAGCGGTCCAGCTCCCGTACGAAAGCATCGGTGGACGCGTCCGCCGCGGACCGGTCCACCCGCACCTCCACCCGGTTCGCCCGGACGTCCGGCCCCCAGCCGACCACCCCGGGTATCCCGGAGCCGACCCGCGCCGCGATCACCCGTACCGCCGCCCGCAGTTCGGCGCCCGTACGCTCCACCCGGTGCGGTACGGCCCCGGCGGCCCGTACCGCCTCGGCGTCGGCGGCGCCGGTCACGGCCGCGTGCAGCCGTCCGTCCGCACCGTCGAACCAGACCCCGGCCGTCCGCTCGCCGAGCGCGCCCCGCACCCGCACGGCGGCCTGCTGGGCCCGCGACTCCTGCCCGAGCCGGCCCAGCGCCTGACCGGCGGTCAGGCCGAGGTCCCGCTGGAGGGCGCGCAGCAGTCCGGCGGAAGGGGAAGCGGAGGGGGAAGGGGAGGGCGCGGGCGTCGGGGCTGCGGAGGCGGAGGCGGAGGCGGGGGAGGCGAGGCCCGCCACGGTCAGTACGGCCGCCAGGCAGCCCGACCAGACGGGGAGGCCCGCAAGGGCGCGGGTGCGGCGGGCATTCCCGGCATCGTTACCGGCAGGGGGGTTGGTGCGGGCGCGGTTGCGCATGGCGGAGTCTTCCTCTCGGAGTGGGGATCACCCGGCTCCGCCACGTACGGCGGGCGGCGGCCGGGGTGCCCCACAGCGTGGACCCGCTCCGCCCCCGGATCACCAGAGGAAACCCCTGACTTGGCCCGGGTACGGGTGCGGGTCGCACCACCCCGTTGCCCCCGCCGTCCGCCCGCGCCTACGGTGCGGCCCGTGACCCCGCCCCCGCTCCCGTACCCGCTGCCGTCCGCCGAGGCGCTCGGCCTCCCGGCTGCCCGTCCCGCCGGGCACCCGCTGCCGCCCCTGCCCCTCCCGGCGCGGGCTCCGGTCCCGGTTGACGAAGGCTGGCGGGAGCTGCTCGCTTCGGCCGCGGAGGTGCTGGCGGCCACCGGCCGGGTGGTGGTGACCGGGCCCTGGGGGTCGGGCCGCACCACGGTCCTCGATGCCCTGGCCGCGCGTGCGGCACGCCCGGAACCCCACGGGCCGCGCGTGCTCACCCTCCGGACCCGGCCCGAGGACCGGTCGGTCCCGGGGGCGGGCCTGGCCCAACTGCTCGGCCAGTGCGGGCCCGACGACCCCGTCGGCGGGCTCGACGTACTGCTGGGCGCGGTTCCGGAGCCGGGCCGGACGCCGACACCTCCTCTGCCGCGGCCACCGGCCCCGACCACGCCCACCTCCCCTGCCACCCCCACCTCCCGCCCCACCCCCCTCGCATTCCGTCTCGCCCTCACCCGACTCCTCGCGGACCGCCCCACCCTGCTCCTCGTCGACGGGGCCCAGTGGCTGGACGGCCACACCCGGGACGCCCTCGGCCACGCCCTGCGCACCCTCCCGCCCGACCGGCTGGCGGCGGTGGCCGCCGAGCGGACCGCCCGGGGACCCTCGCCCGCCACCTCGGCCCTGCTCGGCGGGCACCCGCGCCATCTCGCCGTGCCCGCCCTCACCGTCACCGAGACCGCCCGGATGCTCGACGCCGAGGGGCTGCCGGTCCGCTGGGCCGCGGCCGTCCACCGGTACTGCGGCGGCCACCGGCTGCTCACCCGCCAGTGCTGCGAGGAGCTCGCCGCCGGTCCGGCGCCCGATCCGCACACCCCGGTCTGGCCCCCGGGCCCCGCCGAACTCGCCCGCGCCTGGCTCGCCGCCCTGCCCGCGCCCGTACGGCACACCCTGCGCACGGCGGCCCTCGCCCGCCACCCGAGCCCCGAACTCCTGCGCCGCGCAGGCCTGTCCGAGGCAGAGGACCACCTCGCGACGGCCGCCGCCCAGGGCGTGGTGCACCGCGCCGACCCGGCCCGCGCCGCGTTCACGTCCGGAGCCCTGGCGCGCGCGGCCGCGCTCGACGGGCCGCGGGCGGGGCGGGTACGGGCCCACCGCCGCCTCGCCGGGGCCGTGGACGATCCCGTGCAGCGGGTCCGGCACCGCGCGCTCGCCCACACCGGCACCGACCGCGGGCTCGCGGACGAGGCCGAACGGGCCGCCCGTACCGCCCGGGGCGCGGGGGACCGCGACACCGCGGCCGAACTCCTCATGCTGGCCGCCGCCCTCACCCCCACCCGTGCAAAGGACCCCGGTACGCACCCCCGCCTCGACCGGCTGGCCGCCGCCGCCCGTGCCGCTGCCGCGGCCGGGCGGGCCGACCTCGCGCAGGAGGCCGCCGACGCTCTCGCCGCCGCCCGGGCCGGGGCGGAACAGCAGACCGTCGCCCTTCTCGCGCTGTTCGACGCGTACGGGCAGAACCTGGGGGCCGCCGGTCTCCTGCTGGCCCGCGCCCGCCGCCTCGCCGCCGGTGCGGGCCCGGCCCCCGGTACGGGTGAGGCCCCCGCCGGGACCACTGCCCCCGCCCCCGGCACCGGGACGGCCGCCCCCGCCGCCCCCCTCCGCCCCCGCCTCCTCGCCGCCGTGGAACTGCGGGCCGCCATCCGCGCGAACATCGCGGACGGGGACCCCGCCGAGGCCCTCGCCCGGGCCACCGAGGCCGCGGCCCTCGCGCAGAGCGCGCGGGACGCCCCCCTCCACGCGGCGGCCCTCACCATGCGCGCCCGCATGGAGCGGATCCTCGGCGACCCCGGCACCGCCGCCCGCACCCTCGGGCGCGCGCTCGCGCTCGACGTGCCCCCGGAGGCGGGCGGGGTCCGCAACAGCGCCGCGTACCTCGCGGCCCGGCACGCCGTCTTCGACGACCGCCTGCCCGAGGCCCGCGGGCGGCTGCTCCCGCTGCTCGCCCTCGCCGAACAGGACGGCGACGCCGAGGACATCGTCGACGTACTGCGCAGCCTGGCCGAGACCGACGCCCGTGCCGGTTCCTGCGCCGAGGCCCTGCGGTGGGCCGCGCGGGCGCTGGACCTGACCCGGGAGGCGGGGCTGTCCCCGGGGCCCGCCTGGTACACGGCCGCCCTGGCGCAGAGCGCGGGCGGCTCCCTGGAACGGGCGCGGGAGTACGCCGCCCAGGGCGTGCGGGCCTCCCGCGAGGAGGGGGACGCGCCGTACACCGCGCGCAGCCTGTGGCTGCTGGCCTCCGTGGACCTGCACACCGGCCGTCCCGCCGAGGCCGCGCAGCTGCTCGCCGAGGTGGCCCGCCTCGACGCGGCGCAGCGGGTGGCCGATCCGACCATGCTGCGCTGGGCCCCCGACGCCGTGGAGGCCCTCGCCGCCGCGGGGCGGCCGGCGGAGGCGGAGGCCCTGCTGCGGGAGCGCGCGGGGGCCCGTGACCCGGGAGGACCTGACGCGGGAGGACCCGGCGCGGGGGGACCCGGCGCGGACGCGGTCCGGCATCCGGGCACCCATGCCGCCCGGCTGAGGGCGCTGGCGCACTGCCGGGCGTACGCGGGGGACCCGGACGCGGCGGCCGAGCTGCTGGCCGAGGCGGCCGGGGTCTTCCGCCGGGCCGGGCTGCCGCTGGAGGAGGGCCGGACCCACCTGGCGCACGGGCGCTTCGAGCGGGCCCGGCGCCGCCAGGCCGCCGCCCGCGCCGCCTGGCTGCTGGCCCGCGACCGCTTCGAGCGGGCCGGGGCCCGGCCCTGGCTGGGCCTGGCGGACGAGCTCCTGTCGCGGCTGGTACGGGCCCCGCACCCGGCCGGTTCCGGCGGGCCGCCGCGGGGCCCGGGGGAGGTGCTGACGGAACGCGAACTGCGGCTGGCGGCGCTGGTGGCGCGCGGCGCGGGCAACCAGGAGGCCGCCGACCGGCTGTTCGTGTCCGTCAAGACCGTCGAGGGGATGCTGAGCCGGATCTACCGCAAGCTCGGCATCCGCTCCCGCACCCAGCTGGCGGCCCACCTGACGGACCACCTGACGGGCTGACCTGCGGGGCGGACGCTGCCGCCGCGCCGCTCAGGCCGGTTGCAGGGAGGACTCGTACGCCGTCCCGTACGAGCCGTACGACCCGTCCAGCAGGGCCAGTTCGGCCGGGCTCGCCCCGCTCTTCCACTCGGGTGCGAGGGCGCTGTACGTCGTCACGTCGTGCCAGCAGCCCCGGGTGCGGAAGAGCTGGCGCAAGGTGGCCTCCGGCCGCAGCCCGGCGGCCCGCATCACCGGGGGCATGTGGCGGTGGTCCGCGCGGTGCCCGGCCCAGATCCGGTGCAGGCCGAGGGCGCCGAACCCGTACGCCATCAGCAGCCGCCCGGCCTCGTGCCCGTGGCCGGAGACGGCGGCGCCGGGCAGCAGGACGAGGGAGGTCAGCATGGCGTTGGCGCCGTAGTCCTCGACCAGCAGGCCCATCGTGCCGAGCATGGTGGGGTCGCCGGGGGCGCAGACCGCCATGGTGTAGGCGCGGCGGGGGGTGGAGAGGGGCTGGGCCAGGGCGCGGACGAAGGCGGTGTGGGCCTGTTCGGCGTCCATGCGGTCCGTGCCGAGGTAGCGGGTCAGGACGGGGTGGGTGGCGATCCGCTCGTACGCGGTGTGGTCGCCGGCCCGCAGTTCGCGCAACCACAGCCGTTCGCCGTGCAGTTCGGGGACGCGGGCGGGGTTCACGGGGCGGCTCCGTCGGAGGCGGGGATGAGGGTTTCGAGGTCGACGTAGTAGCGGCCGGAGGGCAGGGGGCGGCCCAGGAGGATCCGGCGGGCGGTGTCGGTGACCAGCGCGGCCCCGAGCATGACCCCGCTGGCGAGCTGGGGCCAGCTGGACAGGGTGCGGCCGATGCGGGGGAGGGCGTCGGCCATCTGCGGGCTCAGCTTCGACTCGTCGACCACCCGCAGGAGGAAGCGGACCAGGTCCGGGCCGGTGAGGTCCTGCACGTCGTCCGCGGTGAGGTCGCCGGTGCGGCCGTGGAAGAGCGGGCGGTCCGGCTCGGTGTCGAAGCGCTCCACGTCCAGCAGGCCGCGGTCGTTGGCCTCCATCAGGACGGGTACGCCGAGGCGGCGGGCGTGCTCGCGGGCGGCCACCTTGACCCAGGGGGTGTCGCACTCCTCCACGAGCAGGTCCAGCCCGGACCCGTCCCCCGACCCGGCGCTGGTGCCGCTGCCGCTGAAGAAGTCGGCCACCGAGTCCGCGGTCACGCCCTCCCGGTAGACCTCGATGTCGAGGTACGGGTCCAGCTCGTACATCCGGCGGGCGCACAGCACGGCCTTGTTCAGGCCCAGTTCGTGGACGCCGGCCCGCAGCCGGTTGAGGTTCGACAGGCCCAGTCGGTCGAAGTCCGCCAGCCGGAAGGAGCCGCCGACCCCCTCCATCGCGCAGGCCAGGGCGGCGCTGCTGCCCACCGACAGGCCGATGACCCCGATCCGGCGGCCCAGCAGGTGCTGCTGCTCGGCCGGGGTGATCTTGTCGCGGTTGCGGTCGGTGCGCACCTGCCGGAAGGCCTCCTCGGGCAGCACCCGCACCAGCCGGCCGCTCCAGGGGTACCAGGCCCAGGTGCCGTACGCATCGGGGGCCACACCGCCGCGCGCGTCGGCCGCGGCCTGCTCCAGGGCGGCCGGGCTGAACGATTCGCCGGGCGCGAGGCAGGACACCAGCTCCTGGAGCTGGGCGTCGATGCGGTCGTGGACCTCCCGGACGGCGGAGGAGTCGAGCAGGTGCTTCAGGGTCTCCGCGTCCTCGGGCAGGGCGGGGTCCAGGAGCAGTGGACGAAACGATTCGTCCCTTGGGGGCTCCGGGGGCGCACCGGAGTCGGGCCGCCCGGGGAAGCCGAGGGAGGAGGGAGTGGAGTGCTGGATCACGCCGCCGAAGCTAGCAACCGGGCGATCTTGGATCCGGGGCGATCACCTCCCCGCGCACGCTCGAATTGATCTTCTAATGCCGCGCGCCGTGGTGCGCGAGCGCGCGGCGGCGCGCGGGTGCGGTTGCTTCGCGCCCCCTGTCCGGCTGGACAGGGGTGCGGGCTACGGGTCGGGCTCTTCGAGCTGGGTCACCGTCTCCAGGGCCTCCTCCAGGGTGCTTCCGAAGACGTCCGGCTCCGCTTCGGCCAGGCCCCGGTAGTGGTCGACGGCCTCCCTGGCCGCTGCCAGGGCCTCCTCCCGCCGCTCGGCCCTGCTGAGGTGGCGCGCGAGGTTGTTCAGGGCCAGGGCCAGTTGCGGAAGGTGCGCGGCGGGGTGGCCGTCGGCCAGGGCGCGCTGGTGTACGACGGCTTCCTCGATTGCTGCCAGGGCTTCTGCCTGCTGGTCCGTGCCGTCGAGCCGGAGCGAGAGGTTGTTGAGGCTCTTGGCCAGATCGGGGAGGTGCGCACCGGGGTTGTCCGCGGCGAGGGTGCGGTAGTAGCCGACGGCTTCCCGGATCGCCACCAGGCCCTCCTCCTGCTGGTCCGTCTCATTGAGCGAGAGGGCGAGGTTGTTGAGGGCGCTCGCGAGGTGGGGGAGGTTCGCGTCGGGGTTGACCTCCGCGAGGCCGCGCCGGAGGCCCACGGCCTCCCGGCACACGGCCAGCCCCTGCTCCGGGCGGCCGGCCTCGCGCAGCAGGACGGCGAGGGTGTTGAGCGCCATGGCGAGGTGGGGGAGGTGCGCTTCGGAGTTGCCCTCCGCGAGGGCCCGGTAGAGGTCCACGGCCTCCTCGGCCGCGGCCACTGCCTCCTCCCGCCGGCCGATGACGGCGAGGTCGAGGGCGATGTTGTTCAGGACACCGGCGAGTTGGGGGGCGTACGCCTCGGGGTTGGCCTCGGCCAGGATGCGTTGGAGGCCGATCGCCTCCTGCACGGCGGCGAGGCCCTCCTCGCGCCGGCCGAGCTCGCCGAGCGGGACGGACAGGTTGTTGAGCGTCATCGCGAGGTGGGGGAGGTGTGCGTCCGGGTTGGCTTCCGCGAGACGCCGGAAGATGGTGACGACTTCCTGTGCGGTGGCCAGGCTGGCTTCCCACCGGCCGGCTTCGCCGAGCCGCAGGGAGAGGTTGTCGAGCGCCACGCCGAGGCGGAGGAGGTAGGCGTCCGGGTTGGCCTCCGAGAGGGCCCGGAGCGGCTCGACGGCTTCCTGCGCGGTGGCCAGGGCGGCCACCCACCGGCCGGCTTCGCTGAGTCGCAGGGAGAGGTTGGTCAGGGACAGGGTGAGGTTGGGGAGGTGTGCGTCGGGGTTGGCTTCCGCGAGGGTCCGGTAGTGCCCGACGGCTTCCCGGGCCGTGGCCAGACCGGCTCTCCAGCGGCCGGCCTGGCCGAGCTGCAGGGAGAGGTTGGTCAGGGCCATGGCGAGGTGGGGCAGGTGCGCGTCCGGGTTGGCTTCCGCGAGGGCCCGGAAGTACCGGGCCGCCTCCTGGGCCGTGGCCAGGGCTTCCTCCCGCCGACCGAGCTCACCGAGCTTGATCGCAAGGTTGTTGAGCGCCATGGTCAGGTGGGGGAGGTGTGCGTCGGGGTCGGCTTCCGCGAGGGCCCGGTAGTGCCCGACGGCCTCCTGGACCGTGGCCAGCCCCTCCGCCCGCCGACCGGCTTCGCCGAGCCTGAGGGAGAGGTTGTTGAGGATCATGGCGAGGTAGGGGAGGTGCTCCTCCGTATCGGTCTCCGCCAGGGTGCGCTGGATGTCGACGGCCTCCTGCGCCGCGGCCAGGCCGGCCTCCCACTGGCCGGCTTCGCCGAGCCGCAGCGAGGCGTTGCTGAGGGCCATGGCGAGGTCCGGGAGGTAGGCGTCCGGGTCGGCTTCCGCGAGGGCCCGGTAGTGCCCGACGGCCTCCTGGGCCCTGGCCAGGGCCGCCTCCCGCCTGCCGAGCTCGCTGAGCCGGGCGGAGAGGTTGTGCAGGGCCATGGCCAGATCGGGGAGGTACCCGTCCTGCCCGGCCTCGACGAAGGCGCGGCAGCGGTCGGTGATGGCGAGGGCGAGCCGTACCGCGGTCGGGGCCAGGCGGTGGCTGCTGTACGGCCAGTCGTCGTGGAGGTCGGTGAGGTCGTCGTAGTCCGCCGCCGGGTCCGTGGCGATGGTGTCGAGGGCGGCGATGAGGGGCCGCGGGTGGTTGGTGCGGGTGGCGGTGATGACGACGAGGCGGGTCAGCCGGGCGCGGTGGCGGAGGCACAGGTCGGTGAGCTGGGCGTCGAGGGCGCCGTGGAAGACGCGGTGGGCCGCGGCGCGGCTGTAGACGGTGAGGAGCTGTGCGGCCCGTGCCTCGTCCGCGTCCTCGACGAGCCGGTCGGCGAGCTGCGGGTTGCGCACGAGGGTGTTGCCGATGTGCCGTTCGGCGAGGCGGTCGGGTTGCAGCGCGCCCCAGGGGCGCCCGCCCGGCAGGGTGCCCGACGGCGGGTACAGGGCGGCTAGCCAGGCGGTGACCTGGTCGCGGCGGTCGCGCGGCTGGTCGGCGAGGGCGGGGACGCGCAGCCAGAGCCGGTCGGCCGCCTCGGGGTCGGCGGCGTCGGTGAGGTGGGCCGCGGCGAGCGCGGTCCTCAGCGCGGCCAGGCTCAGGACGGGGCCGGTCAGCCCGTGGGCGGTCGCGGTGTCGCGCCAGTACCGGCTCTCGTGCTTCAGCAGCCGGTCCTCGACCCCGTCGGCGCCCTGCGCGGCCGCGGCCGGGACCGGACCGCCCGCATCCGCGCCGCCGGATCCCGCCCCGGCGGAGTCCAGCAGCCCCGCCAGCGCCGTCATGTGGAGCGTGAGGGCGTTGCCGTACGCGCTCTCGCCCAGGTTCGGCGGCGGGCGCAGCGCGGTCGCGGCAGTGGTCCAGTCGTCCGCGGTGAGGCCGTCGACCAGGGGGAGCGCGGCGGCCAGCTCCCTCGCCGCGTCGTGGAAGTGGGCGGCCCGCTGCTCGGGGTCGTCCTCCAGCGGGGCGAGGTGGTGGGTGCGCGAGTTGCCGAGGTAGTCCTCGGCCTGGCTGCTCGCGTCCTGGGCCTGGTGCCACCAGTCGCCGCTGGTGCGGGCGAGCAGGAGCATCTTGAACCGGCTGTTCTTCGGGTGTTCCGCCGCCGCGTCGACCAGGGCCCTGAGCTGCGCCGGCCGGGTTTCGGCGTAGTCGAGGACGACCAGCAGCGGCCGGGCGGCGTGCCGGAGCTCGCGCAACCGGTCCGCGGTGGCGTCGGCGCCCGGCCACAGCACCGTCCAGCCGGCGGCGGTGAGCCGGTCCGCGAGGTGGTGGGCGAGGCGGGTCTTGCCCTGGCCGCCCGGCCCGTGGACCAGCCAGGCGCCGAAGCCGTCGAGCCGGGTCCAGGCCGCCAGTTGGGCGAGGAGCGGCTCGCGGCCGTGGAAGGAGACGATCTGCCGCCCCGCCTCCAGCAGTCCGGCCGGGGTCGCCGGCCTGCGCCGCCGCGCCGGGTCGTGTGCCGGGTCGGACAGGTCGCGGAACTCCACGGCCGCGAGGCCGGGCGCCGCCGGGGCGCCGTGCTCGGCGAGGGCGGTGCGGAAGGAGGGGGCGTCGGCCAGGACGTAGGCGGGTACGACGTTCAGGCGGGCGTGCGCCGCCCGGGCGCGGTCGGCGGCGACCACGCCGGTCAGGATGCCGTCGCAGAGCACCGCGGCACCGGAGAGGCCGGCCCACGGGGACCCGGTGCCGGACGGCCACTGCGGGGGCTGCTGGAGCAGGTCCATCACGTACTGGTTGTTGACGAACCCGGTACCGGGGTTGATCCGCCCGGCCAACTGCTCGGCCTCCTCGACCAGTCCGGGCCGCAGGGCCTCGTCCGGCACCCCCCAGGTCTCGCACTCCGCGCCCGGCCGGTGGGTGACCAGCCGCCCCCACCGCACCGGGCCGCCGGGCGGCTGCCAGTACGGCGAGTCGTCGACCCGTACGAGCGCCGCATCGTCCCGCCCTTCCGGCGTGCCCGCCCACACCACCGTCCCGTCCGCGGCCCCCTCACCGCCCGGGTGGTACACCTCTACGGTCGATCCCACCGGTCCCGTGACGTGCGCGGACGTCAGCACCAGCCGGCCGCCCACCGCGTATCCCGACCCCGCTCCGCCCGCCCCGCCCACCGACGCCAGACGCTCCTGCTCCACCCCGGCCCCCCAGTCCCCGCCGCACCCGCCCCTTCACGGACCCGACCCGTGGTCACAGCCGTGCCCCACACCGTAGGACCCGGGGACGACCCCCGCAGGGGAAACCGGAGTTCGGCAGGAGCCGCGGGAACAGGGAGCCGTGCGGGGTCGGGGCGCGCGTCCCCGGCCCCGCATCACCCCTCAGCGGCGCAGGTCGGCCATCACCTCGCGGGCCGCCCGCGCGCCCGAGGCCAGCGCCCCTTGCAGGGAGCCCGTGGCGCGGTGGTCCCCGCAGACGTAGCGGCCGCTGCCGAGGCGGGTGGTCCGGGACAGGAGCAGCGGCGGGGCCATGGCGGGCAGGGCGTCGCGGACGGTGATCCGGTGCACGAGCTCCCAGCCGTCGGTGTCGGCGCCGTACGCCTCCGCGAGGGCCATGCGGACCACCGCCTCCTCCGCCGGGCCGGGCGCCCCGAGCACCGAGGTCGACACCAGCGCCCGCCCGTCGGGCGCGTAACCGGGCTGCACCTCGCTGATCACGCAGGTGTTCAGGAACCGCCGCTGCCCGTCCACGACGAGCGTCGGCTCGCGCAGCGGGGACCGGGCGGCCGCGTGGTAGAGGGTCGTGACGGTCCGTCCGGCGGGTACGGCGAGCCCCGGCAGCAGCCGCGCCGCCGCGGCCTGCCCGGTCGCCACGACCACCGCCCGCGCCTCGCGCACCGACCCGTCGGGCAAGGTGACGCCCTCCGGCGCGAGGCCCGCCACCGGGGTCTCCAGCTCCACCACCCCGTCCGGCAGGTGGTCGGCCAGCTGCGCCGGTACGGCCCCGATGCCCTCCGCGGGCAGGCACAGCGAACCCCGGATCATGCTGCGCCACACCAGGTGGAAGAAGCGCGACGAGGTCTCCAGCCCGTCCTCCAGGAACACCCCCGACAGGAACGGCCGCAGCACCGACTCGACCGCCTCCGCCGACAGCCCGGCCTCCGCGAGCGCGGTGAGGGTGGTCCGCTCGGGCCGGGCCCGCAGCCGGCGCGGCGGCAGCAGCACGTCACCGGCCGTCAGGACGGACAGCGCGGCCAGGTCCCGCCCCGCGAGCAGCCGCCCCGGCAGCAGGTCCCGGCTCTCGCGCAGCCGACGCGAAGGGTCGGTGAACCGCCGCAGCCGCCCGTCCCCGGTGTGGACGAGCATCCCCGGCGTGAACGGCCGGGCCAGCAGCGGCCTCAGCGACACCCGCCGCTTGACCTGCGGGTACGAGGTGTTGAGCACCTGGAACCCGCGGTCCACGACGAATCCGCCCACCCGGTCGGTCCGCATCCGCCCGCCGACCGCGTCCCCGGCCTCCAGCAGCCGGACCCGCATCCCGCGGGCGACCAGATCGCCCGCACACGCGAGCCCTGCGGCTCCTGCCCCGACCACGACCACGTCCACCGCGCCGCCCCGTGCCATACGGCCCACCTGCCCTCACCAGCCGCCCGACCACCACTCCGACACGAGCACGCTACGTCGTACGGGGTGTGGGTGGTGTGAGACAGGCCGTCCGCTCAGCCCCGACCCCCACCGACCGCCCCGGCAAACGCCGCCCACGCGGGTCCGCTGACGCGGATGACGGGGGCGGCGGGGTCGTCCGTGCGCTTGGAATCGCGGATGAGGACGGCACCGGGCTGGGGGCAGGCCTCCAGGCAGTTGCCGTTCGCGTCTCCGCTGTACGAGGACTTGAACCACTCGCCGTCCGGACGGATGTTGGTGCTGATCATGACTGTGTCACCTCTCGTGCTACTCGTTTCAGGAACGCGGGGGTCTCATGGGAGGGCAGGGCGCCCTGGGCCAGGAAGTCGAAGCGCCGGACGAACTGCTTGACGGGCCGTACCTTCGACAGGCACTTCATGCCCTGGTCCACCGTGCTGCTCGCGACTACAACGGGGTCCGGGAGTTCCTTGCGGTCGAAGTCGAGAACCTGGAAGTCGCCAAACACGCGGTAAGTGGGTGCGGAGAAGGGGACGATCCGTACCGAGACGTTGGGGAGGGCGTTGAGGCGCTCGATCTCCGCGTACTGCTCTCGCATGATCGACGCGTTGCCGACCATGTTGCGCAGTGCCGACTCGTCCATGACGCAGATCAGCTCCATGCCGTCTTCGGTGATCCGCTTCTTGCGGTGCATACGGATCTCGACGGCGCTGTCAACGAAAGCCTGGGTGCGGTCGTCGGCCGCGCGTGCGGATTCGAACAGCGCACGGGCGTAGGGCTCGGTCTGCAGAAGCCCGTTCACCACCATGGGTGTGCACGCCCTGACGGACTTGGCGCCCGACTCGAACGCGAGGAACAGACTCATCCCGGAGGGCAGGACGGTTGCCGCCGGGCCCCACCAGTCGTCCGCCTTCGCGTTCCGGTACCAGTCTGTGAGCACTTCCTGGCCTTCGAAGGGCACCTTGTAGGCGTCGAGCAGCTTGCCGAAGTGCTCTATGCGCTGGAAGCCGGAAGTGCCGTTTTCGACTCGGCTGATCGCGGAGGGGGCACACCCCACGGCTCGCGCCGCCTGCTCTCCCGTGAGCCCCGCCTGTTCGCGGAGTCGGATGAGTTCGGCGCCGAGCACGATCCGCAGGAACGTCGCCCGCACGTTGGCTGCCATTCCGCTCCTCCCTATCGGTTCGGACCGCGTGAGCCGCGGCCCTGATGGTGACAGTTCTGGTTCGGTTCACGCGACCCGTGGTTCGTCTGCACCGGCTCGCGGTGTGCCACGGAGGCACTTCGGTTCGCCCGCTGTCATATACCAATCCACCCCCTATCGCAATTGCTCGGGCGATTCTGATTGCGCTTCAACTCCCTTTACCAGGACCGTAATAGAGCCACCGGAGCCCCGGCCCCCGCCCACCCGCGGGCGGCCCGCTCGACGGGGCGAACCCCTGGTCATGCCCTCAGAGGAGTACGTCGTGACGCCCTTCGCCGCCTCCCGGCCGCCCGTCCTGACCGGACGCCGGAAAACCCTCGCCCGCCTCCACGGCGTTCGCACCAACGGGGTACGCGCCGCCGTTGAAACCCTCCGCCGGCGGGGGCGGACCCCGCGTGTGGTCCGGTACGTGCGGACGCCCGAAGTCGCGGCCGCCGTCCGGTTCGAGGCGCTCGCGCGGGCCGCCCGGGAGCGGGAGCTGCTCGTGTGCGAGGAGGTGTTCCGGGACCCGGTGGCCCCGGCGCTGCTCACCGACCGGCCGGGTCTGGCCGCGGCGCAGGCCCTGCTGCGGGCCGGGTTCGCGGACGGGCTGCTCGTCCCCTCGTACCTGCACGTCAGCCCGGACCTCGCCGAGTACGAGCTGTTCCTCGCGGAGGCGGCGCTGCGCGGCTGGTTCGTGGAGCTGGTGCGGCCGGAGGCGGCGGTGGCGGCGGTGGTGAGCGGTGGATGAGTACGGGGAAGCGCAGGCGGGCGCGGTGGCGGGACTGGGCGCCGCAGGTGCTGATGGTGCTGATCACGGGCGGGCTGATGGCCGCGTACTGGATCAGCAGCCGGTGAGGGGGACCGGGGCCGCGGAGTCGCGGACCCGCCGGTACTGGGACCGGGGCTACTACAACCCGGGGCTCTACGCGCCCGTACCCGTCGACGCCGACGAGCGGCGCCTGCTGCGCGAGTACGCCGTGCCCCCGGGGGCCCGTACCGCCGTGGACGTGGGGTGCGGGTGGGGGATCCTGGCCGCGCAGCTCGCGGAGGCCGCACAGGCGGGGCTCGCCGTCACCGGGTACGACTGGTCCCCGCCGGCGGTGCTGGCCGCGCGCGAGCTGCTGAACCCGGTCACCAAGCCCGGACTCGCCTTCGAGGAGCACGATTTCGCGGCGGACGGACCGCCGCCGCCCGGGGTGGTCCCGGGCGGCGTCGACCTCGTCCTCGCGCGGCTCGTGCTCCCGTACCTGGACGCTGACCGGCTGCTCGCACAGGTGCGGACCTGGCTGCGGCCCGGCAGCGGGACCCTGTACGCCGTCGTACCCGCGCGGCACGCCGACCCCGGCGGCTACACGGAAGCCTGCCTGGAGCGGCTCGCCCGTGGCTGGACCTCCTGCCACCGGGCCTCCGTCGGGCCCGGGGGCGCGTACGCGGCGCTGGTCCTGCGGGGCCCCTGACGGGTCCCCCCGCGGGCGGGACTCAGGGCACCAGGACCACGCCCGTCAGGGCCGTCGCCCCCACCGCGAAGCCGACGACCGCCATCCACACGGCCTGGCGTACGTACCCTTCGCGCTCGGCGCGCTCCTTGCGTGCACCGGCGAGCGTGCCCAGACGGATGTTCTTCGAATGGTGCGGAAGCCGCACCAGCGGATACGAGTCGCCCACGACGTGCAGGGGGTTGGGCAGGACGCCGACGCTGTGCACGGCCCGGAGGCCGTCCGCGGTCGGGTACTCGTACATGGCGTCCAGGGTGGTGCTGTACGACAGCGGGCGCAGGGCGACCAGGACCGCGGGGACCTCGACGCCCTCCGCCTCCAGCTCCCGCATCTTCTTGACGTTCTTCCGCTCGCCCTTGATGCACATCAGGCCGAACCAGAACAGGCAGGCGCCGGCGCACAGGTACGCGACGAGTATGAGGGTGATCAGGTCCACGCCCGTGACGGTACGTCTTCGGGGTACCTCTGAGGAACCCCTGCCCTTACGATCACACGCATGTCGATCATCTCGCCCATACCCGTCCTGCTGGGCGCCGGAGGATCCGAACTCCGCTCGGAGGAGGGCGGGTTGCTGCTGCGCCGACCGCATGAGGAGGTCCGCATCCCGCTCGCTGCCGTCGCACGCGTGCAGGCCGACGGGCGGGCCGCGGCCGTGGAACTGACCGCTCCAGCCGGGGCCGCCCCGGTCGCGTACCGCATCGAGGACGTGAGCCGCGCCGCGGCGGCCGTCTTCGCGGACGCGGTGAACGGCTCGCTGCCGGAGCGCCCCGCCGGGGAGGAGTCGGTGGACGGTTCGGCGCTGGTGACGGTCGTACCGCGGGAGACGGCGGCGGACACGCGCTCGGTGGCCGACGAGGAGCAGTCGGCAGAGCGGACGGCACCGGGCGAGCATGTGTTCCGCGGGGTGGCGGCTGCGGCCGCACTCGGGCTGCTGGCCCTGGCCGCGGCCGTGGTCATCGGCGGGGGCCACCCGAGCCGGGCGCTCGCCGTCCTACTGGTCGGCGGCACCGCCCTGGCGGCCGGCTGGGGGGCGGCCCGCGTGTTGGCGGCCGGGTGGAACGCCTGGTACCTGCCCCGGCACGGCATCACGGTCGAGGCCCGGCCCACCCTGATCCACGGCCAGGTCGCCTTCGGCTACACCGCCACCGACGGCCGCCTCCGCCGCGCCCCCGTCGGCAGCGCGCGCCCCGTCGCCTACCACCCCCGGTATCCGGCGCGCGTGGCGGTCTGCAACGCGGGCGGGATGGTCGGGGGCCTCGTGCTCGATGTGGTGTGCGTGTCCATCACCGCCCTCCTCGCCTGGGGCGCGATCGCCCTCGCCCTCCCGGCGTTCCGCTGAGGTCCCGAGCCGTGCGCGTGTGAGCCCGCTGCCCGCGAACGTGCCGAGATCCCTCCACGCGAACGCGAGGAGGTCCGGTGAGGCTCCAATTCCATTTCTGAGCTGGGGAATTACCGGGAATCCGAGAACCGGACGCCCTGCGGCTGCGTGATACCGGGGACAGCGGACTGCGCTGTGGCTGGGACACGACACGGGGACGGGGGTGCCTGGATGCGATCCACGGCACGGGTGAGGACGGCGGCGGTGGCCGCCGCGGTGGTGGGGGCGCTGGTCACGGGGGCGCTCGCGGGCGGGGGCCCGGCGGTGGCGCTGGCCGCGGGGCCGGGCCCGGACGGGTCCGCCGGGGCGCGGGGGAGCGCCGACGGGGGTGGTCAGGGGAATCTGCGGGGGAAGGCGAAGGCCAAGGGGGCCGGGGAGGCCTCCGTCACGCTCATCACCGGTGACCGGGTGGTCGTCAACGCAGACGGTACGGTCAAGCGGTTCGTGCCCGGCAAGGGCCGCACCGGCGTCGGCTACTCCGAGCGCCGCGAGCCCGGGCACACGTACGTCGTCCCGCAGGACGCCCTGCGCCTGGTCGCGGACGGGGTGCTCGACCGGCGGCTCTTCGACGTGGCGAAGCTGGTCGCCGACGGGTACGGCGACGCGCGCCGCTCCACGCTGCCGCTGATCGTCAGCTACCGGGGGAGCTCCCTCGCGGCGGCGGCCCCCGCCCGCGACCCCTTCGCCGGGGTCGCCCGTACCGCCCGCGTGCCGCTGCCCGCCGTCGGCGGTGAGGCCTTCCACGCGCCCAAGTCCGAGGCGGCCGCCCTGTGGTCGGCGGTCACGGGGGGCCGTACCGGAGCCGCGCTCACCGCCTCCCCGGTGCCCGTGCGGCCCGCCGTCGCCCGCGTCTGGCTCGACGGCAGGGTCGAGGCGGCCCTCGACAAGAGCGTCCCGCAGATCGGCGCGCCCGTGATGTGGAAGGCCGGGCACACCGGCAAGGGCGTCAAGGTCGCCGTCCTCGACACCGGCGTGGACGAGACCCACCCGGACCTCAAGGGCGTCGAGATCGCGCAGAAGAACTTCAGCAGCGCACCCGACACCAAGGACCGCGCCGGGCACGGTACGCACGTGGCCTCCATCGTCGGCGGGCGGGGAGTCAAGAGCGGCGGCAAGAACAAGGGCGTGGCCCCCGGGGTGCAGATCCTCGACGGCAAGGTCCTCGACGACTCCGGCAGCGGCGACGAGTCCGGCATCATCCGCGGCATGCAGTGGGCCGTGGACCAGGGCGCCAAGGTCGTCAACATGAGCCTCGGCTCCCCGGACAGCCCCGGCCTCGACCCCAAGGAGGAGGCCGTCGCCCGGCTCTCCGGCAAGGCGCTGTTCGTCGCCTCCGCCGGCAACCAGGGCACGGAGCACGCCGTCGGCTCCCCCGCCAGCGCCCCCGCCGCCCTCGCCGTCGGCGCGGTCGACCGGCAGGACGGGCTCGCGGACTTCTCCAGCCGCGGCCCGACCGCCGACGGCGCGCCCAAGCCCGACCTCACCGCCCCCGGCGTCGACATCGTCGCCGCGCAGACCACCCAGGGCGGCTTCCCGCCGGGCACCGGCTACATCCCGATGAGCGGCACCTCGATGGCCGCCCCGCACGCCGCGGGCGCCGCCGCGCTGGTGCTCCAGCAGCACCCGGGCTGGAGCGGGGCCAAGGTCAAGGCCCTGCTGACCGGTTCGGCCAGGCCGAACCCGGCGCTCAACGCCTACGAGCAGGGCGCGGGCCGGGTGGACCTGGCGCGGGCCGCGACCGCCACCGTGGTCTCCGAGCCCGGTTCGCTCGGCTTCGGCAAGCAGCTGTGGCCGCACGCGGACGACAAGCTGCTCGCCAAGACCCTCACGTACCGCAACTACGGCACCCGGCCCGTCACCCTCGCCCTGAGCACCGCCGGCACCGACTCCCGGGGGCGGCCCGCCCCGGCCGGGATGTTCACCGTCAAGGACGCCAAGCTCACCGTGCCCGCGGGCGGCACCGCCAGGACCACCGTCACCGTCGACACCCGCAAGGGCACCGCAGACGGCCTGTTCGGCGGCACCGTGCTCGCCTCCGGCGGCGGCCAGCAGGTCCGTACCGGTCTCGTCGTCGAGCGGGAGGTCGAGTCGTACGACGTCGTGCTCCGCCACACCGCGCTCGACGGGACCGCGCCGCCCACCTACGCCACCATGATCACCAAGGTGGTGCCGGACGGGCCCGCGGTCCGCGTGGAGGCCCCGTACAGCGCCAGCGGCACCGTCGTCCAGCGCCTGCCCAAGGGCACCTACCAGCTGGAGAGCCTCGTCTTCAGCAAGAACAACGAGACCGCCTTCTTCGTCCAGCCGGTGCTGAAGGTGGCCGCGAAGAGCACCGTCGTCCTCGACTCCCGCAAGGCCAAGCCCTTCGCCGTCACCCCGCACGACCGGGCCGCGAAGCTGGTCAGCTACACCGTCGGGTACCTCGACCTGGACCTCGGGGTGTCCAACTCCTGGTCCTCCAGCGGTGTGCCGCCGCTGCGCACCCAGGCCCTGGGGGCCGCCTCCGCCTCGATGCGGGCCCAGTTCAACGGCCTCTGGAAGAACCCCGGCGCCGCGTACAAGAACACCGACCACCGGCTGACCTTCCACCGCAAGGGCACCTTCTTCACCGGCCTGACCAAGGCCGTCACCCGCGCCGAGGTCGCCGAGGTCAAGGTCGGATTCGGCACCTCCGCCGCCGGATCCAAGGGGTCCGTGCTGCTGACCCCGCTCAGCGAGGACGGCTTCAACGTCGGCGGCGTACCGGACCCGGTGATGCGCGCCCTGCCCTCGACCACCACCCACTACCTGACCACCGAGGGCGTCCGCTGGTCCTGGAGCGCGGCCCACTACAACCCGCAGGGCCGATTCCGCTTCGCCCACACCAAGGACGCGGCCTCCTACCGGGCCGGCTCGACCAGGACGGTCCTCTTCAACACCGCCGTCACCGGCCCCGACCTGGCCGCCGCCGGCGAGCAGCCCCAGGAGGTCAGCCGCACCGGGGACTACTTCGCCTCCCACGTCGGCCTCTTCACCGACGGCAGCGGGCACTACGGCACCTCGGTCGCCACCGGCGGCTTCGCCCGGCTGGAGGCCGCCGACGGCCGGATCCTCGGCTCGACCAAGCCGAACGAGTGGCTGAGCGTCAAACTCCCCGCCGCCAAGGCCGCGTACCGGCTGCGCATGGAGGCCACCCGCTCCACCGCGGACGCGGCCACCAGCACCAGGGTCGCCGCCGTCTGGTCCTTCACCTCGGCCCGCCCGGCCGGGACCGCCACCGCCCACCTGCCGGTGTCCACGGTCCGCATGACCCCGAAGACCAGCCTCCGCGGCACCGCGGCCGTCGGCAGCACCCTCAAGATCCCGCTGACCGTCGCGGGCGCCGCCGCCGGCACCGGCAGGCTCGCCGCGCTCGCCGTCAAGGTCTCGTACGACGGCGGCCGCACCTGGAAGCCCCTCACGGTCGCCACGGAGACCAACGGCACCCGCACGGTCACGGTCAAGCACCCGACCGCCCCCGGCGGGGTCTCGTACCGCATCGACCTGAAGGACAGGAACGGCAACACCACCCAGCAGACCATCACGAACGCGTACCTGCTGGTCCGGTGACCTGAGGGGGCCGGATACCGGATTCCGGAAACCAGGGGCTGGGGGCCGGGGGCTGGGGGCCGGGGGCGGCCGCCCGGCCCCGGCCGCCTGCCGGCCGTCGGCCGTCGGCCGTCCCGGGGCCGTACGACGGCCCCCGGTCCGAACGCCCGTCCGACACTGCGTTACGTTGCGTGGGAAAAGGGGGGTATCGGCCGGGGACCCCGTCGCCCGGCCGCTCCTGCACGAAACGAACAAGGACTGACCATCCTCATGAAGCTCAACCGCATCACCGCGGCGCTGACCGGCGCCGCCCTCGCCCCCGCGGTCCTGCTGGCCTCGGTCGGCTCCGGCGCCGCGTACGCCGCGGACCGGGACCGGCCTGCCGACCGCAGTGCCGCCGCCCCGGTCTCCGCCGGGGACGTCACGCCCGAGCAGGACCTCGAGAACCAGATCCGGATATCCCAGCTGATCAACGCGGGCGGCCCCGGGGTGCGGGAGGCCGGGAAGAAGGCGCTCAAGGGCACCCCGGCCGACCGCGTCGCCTTCCTGGAGACCGGTTTCCGGCTGGAGCAGGCCGACGACGACCGGGTGGAGATCGCCCGGATGACCAACTTCGGCGGCATCTCGCTGCGCGAGGGCGCCAAGGAGATGCTCCGCTCCCACGTCGCCCCCGAAGAGCTGCGCCACTTCGTCCTCGTCACCCAGTACGAGCTGCGCGACGTGGACAACAGCGTCCGGATCTCCCAGCTGATCAACGCGGGCGGCCGGGGTGTGAAGGAGGCCGGGAAGAAGGCGCTCCGCGGCACCATGGCGGACCGGACCGCATTCCTGGCAACCGGATTCCGGCTCGCCCAGGCCGAGGACGACCGGGTGGCCATCGCCCGCCTGACCACCGGCGCCGGCCCGCTGCTCAAGCGCGAGGCCGTCAAGATGATCTCCGGCGGCACGCCCGAGCAGCTGCGCCAGTTCCTGCTGGTCACCCAGCACGTGCTGCGCGACGAGGACAACCGGGCCGAGATCACCAGGATCATCGCCAAGGGCGGCCCCGCCGTGAAGGCGGCGGGCAAGAAGGCCCTCGCGGGCACCCGCCTCGACCGCCGCGACTTCCTGGCCAAGGGCCAGCACGAGGCCCGCGCGAAGGACGAGGCCGCAAAGCCCAAGCCGAAGCCGAAGCCCAAGCCCAAGACGAAGGTCCAGGCGAAGGCCTAAACGCAGAGGCTAAACGCAGAGGCAGGTGCGGGCCGGGGCCGGGGCTTCGGTCCCGGTCACGGCCCGCACCCGGCTCAGGCCAGCACCCTGCGGAGGGCGGTGAGGGCCGTTTCCAGTTCCTCCCCGGTGATGGTCAGGGGCGGGGCGAGGCGGATCGTGGAGCCGTGGGTGTCCTTCACCAGGACGCCTTCCGTCAGGAGGCGCTCGCTGATCTCGCGGCCCGTGCCGAGCGCGGGGTCGATGTCCACGCCCGCCCACAGGCCCCGGGAGCGGTACGCGGTGATGCCGCAGCCCGCGTCGGTGAGGGCGGCCAGGCCGCGGTCGAGTACGGCGCCCAGTTCGGCCGCGCGCCGCTGGTACTCGCCGGTGGCCAGCAGGTCCAGTACGGCCGAACCGACCGCCGCCGACAGGGGGTTGCCGCCGAAGGTCGAGCCGTGCTCGCCGGGCCGCAGCACCGAGAGCACCTCGCGGCGGGCGACGACCGCGGAGACGGGCACGATGCCGCCGCCGAGGGCCTTGCCGAGCAGCAGGACGTCCGGCACCACCGCCTCGTGGTCGACGGCGAGCGTGCGGCCCGTACGGCCCAGACCGGACTGGATCTCGTCCGCGATGAACAGGCAGCCCGTACGGCGGGTCAGTTCGCGGACCCCGGTGAGGTAGCCGTCGTCGGGGATCAGCACCCCGGCCTCGCCCTGGATGGGCTCGATCAGCACGGCCGCCGTCGTCTCGTCCACGGCGGCTTCCAGCGCCGCCAGGTCGTTGTACGGGACCACCCGGAATCCGGGCGTGAACGGGCCGAAGCCGCCGCGCGCCGACTCGTCCGTCGAGAAGCTCACGATGGTCGTCGTACGGCCGTGGAAATTGCCGTCCGCGACGACGATCGTCGCCCGGTCCGGGGCCACTCCCTTCACCTCGTACGCCCACTTGCGGGCCACCTTGACCGCGCTCTCCACGGCCTCCGCCCCGGTGTTCATCGGCAGCACCATGTCGAGCCCGGTCAGCTCCGCCAGGCGCTCGGCGAAACCGGCCAGGCGGTCGCTGTGGAAGGCCCGGGAGGTCAGCGTGACCTGGTCCAGCTGCCGGTGCGCGGCCTCGACCAGGACGGGGTGGCGGTGCCCGAAGTTCAGGGCCGAGTAGCCGGCCAGCATGTCGAGGTACCGGCGGCCCTCGACGTCCTCCACCCAGGAGCCCTCGGCGCGGGCGACCACCACGGGCAGCGGGTGGTAGTTGTGCGCGAGGACGGGGGCCTCGGCGCGGATCAGCTCGCCGGAGCTGCGGGTCTCCTGCGGGGCGGCGAGGGACGCGGGGGTGGTGGCGGGGGCGGTCATGCGCGGATCTCCTGGGTGCAGCACTTGATGCCGCCGCCGGACTTGCGGAACTCCGACAGGTCGACGGGGACGGGTACGTAGCCGCGCTCGGCCAGCGCAGCGGTGAGGGCGCGGGCCTGCGGGTCGATGAAGACGTGGCGGCCGTCCGACACGGAGTTGAGCCCGAAGGACAGCGCGTCCTCCTCGGTGGCGACCACCGCGTGCGGGTAGAGGCGGCGCAGCACCTCGCGGCTGCCGGGGGAGAAGGCCGGGGGGTAGTAGGCGATGTTCCCCACCCCGGTCCCTGCCCCTGCCTCCGCGCCCGAGCCCGCCTCCTGGCCGTCCTCCTCCAGGAGGAACAGGGCCGTGTCCAGGTGGTAGAAGCGCGGGTCGACCAGCTCCAGGCCGATCACCGGGCGTCCGAAGAACTCCTGCACCTCGCGGTGCGCGGTCCGCGTGGTGCGGTAGCCGGTGCCCGCCAGCACGTACCGCCCCGTCGGCACGAGGTCGCCCTCGCCCTCGCACACGGACTCCGCGCGGTGCACCTCGTACCCCGCCTCCTTGAACCAGGCCTCGTACGCCGCCGCCTCCGGCCGCCGCTCGGGGGCGTGGAAGGAGGAGCCGAAGACGCGGCCGTCCAGGACGAGCGAGGCGTTCGCCGCGAACACCATGTCGGGCAGGCCCGGCACCGGGGCGGCCGTCTCGACCGTATGGCCGTGGTCGCGGTACGCCTGGACGAGCGTGCGCCACTGGTCGAGCGCGCGCTCGGGGTCGACGGGGGTGTCCGTGTCCATCCAGGGGTTGATGGCGTAGCGCACGTCGAAATGGCGGGGCTCGCACATCAGGTAGCGCCGGGTGCGGCCGACGGGCCTGCGTCCTACGGGCACAGGGGGAACCTCCGCTTCCTGCGGTGACGACGGGGGAGTGTGCCACCACGGTAGAAAGCGGGCGCCTTACAGGACAAGAACCAAGAGCTGCGCGCCCACGCAGGAATCCTGCGCGTTCCGGCGGCTCAGGGCAGGATTTCTGCTCCCCCGACGAGGTCCCCTCCGGAAGCTGCCCCGCCGCCCGCGGGGGCGGCCGCGCTGGCCCCCGCCTCCGGGCTCTCGGGCAGCAGGTGCGACAGCACCATGTAGCTGATCGTCTTGCGGATGAAGGGCTCGCTGCGGATCCGCTCCAGCACCTCTTCGAAGTGCTCCACGTCGGTGGCCCGGATGTGGAACAGGGCGTCGGCGGCCCCCGTCACCGTCATGGCCGCCACGATCTCCGGGTACTTGCGGGCCACTTCCGCCAGCCGCCGGGGCGGGGCCGCGCTGTCGCAGTACACCTCGATGTACGCCTCCGTGCGCCAGCCGAGCGCGGAGGGCCGCACGGCGGCCCGGAACCCGGTGATCACGTCTGCCTTGCGCAGCCGGTCCACCCGGCGTTTGACGGCGGTGTCCGACAGGCCCACGGCCGACCCGATCTCGGAGAAGCTCGCCCGGGCGTTCTCCATCAGCATCGCGACGATCTTCCGGTCGAGCTCGTCGAACGGCACGGACTTGGCGGTCATGGCAGGCGGCCTTCTCCTCGTACACCCCACCCCGGAGGGGGGCCCGGGCTGGATCGCCCCGGACGGGGACCACTCTGCCCTACACGGCGCGGCCGCCGGCCGCAACGGACCGGCGGCCACGCCGCCTTGCGGGGCGCCGTCCACGCCGTCCTGCGGCGCGCCGACCACGCAGCCGCGGTACCGGGCGCGGGGATCCGGGCGGGACCCCCGCACCCGGGCCGGTCAGGCCGCGCGCAGGCTCGGGCCCCGGTCCTCCGCGCTCGGTACGGCCAGGGGGTCGCGCGGGGCGCGCTCCTTCTCCTGCTGCATCCGCTCGCCCAGTTCCACCAGCCTCTTGCGGCCCATCGCCTTGCGGACCTCGGGGAACCACTCGTCCTCTTCCTCCTCCACGTGGTGGCGGACGTTCTCCATCAGGACGGTCATCTTGGCCTTGAACCGCTCGTCGGACGCGTCCATCGTCTTCAGCTCCGACAGCATCCACACCACCGCGTGGTGCTCCTCGACGCTCTCCAGGATGTGGTCCGTGGTGTCGGGAGCGGCCTCGCGGGCGGCCGGGTAGAGGATCTGCTCCTCGATCCAGGCGTGTGCGGTGAGCTCCCCGACCACCTCGTCGACGATCGCCCGCCGCTCCTCCGTGTCCCCGTCGTCCGTCTTCTCGAACCGCTTGAACAGCTTCTCGACCGTCTTGTGGTCCTCGCGCAGCATCACGATCCCGTCCATGGGGGCGTGCCTCCTGTCCGTTCTCCGTGGGTGTGGTTGCGGGCTCCTGCCCGCGGGTCAGCCCGGCCAGTCGTCGCGGTGCCCCGCGAACACGTGCACGCTCACGGTCGGGCCCGCGTCCTGGGCCGCGCGGATGCGGTGGTAGAAGGTCTCGTCGAAGCAGAAGCCCGTGCCCGCGCCGACCTCCGCCACGTGCGGGGCGCTGCCCAGGCGGGCGCGCTCGTGGGTGAGGGTCCCGCGGGCCACGTACACCGCCCCGCGGACCCGCTCGTGCTCCAGGTAGCAGGTGCCGGGCGGCAGCCGGTCCCAGCCGACCGCCCACACGCCGAGCGCGTCCGCCCGGAACAGCTGCACCCAGCTGCCCTCGCCCCCGGGCTCCGCCAGCCGCGACCGCCAGCGCGGGTAGTCGCGCCCGACCTCGCAGGCGATGGAGAGCAGCTCCTCCGGCGCGGGTACGGGCCCCCGCCCGGAACCGGAACCGGAAGCGGAACCGGACCCCGGACCGGATGCGCCGGCGGATCCGGCAACGGCGACGCGCGCGGGGGAGGCGACGCGCGCGGGCTGGGTCGTCAGCGGTCGCTCCATGGGACGCTCCCGGCGGGCTCGTACTCCACTTGGTACGCGGTCCCCCGGTACACGGGGACCGTGACGCGCGTACCCCGTGGGGCCGGGAGCATGTCTGCGTCGTCGGGCGGATCCGGGACGGCCGGGGGTGGCCGTCGCGCCGAGCGGCCCGCCCCTGCTCAGTGGGCGGGCGCGGGCTCCACGTCGACGTCGGCGTAGAAGAGGTCGTGGTCCGACCAGCGGGTCGGGACCACGCGGTGGGCGAGGGGGACGGCCCCGCGGAGGAAGGCGTAGTCGAACTTGCGCTGCCAGTCGGTGGTCGGCTTGCAGGCGGCGGCAGCGGCTGTGGTGGCGGTGGCCGCGGGGCGGCAGCCCGGGTCCGCGTCCTCGGCCAGCGCCCACATGGGCTGGATCTCCGGGGAGTCGGGGACCGCGTTGAAGTCCCCGAGGACGATGGCCCGTTCGTGGCGGGCCACCTGGGCGGCGAGCACGCGGATCTGGGCCGCGCGCACCCCCTCCTGGCGCCGCTGGGCGAGGTGGGTGTTGAAGACCCGTACCGGGCGGCCGCCCACGGTGGTCGTGACCGCCGTGTACCCGCGGTCCTCGGAGCCGCCGTCGGGGTACTCCGCCTTCACGACGTCCGTCATCGGGGCCGCCGACAGCAGCGCCTGCCCGAAGCCGCCCGGGTTCCAGGGGCTCCCGCCGCAGCGGCCCAGGTTGCGCAGCACCGGCCCGTACTCGACGTGGTAGGCCAGCCCGTACACGCTCCGCAGGTAGTGCCGGATCCGCTCCGCGTCGGCGACGCAGGTCTCCTGGAGGGCGATGACCTGGGGCGCGTACGCGGCGATCTGCGCGGCCCGGTCCACGTTGCTCTCGCCGCAGGGGTTGCAGATGTTCCAGGTCATGACGCGGTTCGGTACGAGCTCGCGGACCGCGTCGGCGGGCAGCTGGCGGGCGTAGACGGAGCCGCTGGGGGCGCTGGGGCCGACCAGGGCGAGGCCGCCGAGGACGGCCAGCGCGCCGCCGGCCCACCAGAGCACTCGGCCGGGGCGGGTCCGGCGCTCCGGCCGGCCGGGTGTGTCGTTCCCGCCGCCCCGGCGGGCGCTTTCGTGCCTCACGGGTGCAGTCTGTCCGCGCCGGGGGCAATGATCAAGCGCCTCCGTGCGGAGACGGGTCCGGAGACCGGCCCGGCTGTCGGTCCGGCCCGTGGTCCGGCCGTCGGTCGGTGTCCGTGGCCACGGCCAGCTGGCGCAGCCGGCCGGCATACCAGGCGGTGGCCAGGCAGACGAAGACGTAGATGCAGACGGCCTGGAGTGCGAAGTCCGGGTAGCTGAACACCCACCGCTCCGCGTCCGGGTCGCTGCCGAAGGCCGGGTTGTCCCAGATGTACGGCCGGAACCAGGCGACCAGCCCGCCGACGCCCTGCGCGGCGAGGTACAGGACGGCGAACTCGGCGAGCCGTACGGAGTACCCGCGCCGGTCCTCCCTCCGCAGGGCCCGCACGCGCGCCCGCGCCGCGCCAGGCCGCCAGTGCCCGCCCGCCGGGGCCACCCGGGCGCTGACCTCGGGGGCGTAGGCGACGGCGGCGACGACCAGCGCCAGCAGGAGCGCGCTGAGGAGCCCCATCGTCAGCTCCGAGCCGACGCGGCTGCGGGTCTGCGGGGTCAGGAGCACGGCCAGGACGGGGAGGTTGGCGAGGAGGGAGGCGGCGTGCACGCGGCCGAGGACGCGGAGCGGGGGTATCGGGCCGTAGCCGCGGCGCCAGGGGCGGGGGCGGGGGCCGGGGGTGCTGCGGGGGCGGTCCGTTCTGGTGGGGTCCATGGCCGGAGCCAAGCACAGGCGGGGGTGCGTCTGCCGGGGTTTTCCTGTGGGTTTCTGTGTGGTTCGCAGGGCCCTGGCGGCCAGGACCCTACTGAGGCCGCCTAGGTGTGCAAGGGCTTAACTGCCCCTGGATGAAGACTTTCTGAAATCTCGTCATCCGTATGTTGCAAGAGTATTGACAGTCCTTCGCCCTGAAGCCTCAATAGTCAACACAGTTCAACAACTTCCAACAACATCACACCGCCACGGCGTGTGCGGCGCCGGCGCTCCTCCCCTCCCCAGGGGACCCCCCACCCGAAAGGACCGACTGCACATGCGTCGTTCTGCCCGTGCCCTGACCGCCGTGCTCGCGGCCGTCGGCACTGCGATCACCCTCCCGGGAGGCCCGGCCACCGCGGCCCCCGTCCCCGCGGTCTCCGCCCCCGCTGCGGTCGCCTCCGCCGCCGCAGGCCCGTACGTCATCGAGGCCGAGAGCATGTCGCTCTCGAACTTCGCGATCGACACCGTCCACCACACGTGGAACGGCAACACCGTCGACAACGTCACCTACGCCCGCGGCTCCGCCGGCCAGACCAGCACCGCCCGCACGACCTTCTCCGGCACGGCCGGCACGTACGACCTCATCACCCGCTACAACGGCAAGGCCGCCGACGGCGTCAAGTACAAGCTCACCGTCAACGGCGAGACCGTCGACTCCTGGGGGACGTCCCACCGCTACGGGCGCGACCACACCGACCCCGTCAACATCGACACCCGTACGTCGAGCAGGATCGCCCTGCGCCCCGGCGACGCCATCGAGCTGACCGCCGCCTCCACCACCGAGGCCCCGCGCGTCGACCGCATCACCATCCAGGCGTACGTGGGCCCGCCGACCAGCACCCTCGCCATCAAGTCCCCCAACGCCGCCCTGAACGAGGGCTTCGCCTGGGGCCGCGACCGCGCCCTCGCCATGGCCTTCTACCCGGGCAACCCGATGATGGGCCACGAGCCGGAGTGGTGGCGGCTGAAGACCTCCGCGCACCCGAAGGTGGAGCCCGGCTACTGGGGCGCGTACACGAACCGCGAGTCGTACTACAACCGCGACATCTCGCACCAGTCGGACGGCGCCCACGCGGTCGGCCTCAACGACGAGACCTTCCACATGATGAAGACCTTCGCCGCCGACGCCGACGACCCCGGCCAGAACGGCTGGCCGCTGTGGGCGCACAGCTCGTACGGGGCGATGTACTACATCGACGGCACCGGCTTCCGCGAGCTGCCCTCGCCGTTCAACCTGATGACGAAGGCGTACAAGCAGTACCAGTGGACCGGCGACCGCAAGTGGCTCGACGACCCCGACCTCTCCGCCTTCTACGACTCGACGATGGGCACCTTCCTCGACGGCCACGAGGTCCGCTGGAACGACGCGAACCCGGCCGCCGAGCAGCCCGTCTCGCGCAAGCAGCCCGGCGAGTACACGGCCACCTTCTTCGAGTTCCCGAACGAGAACCTGGTCTCCGCCGCCGACTCCCTCGGCTACCAGTACCAGTCGATGCTCGCGTACGCGGAGATCCTGGCGGACCGCGGGGACGCCGCCGGCAGCACGAAGTGGAAGCAGCGCGCGCAGCGCGTGCGCACGCACTTCGAGTCGAACTGGTGGGACGCGTCCCACAACCGCTACATCCGCGGCAAGGACGCCGCCGGCACCGGCTACAGCAGCTGGGGCCACGAGGCCAGCTTCCTGATGATGCTGACCGGCCTGGGCGACCACGGCCCGCGCACCGGCTCCTACCTGGACTTCATCGCGGCCAACGACGACGACCTGAACGTCGAGGCGACCTCCTACCTGCCCGAGATGTACTACCAGTACAACCGCTCGGGCGAGGGCTGGGCCTGGCTGAAGAAGCTGATGAAGGACCGCAACAACTACCCCGAGATCTCCTTCCTCGCCGTCAGCAGCGTCATCGACGGCATGATGGGCGTCCAGCCCGACGCCCCGAACGACAAGGTGGCCACGGTCTCGCGCCTGACCCCCGAGACCCCCTGGGTGGAGATCGACCACCTCAAGGTCGGCGACAGCGACCTCAAGCTCCAGCACACCGGCACCACCGCCTCCAAGCTGACGAACCACTCGGGCTCCGGGGTGAACTGGGAGGCCCAGTTCTACGGCGCCCACGACACCGTCACGGTCAACGGCACCGCGCACACCGCGCGCACCAAGACCCTCTACGGCAAGACCGTCTCGTACGTCACCGTGCCGGTCGGCGCCGGCGCCGCGGTGACCGCCACCGCGGGCACCCCCGCCCCCGACACCATCGAGCCCACCGCGCCGACCGCCCTGAAGGCGGCCCGCACCACCGCGACCGGCATCGACCTCGAATGGACGGCCTCCGCCGACGACACGGGCGTCACCGGCTACCAGGTCTACCGCGGCACCACCCCCATCGGCACCACGACCGGTACCGGCACCCGCTTCACCGCCACCGGCCTCGCGCCCTGGACCCCGTACACCTTCACGGTCAAGGCCGTCGACGCCGCCGGGAACGTCTCCGCGGCGAGCAACACCGTCAGCGCCTCCACCGTCGGCGCCGGCACCCCCGTCGACCTCAGCGACCTGAACTGGACCAGCGCCCAGACGGACTTCGGCACCACCCGCAAGGACCGCAGCATCGACGGCAACCCGATCAGGCTGAACGGCACGACGTACGCCAAGGGCCTCGGCACCCACGCCAACAGCACGATCACGTACGCCCTCAACGGCGGCTACGAGCGCTTCCAGTCCTCCGTCGGCGCGGACGACGAGGTCACCTCGCACGCGACCCTCCGCTTCGAGGTCTGGGGCGACGGCCGCAAGCTGTACGAGTCGCCGGCCCCGATGACCCCGAGCACGCCGACGGCCTCGATCGACGTGGACGTCACCGGCGTCACCACCCTCACCCTGAAGGCCCTGGACGCGGGCGACGGCATCAACAGCGACCACGCCGACTGGGCCGGCGCCCGCCTCATCACCCGCCCGACCACCCCCACCGCCCTCAGCGACCTGAACTGGACCAGTGCCCAGACGGACTTCGGCACCACCCGCAAGGACCGCAGCATCGACGGCAACCCGATCAGGCTGAACGGCACGACGTACGCCAAGGGCCTCGGCACCCACGCCAACAGCACGATCACCTACGCCCTCAACGGCGGCTACGAGCGCTTCCGCTCCGCGGTCGGCATCGACGACGAGGTCACGGCGAACGCCACGGTCCGCTTCGAGGTCTGGGCCGACGGCCGCAAACTGTACGAGTCCCCGGCCCCGATGACCCCGAACACGCCGACGGCCTCGATCGACGTGGACGTCACCGGCGTCACCACCCTCACCCTCAAGGCCCTGGACGCGGGCGACGGCATCAACAGCGACCACGCCGACTGGGCCGACGCGACCCTGATCCGCTAGCCGCCCCTACCCCTCCATCCCCCTCAGCGCCCTCTCGGATCTTGAGTCATCGACCAAGATCACTCGGGGATGGAGGGCTTCGGCGGGCGACCGGATCCGATCCTCATCGCCCAGCTGGGCCGCGAGCCCGTATATCTCTGCGGAGGCCCAGCTTGGCGCGTTCATGGCGCACATCGTGCTGGGGTCGTTTCCAGGGGCGGCCGTTCGAACCAGGTGGGCAGCCGTTGGCGGTAGTCAGACGACCGGGGGGCGGCCCAGCTTGGTCATCCGCCACACCGTCCGCCACCGCATGGGCCGTCGCGGTGGGCAGGGCACCCGTACCCCTTCGAAGAAGCCGGCCCACCAGGCGGTCAGGCCTGACAGCGGGGGCCGCTGCGCGATCGTGTATGCGGCCCATGTGCCGAGGTAGACCGGGACCAGGACGGCGGGCAGGTGCCGCTTGGCCAGCCAGACGCGGTTCCGTCCGGTGTTGCGGTAGTAGACCGCGTGCCGGGACGCCTCGGTGCGGGGGTGCTGGAGCACCATGTCCGCCCGGTAGTCGATCTCCCAGCCGGCGTCCAACGCCCTCCAGGCGAAGTCCGTTTCCTCGTGGGCGTAGAAGAACTGGGTGGGGAAGTCGCCCACCTGGTCGATCACCGTCATGCGGATGGCGTGGCCGCCGCCGAGGAACGTGGTCACCGGCCCGGACACCATGGGGTTCTTGCCACCCAGACGGGGGACGTGGCGACGCTGACTCTCCCCGGTCTCGTCCGCGATGCGGAAGCCGGCGACACCCAGGCGGGGCCTGCCGGCGAACGCCTCCCGGATCAGCCGGAAGGTGTCGGTGCGGGGCAACAGGCCGTCGTCGTCAAGGACCACGACGACGTCCACGCCGCCGCGCTCACGCAGCCAGGCCACGCCGGCGTTCCGGCCGCCGGGGATCCCCAGGTTCTCCGGCAGCTCCACGCCGTCCACGGCGTCCGGGAGGGGCGGGAGCTTCACGCCTTGGCCGAGGACCACGACGGTCGCCGGATCGCCTTCCTGGGCGGCCACGGAGTCCAGCAGGGCTCCCAGTTCTGCAGGCCGGTCGCCCATGGTGAGGACCACAACCCCGATTTTCGGCATCCTGGTGTCCGTTCCTTTCACGCCTGGTTGTTGAGCAGTTCGGTGGCGCGCTGGTTCAGGCTCGCCGCGCCGGCCACACCGCGTCGGCCGTACCGGGCCGCCGCCGCCTGGATCTCCCTGACCGCCTGCCGGTTGCGGTCGGAGACCACGCCGCCCATGAAGGCCAAGGACCGGGTCCACAGGCCCACGGCCTCCTCGTGCCGGTGCTGCCCGGCCACCGATCGCCCCAGGTTGGCCATGGTCAGCCCGTGCTTGAGCTGGTAGGTGCCCGGGGTTCGGCCTTCGAGGGCCCGGCGGTAGTGCCGTTCGGCCGCGGTGTGGTCCTTCAACGCGGTCAGGGTCTTGCCCATGTGCGAGGCGACCGTGGCCGCCACCGGCCCTGAGGCGGCGGCGTAGGCGGGGACCGCGTCCCGGGTGTCCGTCACGGCGTCCTCGGCCGCCAGAAGCGCCCGCGCGGCCTTGGTACCGTTCCCACCGACCCCGTAAGCCCTGGCACACGTGACCAACAGCAGGGCCTCGGTCTGCCGGTCCACCTTGCCCGCAGCTCTGCCCAGGGCCGCCTCGGCAAGCTCGGGGCACGAGCCGGGGTGGCCCAGGTCGAGGGCCTGGTGGGTCAGGGCCCGCATCATCCACGCGGCGTGGCCGTTCCGGTCAGCCTCGCAGGCGAGTTGGTAGCCCAGCAGGTAGTACCGCTGGGCGGCGCCCTCTCGGCCGAGGTCGTGGTGCTTCCAGCCGACCAGGCAAGCCAGTTGGGCCGCCGCTCCGAACGCCTCGGAGCGGATCACGGTAGACGGGAACCGGGCGGTCAGCATCGGTGCGACAGTGTCTGTCAGGTATGCGGTGACGGTGGTCAGTCCGTGGCCGCCGCCCAGACGCTCGTCCGCGCTGCGGAACGTCTCAGTCAGGTGGCGGACCGTCGTCACCTCGGTCGAGCCGACGCTGCCGCCGGTCTCGGCCGCGCGGAGCGTTGCGGCGACCGCCTCGTGGTCGTAGGCCAGGGGCAGACCGACGGCAGCAGCGGTGAACGTGGCGCCGAGGAAGTCGCGGCGACGTTGCATGACGGACCTCCCGAGATCGGCGATGACGGCCAGTGGATCGGCTTCCATGGCCCCGCCGGCTTCGCAGCCTAGACCGATCTCAGCAACGGTCACCCGGCGCTTGGTCCGTCTCGTCAGAGCCTCGGCGATGTAGAACGGCGTCAGGCCGGACGGTGTACCCCCAGCGACCCAGTAGGCGACGGCCGACGGCCCTGTGCTCAACCGCTGGCCGGCCTCGGCCGCCACAGAGCGGATCTCCCTGGCCAGCGCGTAGTACGTGGCCCCGGACTCGGCGATCACGTCTGCTAACGCGCTGTTCGGCGTTCGGTCCCCTGCCAACTTCGGCCCCCTTTAAGGCGATCTTGAACGGGTTGAACGGGTTCCTGCCTTCCCCACCGTACTCAGCTCTGGCCCAGCGGAGTTCACTGTTCATCACGCTTCCCGGGGCTGCACCACCGGTCCGTTCCGGTAGCGCCTACCCCTGCCCAGGGCGGTGCCTGCCGGGTGGCGGGGAGGCGGTCCCAAGCTGGCCCGGTCGCAACCTCCCCGCCCCCTTGTCCCCCCTGCCGAATCCGAGGAGAACCGCTGTGCCGCTGAATGACGCTGACCTGTCCGCCGCCCTCGCGGGCTCAACCGTGGTCGTCACCGGGGGCGGGGGCCTGGTGGGCTCCCGCATCACCGCCCGCCTTCGGGCAGCCGGGGCCCGCGTGATCGCCGTGGGCAAGCTGGACGCCTACCCTGCCACCGTCTACGCCGACCTGTTCGGCGTGCACACCACCGACCGGGACACCATCGTGGGCGACATCGCCGACGCCACCCTGATGGACCACGTCGTCCGGGAAGCGGACTACGTGATCCATGCCGCGGCGGTCGCCGACGTCGCCGCCTGCACCCGCAACCCCATGGCCGCGATCCAGACCAACGTCACCGGCACGCAGGTCCTGCTCGACGCGGTCCGCCGCTGCAACGCCCGCGTACGGCGCTTCGTGTTCGTCTCCTCGGCGGCCGTCTACGGCAACGGAGACCCCAAGCGCCGCGACGTCCAGACCTGGCACGAGGACCAGCCGCTGGCACCCCTGTCGGTGTACGCGAACACGAAGGCGTGGGGTGAGGCCCAGACCGCGCTTGTGCTGGGCAAGGCGCAGATCTCCCACACGTCGGTCCGGTACTTCTCCGTCTACGGTGAGCCCCAGACCGTTAAGGAGGGCTCGCACTCCTGGGTGGTGGCCTGGATGGCGATGCGCGCGAAGCTCGGCCTTCCCCTGCACCTGAACGGCGGCGGCCGACAGGTCCGCGACTTCGTCCACGTCGAAGACGTCGCCGAAGCCACGATCCGAGCCATGCTCGCACCCGGCGCCGACCGGCAGACCTTGAACATCGGCACCGGCCAGGCCACGTCCATCGCCGAGGTGGCTCAGCTCATCCGCGGCCACTACTGGGAGGCCGAGTTCCAGGACAGGCCGCTGCCCGAGGGCGACCCGCTCGGCGGGACGGCTGACACGACCCGCACGACCGCCACCCTGGACTGGGAACCCCGGATCCATGTGGCTGCCGGCGTGGCCCGCTACGTCGCCTGGCTCGACAACACCCCCGCCGCCCTCCCCCACTTCCTGCGGCGTGAGGCCGCCGAAGCCGCCTGATCCTCCCGCCCCGACGACGACCAGGAGCAAGCCAGGTGCCCGAGTCCATCCGTATCGGTGACTACGTCCTCGGCCCCGCAGCGTCCGGCCTGGACCCCACCGGCTACGCGAAGATCAGCGAGTTCGAGCTGTCCGACTTCCTCACCCGCTGGGACAGCCTCCACGACGAGGCCCTCCAGGTGGTGCCGGTGCGGATCCACCCCACCGCGCGGATCCACCCCACCGCGATCATCGGCGAGGACGTGATCATCGGGCCCGGGGTCCGCGTCCACGAATTCTCGACCGTCCGCAAGCGCTCCGTCCTCGCCGCCGGCGTCTCAGTCGGCTTCGGATGCGAGGTCACCCACTCCTTCGTCGGCGAGAACACCGTTCTCGGCCACCAGGTGGGCATCGGCCATTCCATCATCGGGACCGACGCCCACCTGTCCGCGAACCTCGTCATCGCGGCGATCAGCCTGTGGAACTACGACATGCGCCTACCCGTCAAGGAGATCGTCCTTCACGGCCCCGGCGACGAACCGCCCTACCGGTGCACCACGTCCCAGTTCGGGGGCCTGATCGGCGACCACGTCCAGACCGGCAGCATGATCACCCTCGGCCCCGGCATCGCCGTGGGCCGCCACTCGACCATTGCCGCCAGCGTCTGCATGGGCAGCGCCATCGTCCCTGCCGCCAGCGTCGTGAGGTCTTCCTCGCCCGAGGTGGTCATCGAACCCCGCCGCAGCTGGCCACCCCGACCGAACTCCGCGAGCGGGCAGCCCATATGGCCGGGCTGACCCGTGCCGGGGCGGGGCTAGCGGATTTCGTGGGTGGGGTGGGACTGGTCGTAGGCGTGGCGGGAGGCGGCGATGGTGGGGCGGTGGGTCAGGGACCAGTCGGCCAGGGCCTTCAGGAGGTGGGTGAGGCCGGCGCCGGTGTCCGTGAGGCGGTAGTCGACCTGGGCGGGGACGGTCGGGTAGACCGTGCGGTGGACGAGGCCGTCGCGTTCCAGGCGGCGTACGGTCAGGGTCAGCATGCGCTGTGAGATGCCGTCGATCGCGCGCTGGAGCTCGCGGAAGCGGTGCGGGCCGTTCGCGAGCCGGACGATGACGAGTACGGACCACTTGTCGCCGATGCGGTCGAGTACGTCGCGGATGCCGCAGTCCGGGTGGCCGTCGTCCGGGTTGCCGCAGGGGGCGAGTTCGGCGGGGGCGGCCGCTCCGGCGGGGGTGGTTACCTCGGTGTGCGTGGGTGACATGCAAGTGCCTTCTTGTGGGCGGTGTGCGGGCGGCCGACGATCAAAGGGTAGTTACTGATCGGAACCACCACGGGAAGACGGCGATCGACGATGATTCTGGTGACCGGCGCGAACGGCAACCTCGGCTCGGCCGCGCTCGCAGCCCTCCGTACCCGCGGCGCCGCTGCGATCGGCGGCAGCCGTACGCCGGGGGCGGGGGCGGGGGCGGAGGCGGGGCCGGGTCACCGGTACCTCGACTTCGACCGGCCCGCCTCCGCGCTCGACCTCCGCGGCGTGGACACGCTGGTGCTGGTGTCGGCGGGGTACGCCGAGGACGACCAGGTCGTGGCCCGGCACTCCGCGGTCGTGGAGGCCGCCGTACGGGACGGGGTGCGGCACCTCGTCTACACCAGCCTGACCGCCGCCGGGGACCACCTCGGGTTCGCGCTGGCGCACCGCGCGACCGAGCGTCTGATACGGGCGAGCGGGCTGCCGTACACGATCCTGCGCAACGGGCTCTACGCCGAGTTGTTCGGAGCCCTGCTGGGGTGGGAGGGCGACGGGCTGGTGTCCGGATTCGGGGGCGGGGGGCTGGCTGCGGTGGTGCGGGGGGACCTGGCCGAGGCCGCCGCCGTGGTGGCCGCGCAACCGGAACGGCACGCGGGCCGGGTGTACGAGCTCGTCGGTACGCCGGTCAGCGCGGAGGCGGTGGCAGCAGCGCTCGGGGTGCCGCACCGCGCGATCCCCCTGGGCGAGTACCGCCGCCGACTGCTCGAGGAGACGCCTGGGCTGCTGCCCTTCCAGCCGCCGATGCTCGTCTCCATCGCGACGGCGGTCCGCCACGGCTTCCTGGCGGACCCGTCCCCCGACCTGGCCCGACTCCTCGGCCGCCCGCCCCGCGACCCGCTGGCGGCGGCTGCCGCAGTGGCCGCGCTCAGCCGGCCCGACTCGGCCTGACACGGCCCGGTGTCCGAGGGCGGGCGCATGACCGACACCCCCCCGCTCGCCACCGCCGAGGAGATCCGCACCCACCTCGTGGCGGAGCTGAATCTCGCGCTCCGCCGCCCCGGGGCGCACGGCGGCGAGCCGGCCCTCCGGGTCCGGCTGGACCACCTGCGCTGCGTCGAACGTCAGCCGGACGCGTTCCGCCGGCAGCAGCGTGCCCGGAGGCCGGCCGCCTTCCAGACCAGGCCCTCGGCGTAGGGCCGGGCCGAGACCACGAAGGGCGGCGGCCCCGGCCGGGTGCCCGGGTACCAGAGGTACGTGAACGTCCGGGCCGCGGCGTCCACTTCCGCGTCCACGTTCACTTCCGCGTCCGTGTCCACTTCCGCGCCCGCGTCCGGTTGTGCAGACGGCTCCTCGTCCGGCCGCTCGGCCGGCCCGGCAGCAGCTGCGCGAAGAGGTCCGTGCGGAGCTGCCGGGCGGCCACCTCGCCATACGTGCCGGTCAGGCCGGTGGTCGCCAGGGCCGGTGAGTCGAAGCGGTCAGCTGCGCCGACAGGGCGGTGAAACGGTGGACCTCTTCAGTGGGAGCACCCGGGCATCGGTGCCCGCCCGCGGACCCGCCCGTGCCGCAGGACCGGGGAACGGCCTGATCCCGACCCGGGGTGCTCCCTCGCAGGACCGGCGGCGTGTGGACGAGCGCTCGGGATCTGCTCACGCGTTCTCGGGGTGGGTGTGCAAACGGCGGAAGCCGCCCCTCGGACCGCCGTCCCCGCCCCCTCCCGTGCCCTCCGCCACCTGGACGGGCGGCCACGCCCACTGCCACACCCCGGTCCCGGGCTGCCGGGAGAAGCGGACCGTCCCCCGCGTACCCTCCGCGGAGACGTCCGCCCAGCCCGCTGCGACGACGTCCGCGCGCTCCGTACCGTGTGCGCGCAGTACGGCGGCCAGGACGAGGACCGTGTCGTAGCCCTCGAAGGCGACGAACGACGGTGCCCGGCCCAGCCGTTCGCGCAGGGCCGCCTCCACCCGGACCGCGAGGGGGCCGGGGGAGTCGGACAGGTAGCGGAGGAAGGGGACGCAGTCGCCGTCCGCGCCCAGCAGCTCCGCCCACTCGTCGAACTCCGGCTGCCCGGCCGGGGCCCCGACCAGCACCCCGGCGAGGCGCGGATCGCTGCGGACCGCGCGGACAACCGGCACGGCCGGATCGGGGGTGCCGGCCAGCAGCAGGAGGGCGGTGGCCTCCTCCCGTACCAGGGCCTCCGCGACCTCCGCGGGGGAGTGCCGGGGCAGGTCGAGGACGGTGAGCTGCGCCCCGTGCGCGGCGAGGCGTTCGCGCAGGATGCCGGTGCCGGAGGCCCAGTACACGTTGTCCTGGGCCGCGGCCGCGATCCGCCGGTGGCCCGCGCCGGCCAGGAAGTCCGCGTACGCCCGCCAGCCCCTGGACTGCGGCGGCGCGAGGCGTGCGACCAGGTCGGACGGCTTCTCGGTGAGCGCGTCCAGCACCGCCGAGGAGCAGAGGAACGGCAGCCCGAGGGCCTCCGCGCGGGCGGCCGCGGCCCGGGCCACCACGCTGTGGTACTCGCCGGCCAGGGCCGCCACGCCCAGTTCCGCGAGCTCCGACACGGCCGCCACGGCGCGCTGCGGGTCCGCCGCGGTGTCCCGTACGACCAGCTCCAGCGGCCTGCCGCCGATCCCGCCGGCCTCGTTGACCTCGCGGGCGGCGAGTTCGAACCCGGCCAGCAGGTGGCGGCCCGCCTCCACCCACCCGGGCGGGGTGAGCGGGGCGAGGACCCCGATCAGGACGGGCCGGTCCCGCTCCGGCACCTGCCCGTGTGCCTGTTCCTGCTCGCGTCCCTGTTCCTGCGCGTGTGCCCGTTCCTGCGCGTGTACGTGCTGGGTGTTGATGGCTGCGCCTCCCGCTTCCGTCCGTACCGTGATCACCGGCCATTAGCCGACAGCCGGAGGCCGCCCGACAACCGAATATCAGCGGCTGACGGAATGAGGGCGCTCCGCCCCGAGCCCGGCGGCCTCCACCCCGAGCCCGGACCCTTCGGCCCGGCGACCGGCAGGGCTCGCCCCGCGACCGGCACGGCTCGCCCCCCGGGCGGCCACGGCCTCCCACTCCGCGCGGCTCGGCCCGTCCGGGACGGGGGTGAACTCCGGGTGGGCGTCCAGCCAGGCCGTCACGTGCCGGGTCACCTCCTCCGTCCCGTACGCCTCCTTCGGGGTCCGCAGCAGGTGGCGCGCCTGCGCGCGGGCCCGCATGACCACCGGGTCCTCGAAGGCGCAGACCGCCTGGGCCGCGGCCCGCCGGTCCGAGGCGGGCGCGGCCTCGGCGAGCCCCTGCCCGAGGGCCCGGTCGGCCGCGGTCTGCGCGTCGAACCACGGGCGCAGGGCCCGTACCGCCCAGGCGTGGTACACGGCGGGGTCGGCGGCGATCTCGTCGGCGTGCGCGCCGAGGTGCTGGGCGGCCAGGAGGCCGAGGGCCACGCCGTGGCCGAAGGTGGGGTTGGTGTGGATGAGGCTGTCACCGGCGTTGACCAGCCCGGTGACGACGGGGCCGGACGCGTCGGTGAGGGAGGTCCAGCGGTTGTCGAGTCCGGCCATGGCCAGGACGTCCGACTGCGGTACGGGGTCCAGGCCGAGCCAGGCGGCGCAGGCCGGGAAGCGGCGGGCGAGGGCCTCGAACACCGCCGGGTCGGTGAGCGCGCCGCGGGTCGGGTCGGCGGTGGACACCACGATGTTCACGGCGAAGGTGTCGTTGTCGGAGGGGAACACCCCGGCGAACGCGTACGGCCCCGCCGAACCGGTCTTCACCCGCCCCGGATCCCGCGGCCCGTCCTCCCGCAGCCGGTACCAGCGGCACAGGTACGCGATCCCGGTGCGGTGGCTCTCGACCACGGGCGGCCGGCAGCCCGCCGCCTTCAGCCAGGCGGGTACGGGCGAACGCCGCCCCGTGGTGTCGACGACGAGATCCGCCGCATGCACCTCCGGGCCACCGGTCCGCACCCCGACCACCCGCGGCACACCGCCCCCGCCGCCCGGGCCCCCCTCGCCACCGTCCCCGCCCCCGGCGGGCGGCGCGAAGACGAGCCCGCCCACCCGCTGCCCCAGCCGCACCTCGACCCCCGGCTCCCGCCGCACCGCCGCGGCGAGCGCGGCCTCGACCACGATCCGCCGGGTGCGCAGGGTCACGAGGTCCTCGTCGCCGGGACGGTGCGGCGGATGCTCGCCGAACCAGTCGAAGTCGTGCCACTCCCGCGCCCCGCGCGCCAGCAGATCGGCGTACACGTCCGGCGCCTCGGCCAGCAGCACGGTCCGCACGGGCGCCAGCAGCGAATGCGGCTGCACCGCCTGGGGCGTCCGGGGCCGGTGCCACCGGTGGAAGTCCTGGTCGAGGTCCTCGCCGGCCTGCCGCCCGTCCTGCTCGAACAGGGTGACCGCATGTCCCCGCCGCCCGAGCATGAGGGCCGTACCCAGCCCGCTGATCCCCCCGCCGACCACTGCAACCCGCGCCACTGAAGCTCCCCTTCGCGTCGTGTTGCAGAACGACCCTACCCGCTGTGGATCTTTCCCGAGCCGCCGCTCCCGCCCCGGGGCCGCGCTGAGTGCCGCCGTATGCCCGGGGTGGGCGAAGGGGCCGGTACTCGGTCGAGTACCGGCCCCTTCAGGGCCGCCCGCTCATGCCGGGCGGGCCGGTTCCGTCGATGCCAGGCCAGCGGGCGGGGGAGTCCGAAGACGCCCGACCGGCCGGCTCACTTGGCGAGCTGGATCTTCCACAGCTGCGCCTCGCTGCGGTTGCAGGTCCACAGCTGGGTGTTGATGCCGTTGTCCGTCTTGGCGCTCGGTACGTCCAGGCACATCTCGTCGGTGTGCATCGGCTGGAGTTCGAACAGCTTCTCGGCCGGGTCGACGAGGTTGAGCTGCCAGCGCATCTGGCCGCCCCCGGTGCACTTCCAGGTCTGGACGACGGCGCCGTTCTTGGTGCCGCTGTTCTCGACCTCGAGGCACTTGTCGCCGACGGCGGAGCGCAGCTCCCAGCTGGCGTTGCCGGTGGCGACGGCCTTCCACTTCTGGTTGTTCACGCCGGCGCACGTGTACTGCTGGACGGGCACGCCGTCCGTGGTCTTGCCGCCTTCGAGGTCCAGGCACTTGCCGCTGTTGGCCGAGACGACGTTGACCATCGTCTGTGGCATGGCGGCGCGGCTCTTCGCCTCCATCGCCGCGCCCTGCGCGGTGACGGCAGCCTCCCGCGCGGCTTCCGCGGCTTCGCGCGCGGCCTCCTTAGGGTCGGTCGCGGTGCGGTGGGCGGCGGCAGCGGCCGCGGCGCGGGCGGCGTCGGCGGACGCGGCCTGACGGGCCGCAGCGGCCGCAGCGGCGGCAGCGGAGTCACCGCCGTCGGCCTGCACGGAGGTCGCGGTGCCGGTGAGCACCACGAGGGCGGCGCCGGTCGCAAAGGCGGTCTTGATGATCCGGGACATGGGGGGATCCGTTTCCTCTCGCGTGTTTCGGGGTGCTCAGGCGGCCGAGACGGGCGCGAAGCGCCACTTCTGGGCCGTCGTGCCGTTGCACGCGTACAGCTGGGTGGCCGCGCCGGACTCCTTGGAGCCGCCCTTGACCTCCAGGCAGCGGTTGCCCTTGCCCGGCAGGTGGGCGGGGCGCAGCTCGTACAGGTCGTTGACGATGTCGACGTTCACCAGGCGCCAGCGCTGCTGCTCCTGCTGGACGCACCACCACTGCTGGACGACCGTGCCGGTCTTGGTGCCGGAGGCCTCCACGTCGAGGCACTTGCCGGTGTGCTTGAAGCGCACCTCGACGGTGCCCGCGCCGGTGAGCGACAGGTCGAACCGCTGGTTCTCGGCCCCGTCCTCGCAGGTGGCCTGGGTGGCGTTGACGCCGTTGCGCAGGCTGGCGGAGGGGATGGTGAGGCACAGGCCGCTGTTCTCGGCCCTGAGCTGTACGGGGATGCGCGCGGCCGCGGCCACGGGCGCTACGGGCGCCGCGGCCTCGGAGCGCTGCGCCTTCTGCGGGCCCTGCGCGGAGTCCTCGGCGGTGGTGAAGGTCAGGGTGGCGGCGATGGCCGCGATTCCGGCGCCTGCGGCCAGCGCGGGTCGGACGATCAGGGGCATGGTGGTTCCGTTCTGGTGAAGTCTGCGGGGAGAGGCTGCTGTTGCCGGGTGGGTGGGTGGTGCGGCTTCAGCGGGCGAGGGGGACGGTGATCTTCCAGGAGGTGTCCTGGAGGAACTCCTTGTCCGT